>JAOEQC010000128.1 GCA_028388995.1 Ascidiaceihabitans sp. | reverse complement strand
GCATCGCAATCTACAGGTACAGCACCGACGTCATACCGACGCAATACCGACGTAATACAGCAGGGTATAATTTGTGTTCTTGGAGCAATATCCGGGCCGCCAAAGTATCAGGGGTATCACCGTCCAAAACGTCAATTTTGGCCTGCCCCCAAATCGGCCCATCATCCAGCAGCGGCGTCACTTCATGAACCGTACAGCCATGGATTTTGTCACCCGCTTCCAAAGCGCGCACATGGGTGTGCAGCCCCTTATATTTAGGCAAAAGCGATGGATGGATATTCAGCATCTTGCCATGCCAAGGGGTCACGAAACCTGCCGTCAAAACCCGCATAAAGCCAGCCAAACAGATCATATCAGGGGAATGTCGGTCTAACGCTTTGGACAGCTGCGCTTCAAACGCGGCACGGTCTTTCCCAAAAAGACGGTGATCCACAAACTCAGTCGCGATCCCCTGCTCTTTGGCCCATGCAATGCCGCCAGAATCGTGGTTGTTTGAGACAATGACACATGGACGCGCAGGGTGATCCCCCTGCATGTCGTGCACCAATGCCCTCATATTTGATCCCCCTCCGGAGACAAATATAGCAACCCGCTTTGTCACAGAAGCGAGCCTTTATAACAGACGCCTTCGCCCTTATTAATATGGCCCATTTCAACAACACCATGTCCTGCATCCGTGAATGCAGTACGTGCCGTTTCTACATTATCTGCTGGAACAACAGCAATCATGCCAATACCGCAGTTGAAGGTTTTGAGCAATTCAGCTTCTTCCATGCCACCCTGTGCAGCCAACCATTTGAACACTGCAGGCAGTTCCCAAGCATCCAAGTTGATGTCGGCGCCCATGCCATCTGTCAGGACACGTGGAAGGTTTTCAGTCAGGCCTCCACCGGTGATATGGGCAAGAGCATTCACGTCATCCATCGCAGCAACCGCGCCTTTGACGTACAAGGTTGTTGGCGCCAACAAAGCCTCGCCCAACGTGCCCTCAGCCCATGGGCAATCATCGCCCCATGCTAGGCCGGAATGCTCAACCAATTTACGAACCAAGGAGTAACCGTTGGAGTGCACACCAGAAGAGGTTAGGCCCAAGAGCACATCCCCCTCGGCAACGTCCTTGGGCAGCTCAGCGCCACGTTCCATCGCGCCAATTGAGAAACCAGCAAGATCGAAATCGCCCGCTGGATACATCCCCGGCATTTCAGCAGTTTCGCCACCAATCAAAGCACAACCAGATAGTTCACAACCCTTGGCAATACCCTCGATAATGCGGGTCGCTTGGTCCATCTCTAGCTTGCCAGTTGCGAAATAATCTAGGAAAAACAATGGTTCTGCACCTTGGCAAACCAGATCGTTGACGCACATGGCAACCAAATCGATACCAACGCCGCCCACGTTGCCCGTATCAATCGCGATGCGCAGCTTGGTACCAACACCGTCGGTAGCAGCCACTAGGATCGGGTCTTTGTACCCTGCCCCTTTAAGATCGAACATCGCGCCAAAGCCACCCAGCCCCGACATAACACCGGGGCGTGTCGTGCGTTTGGCAGCTGGTTTGATACGATCAACCAGTTCATTACCCGCATCAATATCGACACCTGCGTCTGCATAGGTGATCCCGTTTTTTTGAGTGCTCATGGGCGTGGCTCCAGCGTTAAAAAAGACTATGGGCGCGAGTTACGACATTGTGGCGATTTGTGCAACGCTAAGGCTTGACCTTCGTGCATACCCCGATTAACCAACGCGTATGGCGGGCCTGTAGCTCAGTTGGTTAGAGCAGAGCGCTCATAACGCTTTTGTCGTAGGTTCAAGTCCTACCGGGCCTACCATATTTCGCCATCTTTCCTAATATTACAGATGGTTAAACTGATACGATTTCGGGTGATCCTTAGGCCGAACGCTTACTCATTCAGTATCGCAAATGCCCGTTTCTAAACACTACCCAGCTGTTGAAATGGTAAAGAACTTTTACAAGCCGTTCACGCAAACAACCTAATGATC
>JAOEQC010000127.1 GCA_028388995.1 Ascidiaceihabitans sp. | reverse complement strand
AACGATTCTTTCAGCTAACACAGGCGCATTTTGCTGGTTTGCTTTCTGAATTCTGCGAAGCAACCGACTTGATGGAGAACCTACTTTAGGAAAAAAGCGGAACATCATAAAATACGGCTTTGGCATCAAAGGCTTTGTGCTGTCGATGATAGAGACCGCATTAGAAGTCACACACAACGAAGTTTCAAGGGGCGTGATCGCAGAATTAATTGAGGCAGGTAAAGACATGCTGGCGCATCCCATTGAGTTGCTGCCACACGCGCGCAAAGCTGTTGAGGCAGCTAAGGCACAGTGCAAATTAATATTGATCACCAAAGGCGATCTAATAGACCAAGAACGCAAACTGGCCCAATCAGGTTTGGGGCATTTGTTTGATGGTGTTGAAATAATCTCGAACAAAGTGCCAGATATCTACGCCCAGATCTTTGAGCGACATGGCACTGGTCCCGCGACAGGTATGATGATCGGCCATTCGATGAAATCAGACATGAACCGGATGATTGAAGCAGGTGGTTGGGGTATTTACGTTCCCCACAGGTTTCACTGGGAAATCGAACACGCTGATCCGTTTTTTTGACTACCCGCGTTACCGTGAGATAAAAATCCTCGCAGCACTCACTGACCTATTAAATAACATAGTGAAAGAATAACCGACGCCACACGCCGAATTAAAATATTCGAACGACCTAACTTTAGATGCCCCCGCACTTCTTGCCAGTATCGAGGCCGTCAATCAAAATCACGATTTCGGCTCTGGGGATTGCAAAGGTTGGGCATATCCTGCGTTCGAATTCCACCATACGCACGTGATTGTTGAAATATCTATGCTGCCAAAAGCGCACCGTGACAAAGCATTCATGGCGGCCCTTTCGGTGGACCTAGAGGAGGCAATCAAAGCGCAATTGTCCCACCCTTGTTTCTTTTCATTGATGATTTCATTATCTTCAGAAAATTACGTAACCAACCGGTTCGAACCCTAGATAACTTTTACCGCAATTTTGGCCACATTGCTGACACATTAGCACTGCTAGAGCCTCGCTGACCATAAACCACTACATATGCGATTTTAAAAAGTGATATTCTTGCCTAGATCGTTGATTCGATGGGTTTAACGAAAACGCAATTTATGTTACAAGGAATGCAATAAAAAACGGCCAGCCAAAAAATTGGCGGCTATCGAGGCAGAAAAGGCATATTATTGTGAAGGTTTGGCGTATTCAGCCAGCCCGTTGTGGGCTATTGATCATCGCGGGGTTGTGGATGCTTGTGGTTTTACCACTGAGTGTCGCTGCAGCTCCGTATGCAGCGTATGTTGTCGATTCACGTTCAGGTGAGGTTTTGCATGCACGCAATGCCGACACTCGTTTGCATCCAGCATCGCTCACAAAAATGATGACCCTCTACATTGCTTTTGAAGCCATAGAGAATGGTGAAATTTCACTCGACACAATGGTTAAAATCTCCAAACATGCCGCTTCAGAGCCACCTTCAAAGCTGGGCCTCAAAAGCGGTCAGAAGATTGCGATGCGTTATCTGGTTCGCGCCGCTGCTGTGAAGTCTGCAAACGACGCGGCTACCGCTATTGGTGAGGCGTTGTCTGGATCTGAAGCACGGTTTGCCCGTCGCATGACCCGCACGGCCAAAGCTTTAGGTATGTCACGTACCACATTTAAGAACGCCCACGGCCTTACAGAAAAGGGCCATATGTCAACAGCACATGACATGACGATATTGGGTCGCCACGTTCTGTACGACTACCCGCAATATTACAACCTTTTCTCACGCCGCACCACGGACGCAGGGATCCGCAAAGTTGCAAACACCAATCGTCGCCTTCTGGCATCTTACAAAGGGGCCGATGGCATCAAGACGGGCTACACCAACGCAGCAGGTTCAAATCTGGTCGCATCAGCTGAACGTGGCAACAAACGCATTATCGCAACCGTCTTTGGTGGAAAATCATCTGCCTCGCGCAATGCAAAGGTTGCTGAACTTCTCGACCTTGGATTCCGTCTTGCGCCCAATCGCACGCCCGTGCGCAAAC
>JAOEQC010000126.1 GCA_028388995.1 Ascidiaceihabitans sp. | reverse complement strand
ACCAAATGCTCGAAGATGGTTCAGGTTTGTTTGGCGACGAATTAATCTTTGCGGATGATCGCACCGACAACATCGTCGCCGCCGATACACGCGGTTGGAAAACGCATTTATTTGAACACCCTCAGGGTTGGGCAGATCGTCTTGTGGCTGAAGGGCTATTGACCGAAGCCGAAGCAAAATGACCTCTGTTCCGTTTATACCATTTGAAGAGGGGGAAGCGCTCCTTGGCTGGATTGGCTTAACCGATGCGTTAGCTGCAGGGCACAACCTACCCAAAGCAGAAATTGGAGACACATTTTTGTATCGTGGCTCAGACACTTTACTAAGCCGCTCAGCTTGGATCGATGGACTGGGCATCGCCGTTAAGACCGCAACAATTTTTCCAAACAATCCATCTGCATCTAAACCGGTGGTCAACGGTGGCGTGAATTTATATTCCGATACCGACGGCACTTTGGAAGCCATCGTTGATTTTCATCTCGTAACCAAATGGAAAACAGCTGGCGACAGCATAACGGCGGCACGCCGCCTCGCACGTCCCGACAGTCGTAACATTTTGATTGTGGGCGCAGGCACGGTAGGCCGCTCGCTGCATGACGCATACAGCACGGCCTTTCCAAACGCCCAGTTCACAGTCTGGAACCGCACAACAAAAAACGCTGAGTTGATGGCAGCCGAACGCCCCACCCTTTCTGTTTCCACCGATTTAGAGCAGGCAGTACGCAACGCAGACATCATCACCTCCGCGACCATGTCGACCCAACCATTAATCAAAGGCGAGTGGTTGCAAGCAGGCCAACACATCGACCTTATTGGCGCATACCGTCCGGACATGCGCGAAGTAGACGATGCAGCACTACAGCATTCACGCATTTTTGTAGACAGCATAGACACAACTGTCGGGCACATCGGTGAAATTAAAATACCAACTGAGGCGGGCGCAATATCGGCCAACGATATCGTTGCAGACTACTATAATATTTCAAATTTCACCCGCCATTCAGACGACGAAATTACTTTATTCAAGAACGGTGGTGGCGCACACCTCGATCTGATGACAAGCCGTTATATTTTGGATCGCTGGAGAGCCAAGCATTGATGTGGGGCTGCTTGATATTGGTTGCCTTTATCGCAATCCCTTTGATGATTGAACTGACGCGCAGCTGTCACAGGGGATCACCCATTACGAATGGTTTGGCCCAGAACGCGGACCAATCGTTGTCGGCATTCACGGCTTAACAACTCCATCTATCGTTTGGGACAGTTTATCAAAAGGCTTAGCATTGATGGGGTGCCGCGTTTTGACATATGATTTATAAGGTCGCGGGTACTCGGAAAGGCCACGAGGCAAACAGAACGAGGCCTTCTTTACGCAACAGTTCAATGACCTTCTACGGCACGAAGACATCACAGACACAATTTCGATTGTTGGTTATTCAATGGGGGTTGCTATTGCTTCGGCTTTTGCAGCAACACAGCCTGGACGTATCGGCCAATTGGTCCTATTGGCACCAGCTGGAATGGAAATTGTATCTGGAAAACTTGTGAAGTTCATCGTGGGCACACCAATTATTGGTGATTGGCTGATGCTGGCGTTCTACCCAAACGAATTGCGCAAAGGCATTCAGGCGGAACGTAAACTGCCTGCACATGTTCCCAGAATCTCTGATCAACAAGAACGTAAGTTGCGCCATCGCGGTTTTGTACCTGCAGTGTTGTCTAGCCTGCGCGGATTGCTCGGAAAATCCCAGCAAGAGGAACACAACGCGATTCACCATGCGGGTCTTCCGGTGCTAGCCATTTGAGGGCGCGACGATGCAGTAGTTCCACTTACAGCCGCTCGCACTCTAACAAGCTGGTCATCAACGACAGTGCAAGTGATCATAGACGACGCTGGCCATGGCGTACCCTATACCCACGCAACGCAAGTGTCAGAAATTATTCGCAAAGCAATGGCAGCGCAAACCTAAGCGGCGACTGCAAGTGGGCGTTCGCGAATAGGCAGGTGCACAATCGCACTGAAGGCTCCTACCCCCACACCAATCCACCAAACAGCCGTATAATCGCCATACATATCGTAAAGTCGACCACCCAACCAAACACCAAGGAAACTGCCCAACTGGTGACTGAAGAAC
>JAOEQC010000125.1 GCA_028388995.1 Ascidiaceihabitans sp. | reverse complement strand
ATGAAGACATCCCTAACAGCGGTGGCTAAGGCCTGTGGTTGTGAGAATGTTGTTGAGTGTCAGGACGTAGACACCGGCAAGGTTCTGCAAGCAGCACTCGACAGCAAAAAGATGACGATTATCGTGTCCAAATGTGACAGCGGCAATATCAAGCTGCCTGTCATCACCAAAGACCCTGTCGTGATCCGCGATCGCTTTATGACAGCGGTTGTCAGCTAAGATGACATTGAACATTCATTCAAGCGAAGACGCACGCCGGATTGCCCAGCGCCGCCTTCCATGGATGGTGTTCGACTACATCGACGGGGCCGCAGGGCGTGAAACAGGGGCAGCACGTAATCGCGCCGCCTTTGACGCTTTGACCTTGCGGCCGCGCATTCTGCGCGACGTCAGTCAGCGCGATCTCACATCCTCAATATTCGGTCAAAAGACCAACACCCCCTTTGGCATTAGCCCGATGGGCATGTGCAACCTTTCAGGCGCTGGCGCCGACCTTATGCTGGCGCGCCTTGCCGCGCGTGAAAACGTGCCGTTAGGAGTATCCACAGTCGCATCTACCGCGATGGAGCCATTGATCGAAGCAGCTGAGGGTAACGCATGGTTCCAGCTGTATTTCAGTGGTGACGGCGTTGGGACTTTTAAACTGGTCGAACGCGCCAAGGCTGCTGGCTACAAAACCATCGTCCTCACCGTAGACGTTGCCGAAGTCGGACGCCGCCCTCGCGAACTACGCCACGGCTTTACAATGCCATTCCGTATTGGCCCCAAACAATTCGTCGATTTTGCACTACACCCGCGCTGGTCCTTGACCACGCTGTTCAAAGGCCGCCCTGAAATGGCGAACTTTGACATGCCTGGATATTTCTTTGACCGCACAGAAAGCCGCGCACGCGCCAACTGGGACACGCTTGCCCAACTGCGCGACATGTGGCCCGGCAATTTGGTCGTTAAGGGTGTGTTGGATGCTGAGGATGCGGTCATGCTGCGGGATGCTGGCGTAGATGCTGTCCAAGTATCCAGCCACGGTGCCCGACAACTAGACAGCGCCCCATCACCAATTTCAGTTCTACCCGCCATTCGTGATGCGGTTGGACCCGATTTCCCACTGTTCTTTGACTCAGGCCTGCGCAGTGGTGAGGATGTTGTCAAAGTATACGATCAAGGCGCTGATTTCACCTTCTTGGGTCGCATCCTTCAGTTCGCAATCGCAGCGGGTGGCGAGGAAGGGTTGCAACGTCTTTGGGATGTCTTGCGCGATGAAACCAGTATCACGCTGGCACAAATTGGCGCGACGACTTTACCACGGTAATAGCGTGTCGAAAAATATGCTTTGCGCCCTACTTGGCCGCAAAGCCCTTTTCAATCCGCCCCCCCCCAAACACTAAAATCACAATTGAACAGCTTGGCCAGTCTCAAGGGATTGGGCCGCTGCGTCTGCAAGGCGCTGTGCAGCCACGCCATCCGCAATACCTGGAGTTGGCGAAGTTCCCGCGTTGAAGGCATCGATAAAGGCTTCCATCTCTACAATGTAGGCCGCCTCATACCGTTCAAGGAAGAAGTGTTTGTTCGGCGCTGTGGTAAATCCATTGCCGCCTGCTTGCTCAACCAAATGTTCAAGCTTATTAGCGGCACGTAACATGCCGTCAGAACCGTGGACTTCGATCCGTTGATCATATCCATACGTCGCGCGCCGCGAGTTGTTGATGAGCGCAATTTTACCAGAAGCCGTTTTAAGCGTTACAGCAGCTGTATCGATGTCCCCTGCTTCACCGATCTGAGGATCGACAAGGCATGAACCTGTGGCGAACAACTCAACAGGTTCTTCGCTCAACAGGAAACGCGCCATATCAAGATCGTGGATCATCATATCACGAAACAGGCCACCCGAATGTTTGATATAGCTAACTGGGGGTGGGGATGGATCGCGTGAAGTAATTACAACCATTTCTGTTGCGCCAATCACACCTGCATCAAGCTGTGTCTTGAGGTGCGAGAAATTTGGATCAAAACGACGATTGAAGGCTGTGAAGAACCCAATGCCCGCGGCTTCAACCGCAGTTTTGCATTCAGCCGCACGTTCAGAGGACAGATCAATTGGTTTTTCACAGAAGATCGCTTTGCCCACTTTAGCCAATG
>JAOEQC010000124.1 GCA_028388995.1 Ascidiaceihabitans sp. | reverse complement strand
GAAATTTTGCACTTCTGTGTCATGAGTTTCTAGCCATTTACGCATTTTGCCAAAAGCTGCTGCCTCAAGCTGACGCACACGCTCTTTGCTAAGGGACAATTCCTTGCCCAAGCTTTCCAATGTGCGTGGGTTATCCTGTAGCTTGCGTTCGCGCACAATGAAGCGTTCACGTTCGCTCAATGCTGCCATCGCGTCAAACAACCATGACCGCAATTGGACTGTGTCATGGTTATGCTCAACAACTTCAGCCGCTTGGGCGCTGTCGTCCTCAAGGGCATCGATCCATTCGCGGCCTTCGTCTTCAACGGATTGAGTTGCGTTCAATGAATAGTCAGACCCTGATAGGCGACCTTCCATCATTTTAACGTCGTGTAATGGCACTCCAATCTCTGTCGAGATCTTTTGCAACAGCTGGTGCTTGTCCAACTCAACGCCCGCGGATTCGCTTTCACGCTCCAGACGCGCTTGAACGCGGCGCATGTTGAAGAATAATGATTTCTGCGAGGATGTGGAACCTGTACGCACCATCGACCAGTTGCGCATCACGTAGTCTTGGACAGACGCTTTGATCCACCACATTGCATACGTAGAAAAACGAACGCCGCGATCGGGATCAAATTTCTCTGCGGCTTTCATCAACCCCAAACCTGCTTCTTGGATTAGATCGTTCATCGGCGCGCCGTAGCGTTTGAACTTGGAAGCCATCGAAATGGCAAGGCGCATGTAGGCCGTGATCAAGCGGTGCAATGCTTCTTCGTCGCGGTTGTCACGCCATGCATAGGCCAAACGCAACTCAGTTTCAGCGTCCAACATTTCTGCTTTCATCGCTGTACGTGTAATCGAAATTTCTCTCGCCGTGTCCAAAGCCATATCTAATCTCCCAAGGAATGAACGCTTGTTTTGGTATTTTAATATATATACGCAGCAAACTAATCATTGGTTCATAATCGAGGCGAAAATGTTGCTAAATTTGTCCTTCGTTCTAGGCGGGGCCGCTTCGGGAAAATCCCTATTTGCGGAAAATTTAATCCTTAACAGTGGGTTAACACCCCACTATATTGCGACCTCACGCATCTGGGATGATGAAACAAAATCACGTGTTGAGGTGCATAAATCGCGACGCAATGACACTTGGACAACTGTCGAAGCCCCATTTGATCTGGCACCGGCGCTTGCGACTGCCACCGCAGATCAGGCCATTCTGATCGATTGTGCGACCATGTGGCTGACCAATCATCTGCTGGAAGAGCATGACCTATCTTCACAATCTGGCCTACTGATTGATGCGCTCAAATCGTGCAAAGCTCCCATCGTCATCGTCTCCAACGAAGTGGGCCAAGGGATCGTTCCCGACAACGCGCTTTCACGTCAGTTCCGCGAAGCCCAAGGCCGGCTGAACATCGCAATTGCAGCACAATCAGACCTTGCCGTTCAAGTGGTGGCGGGCCTGCCCATCGTACTAAAAGGAATGCTACCATGACCACCCCAACCACGTGGCACTGGGTGCGCCACGGCCCAACCCACCAAAAGACATTTGTAGGCTGGCGGGACGTTCCGGCCGACCTATCAGACACCAATCAATTGGTCCGCCTTGCAGCCGATTTACCATCAGATGCGGTGATCATTTCATCTGATCTAACGCGCTGCATCACAACAGCTGACGCGATCCAAGCAGGGCGCGAACGTTTGCCCAATAACCCACATCTACGCGAATTGCATTTTGGCACGTGGGATGGCGTTCACTTTTCTGAAGTCTCACAAAAGCACCCAGACCTGTCACGCGCCTATTGGGAAACCCCCGGCCCGCACACACCACCGGGTGGCGAAAGCTGGGATGAATCCGCCCACCGTGTCCACACAACAGTGCAACACCTCACACGCAAATACGCGGGGCATCACATCATCGCAGTTGCGCACTTCGGGGTAATCTTGACCCAAGTACAGATGGCAATAGGTGTGCCAGCACAACAAGTCCTTGCCCATAAGGTCGACAATCTGTCGGTTACCGACATCACATGGGAAAACGGCACAGGGCGCGTTGGTACGATCAATCGCCTTGTGTGATATTCCACCTCACAAATCAAAATTTGCCTAATGCACAGTCGTCACTTTAGGCTGCTCCCATAAAATATGATTTATACATTGGTGATCGCACCTT
>JAOEQC010000123.1 GCA_028388995.1 Ascidiaceihabitans sp. | reverse complement strand
CCTCGTTACATAGCGGCCACCAAGGGTGCGTCTTAGACGCGCCCAATGTGTCTATTGGTCCCAAGAGGGCCGGAAAAATTGGAGAAACCCACGTGTCACACTCAGATGAACACGCAGGCACCCGCCGGGATTTCCTGTACTATGCCACAGCAGGTACAGGTGCCGTAGCCGCAGGTGCAGCCGTATGGCCGCTAGTCAATCAGATGAATCCATCAGCAGACGTGCGTGCGCTCGCGTCGATCTTTGTCCCTGTTGGGGATATTGAACCCGGCACGCAGCTAACTGTTAAATGGTTGGGCAAGCCTGTGTTCATTCGTCGTCGCACGGAAGAAGAGATTGCAGAAGCACGCTCAGTAGATTTGGCCGATTTGGCTGATCCTATCGCGCGCAACGAGAATTTGGGTGAAGTAGACGCTTCTGACGCAAACCGCTCATTGTCCGAGGATGGTGAATGGTTGGTGATGATGGGCGTGTGTACGCACCTTGGCTGTGTGCCTTTGGGCGATGCTGGTGACTTTGGTGGATGGTTCTGCCCATGTCACGGTTCGCACTATGACACGGCTGGCCGTATCCGTAAGGGTCCAGCACCGACAAACTTGCCGGTTCCACCGGCTATCTTCGTGGACGATTCCACGATCAAACTAGGTTAAGGGAGAGACGCAATGGGTGGTATTCCTCACGACCATTATGAGCCAAAGACCAAAGGTCAAAAATGGCTACATGGCCGCTTGCCAATAGTTGGTTTAATGTATGCAACATTGACTGCACCGACCCCGAAGAACCTGAACTGGATGTGGATTTGGGGCATTGTTCTTACGTTCTGCCTGGCATTGCAGATAGTAACAGGCATCGTGTTGGCGATGCACTACACTCCACACGTCGACAATGCCTTCGCTTCCGTTGAGCACATCATGCGTGACGTGAATGGTGGGTATATGTTGAGGTATTTGCACGCTAACGGAGCGTCACTATTCTTTATTGCTGTTTATTCTCATATTTTTCGTGGCTTATATTACGGGTCATACAAGGCTCCACGTGAGGTTACTTGGATTATTGGTATTTTGATTTACCTCCTGATGATGGCGACAGCTTTTATGGGTTACGTTTTGCCTTGGGGCCAAATGTCATTCTGGGGTGCAACTGTTATTACTGGTTTGTTTGGTGCCGTCCCCTTCGTTGGTGAAAGCATACAGACGTTGCTACTGGGTGGTCCAGCTGTCGATAATGCAACATTGAACCGCTTCTTCAGCTTGCACTACTTGCTGCCTTTTGTGATTTCTGGCCTTGTCATCCTTCACATCTGGGCGTTCCACACTACTGGCAACAACAACCCAACGGGTGTTGAGGTTCGTCGTGGTTCAAAAGAAGAAGCTGAAAAAGACACGCTGCCATTTTGGCCATACTTTGTGATCAAAGACTTGTTCGCATTGGCTGTGATCTTGGTTGTATTCTTTGCTGTTGTTGGCTTCATGCCAAATTATCTGGGTCATCCGGACAACTACATTGAAGCAAATGCGCTATCTACACCCGCACACATCGTTCCAGAATGGTACTTTTTGCCATTCTACGCAATCCTGCGCGCCTTCACCTCCGAAGTTTGGGTCGTTCAAATCGCGTCATTCGTGACCGGTGGGATTGTCGACGCTAAGTTTTTTGGAGTTCTTGCGATGTTTGGTGCGATTGCCGTTCTGGCGCTTGTACCATGGTTGGACACATCATCAGTTCGTTCAGGTCGTTTCCGTCCAATGTTCAAATGGTGGTTCGCGCTGTTGGTCATCGACTTCTTCGCCCTGATGTGGCTCGGTGCGATGCCTGCTGAAGAACCTTACGCTAGCTTCTCATTGATCGCTTCAGCGTATTGGTTCGCCTACTTCTTGGTTATCCTCCCGCTATTGGGTGTGATTGAGAAGCCGGACGCACAGCCTGCGACCATCGAAGAAGACTTTGCCGCTCATTATGGTGGCGACGCAGCCAAGCCTGCGGAATAAGAGGAAGATGCGCATGTTCAAAAAACTCGCAATTAGCACTGTGGCAGCGGTAACGCTGTCCACAGGCGCTTTCGCCGCTGGCGGTGAAGGTCACATCGAAGACTTTGATTTCTCATTTGAGGGACCATTTGGTGCCTTTGACCAGAACCAGCTTCAACGCGGTCTACAAGTTTACACCG
>JAOEQC010000122.1 GCA_028388995.1 Ascidiaceihabitans sp. | reverse complement strand
GGCAATACCGCTTTTACAGGCGTCATGGCGTTGCTACATTGAACCATAGATTAAAACTGTCATGCAGGCTAAGCCACTGAAAGAAGGCTTTTTGTCACCGGAGATGTCAAGGTCGGCCACGTTGAGCGAGGATCTGCGGATCTGAGCGTCACAGTACAGTCAACATCAATGACTACATCATCGACGCACGCAAATTCTGTTTGGCGCGCCCCCCCTACCGTCACCGCATTCCTATCGATCACAAAACGGATGGTCAGTACAACACTTACCGCCTTGTTGCGGTTGAGACGCACCGCCATCACATTAAAGTTATCTTTCATACAAAGTACTTTGGTGAACGTGTAAAATAGTAACGCACCTATTAGATAAACTGCTTTCCGCCGTCTATAACCAAGGTCTGTCCGGTCGTGTATTTGGACAAGTCTGACGCAAGATAAAGCACCCCGCCGCTAATATCATCCACCTCACCATTGCGTAGAAGGGCTGCACGATTTGCACCATAGGTTTTTGCGTCATCCATCAAATTTAAGCTCGCTTCAGTCAATGTAATGCCTGGCGCTATAACGTTCGCACGCACGTTGTCGCCGCCAAGCTCACGCGCCATCACGCGAGTCATCGCGATGATTGCACCTTTGGAGGCGACGTAGTGCATCCATTGCGGTGATCCTGAGAAAACGGTAGCCGAAGCGATGTTGATGATTGATCCATTGCCTGACGACTTCAATGAACCTGAAGCGGCACGCGTCATTTGCCAAACACCTTTCACATTGACCGACAAAACGCGGTCCCATTCATCCTCTTCCAGGTCCCCAAACGGGGCGCGAGTCAGAGTTCCGTAAAGTGCTGCATCCCAGATCAGCGCACCAACCATAAGTAATACGAAAACAGTACATTCAACGATTGCAGTTAAAGACATCACTGTACGATTTGGCGGCGTTCTTGCTTTAGACAACATTAATGCTTCGATGACACAACCGATCAGCGGCATCATCGGGCCAAATGGGGCTGGTAAAACAACCCTAATGAACGTGCTGTCTGGTTTTCTCAGGCCAAAGTCAGGCACAATCACCGTCGATGGATTTGATCTAAGTACGCTCAGTCCACATCAACGCAGCCAATGGGGATTGCGGCGATCTTTCCAAAAGGAAGAAGTTTCCGAGGACTTGACCGTCGCCGAGAACGTGCGCGTGCAGATTGACACAACAGACCTAAGTACTGTTGAGAAAGAAACGGAGGTTGCGCGCGCGCTTGCCTACGTCAGCATGAGCGCGAAGGCGGATGTCAGTGGCGCTGATCTAAACACTTTCGAGAGACGTCTGACGGATATCGCAAAATGCATTGTAGGCAAGCCAAAGCTGATTATGCTTGATGAACCCGCAGGCGGTCTTTCCGTTCAAGAGACCCAAGCCTTGGGTGATTTAATTTTGGGTATTCGCGATCTCACTGGCGCACACGTGCTGCTGATTGACCATGATGTTGATCTTATCGCACGTATTTGTTCGGAAACCTTGGTCATTGATTTTGGCAAACCAATTGCCTTTGGCCCCTCAAAAGATGTGTTGAGCGACCCAAAGGTAAAGGCGGCCTATTTGGGCACTGAGGAGATCACATTATGAGCCTTAAGATTACAGGATTAAGTGTCCAATCCGCTGGCAAAGACGTGGTAAGCGATGTTTCCTTTGCATTAGAGCCGGGTAAGATCACTGCTATTTTAGGCTCCAATGGTGCTGGCAAATCTGAACTGGTATTGGGTATCGCCGGGGTCTTGCCAGTGCGCGCAGGCAAGGTAACTGTTGGTGATAACGACATCACCGGTAAATCGCCTGATGTTGTGCGTGCCGCAGGTGTCGCTGCCGTCCCAGAGGGCCATAAAGTTTTAACGCGACTTACCGTGGATGAAAACCTAAGGGCAGCGGGATCACTCAAATGGCACGATCTTGAAACTAACCTGCGCAAGACTTACGAGCGCTTCCCCGAGTTGGCCGAACGAAAGTCCCAATTGGCCGGCACACTATCTGGTGGCCAACAGCAGATGGTTGCACTTGGACATGCATTAATGAGCGCACCAACCTATTTAATTATTGATGAAATGTCGCTCGGTCTTGCGCCGCTGATCGTTAGGCGCCTTTTTGGAGTTGTACACGAATTACAGACCCAAGGCGTTGGTATTGTCCTGATTGAGCAGTTCACCG
>JAOEQC010000121.1 GCA_028388995.1 Ascidiaceihabitans sp. | reverse complement strand
GTGCAAAGCGACACTGGATTTACCAAACCATCCATCTTTAATCTCGCTCGCAACAGGATCAACACGCGCAATAACGCTAAAACCTTGGGCGTTTGCCGGATTGGCAAGGGTCAAAATCATCGCTACGGTTTAAATTACTCGTCGCATACTGCTCAGACCTTTGTTGGCTCTTTTGATCAGCTTAACCCAGTCAGTCGCGAATGGGAATTCAGCTTAGCCTCTCTCAGCCATGAACTTTTGCAAACGGACCAATCCCTCTTCGATATCTGCTGTATCGCGTGCATAAGAAAACCGCAGCGTTTGGTGCCCACGTATCGGATCAAAATCAAGACCGGGTGTCACAGCAACCCCAGCCCCCTCCAATATTTCCGCGGCCAATGCGCGACTGTCATTCGTAATCTCAGACACATCTGCATAAACATAAAACGCCCCATCAGGCGGTGCGATGCGGTCGAACCCTGCTTTGGGCAGCCCTTCCAACATCAACAAGCGATTGCGCGTATAGACGGCCAAGTTCGCCTGCAATTCGTCCCCAGCATCCATCGCAGCAAGGGCTGCAACCTGACTGGCATGGGGCGCACAGATAAACATGTTTTGCGCTATCCGCTCAACCACACGCACGTGGTCTTCTGGAACAACCATCCAACCAACACGCCACCCCGTCATGCTAAAGTACTTGGAGAACGAATTGATAACATAACATTCATTGGTCAATTCAAGGGCAGTGACCGCTTTGGCCTCATACTCGATACCGTGATAAATTTCGTCGCTGATGAATGACGCCTTTTGCACGGACGCCGCATCGATCAATGCGCCCATTGCAGAGCGATCCAGCATCGTGCCTGTAGGATTCCCCGGTGAGGCAACCATTAACCCTGCCAAATCCATTCCCTCAAAATCAGCCCCAACAGGTTGAAGGCGATTGGCAGGATCAGTTTGCAGATCAACAGGCTGCAAACCCAATGCGTGCAATATTTGTCGATAGCTAGGGTATCCCGGTGCGCCGATACCGACGCGATCCCCACTGTCAAACAGTGCCGTGAATGCCAGAAGGAAACCACCAGACGATCCGGGCGTGATCACAACACGTTGTGGGTTCAGGTCAACATTATACCACTCACCATACATTTGCGCGACCCGCGCCCGTAATGCCGGAAGGCCAAGAGCCACAGTATACCCAAGGGGCACCTGCTCCATGGCGCGTGCCAATGCGTCGGTTGCAACCTTCGGCGCACCGGTGCCCGGTTGGCCCACTTCCATGTGGATAATGTTACGCCCGGCCTCTTCTGCGCGGCGGGCGGCCTCCATCACATCCATCACAATAAAGGGATCAACTTTGGAACGGGTTGAAGTTCGCATGAAAAACCTTCCTACTGGTTCCATGAACTTTCATCGTTTCTTTGCCCGCTCGTCAATAGTTGCCGCTGTTATGGCGACGTTGATGGCGCTAACAACCGCCACCGCCCATGCGAGGGGATTGTTGCGCGACGCTGATGCGGAATATGCACTTCAACAGATCGCAGCACCTGTGCTACGCGCCGCAGGCCTTAGCCTAACACGGGTCAAGGTTCTGATCGTAAACGATAGCAGTTTGAATGCCTTTGTAATCGGTGATGATGCGATCTTCATCAATTACGGCCTGATAAACAAAATGCAGCGTGCTGATATGTTGCAAGGTGTGATTGCGCATGAAGCAGCACATATCGTCAACGGCCACATCACGCGCCGTCTCTCTAACCTTGCAAATTCGCGCACGATTGCTGGCCTAGGTATTGCCCTCGCCATCGCTACGGCGGTTGCTGGTTCATCTGACGGAGCGGTTGGAATTGCATTGGGCAGCCAAAGCCTCGCACAACGAATTTTCTTCAAACATACGAGGGCAGAAGAAGCGTCAGCTGACCAATCAGGCGTGCGTTTTCTGCGCCGTGCTGGCATCAGCACCAAAGGCATGTTGGATGTATTTGAAATTTTTCGCGGCCAAGAACTGCTCGCGGAAACCCACCAAGACCCCTACACTCGCAGTCACCCACTATCGCGCGACCGTATTCGCAGCTTAGAGGGGTTTGTGGCAACGGACACAGAACCTGTCAAAAGCGATGCCGACTATTGGTTCGCCCGCCTCAAGGGCAAAATAACCGCTTATACTCGGGCACCAAAATGGACGCTAAGGCGTATTGGCGAAACAGAGTACAAAGATGTTGCCCGCTTGCGCGAAGCTGTG
>JAOEQC010000120.1 GCA_028388995.1 Ascidiaceihabitans sp. | reverse complement strand
GTTGTTGGTTCTGGATGCCACCACAGGTCAAAACGCCGTGAACCAAGTTAAGGTATTCCAAGAAGTGTCTGATGTTTCTGGCTTGGTCATGACCAAACTGGATGGCACAGCCAAAGGCGGTGTGCTTGTTTCACTCGCTGATAAGTTCGGCCTGCCTATCCACGCGATTGGCGTGGGCGAGCAAATCGATGACCTTTCCCCATTCGATCCCGAAGAATTCGCCGCTGCCCTCACAGGTGCGCACATCGAATGACCGAATGGTTGATCAGCATTGAGGGCACGCAAACGGGCCATCAAGTTGCTCTTTACCTCGCGATCCTTGCTGCATTCCTGCACGCCGTTTTTGGCGCACTGCAAAAAGGACGGCACGACCCGTGGCTCACACGTGGCGCTATCGATTTCAGCTATGGCATCATGGCTGCGCCCTTTGCATTGTTTGTGGTGCCTTGGCCCGAACCCCACATGTGGCCGATTTTTGCTATCGTTTGGGTCATCCATGTCATCTATAAACTGTTGCAGGCTTGGGCCTACACCAAAGGGGCTTACACAGTGGTTTACCCCGTTGTGCGTGGCACAGGCCCATTGTTCACAGTCATCGGCGCATATTTTGTCTTTTCCGAAAGCTTCACACTTATACAATGGTTGGGTGTTGCCACCTTGATGGCAGGTATTTTCGGGCTCGCCATCTACAACCTGAAATACCTTAGTGCAGAGCGTGACACCCTGCACGCCGCACTTGGGCTTGCGGTTCTGACAGGGTTATTCGTTGCACTTTATACCACTTATGACGCCTACGGCATTCGCGCGACGGCCAATCCCTTCACATTTTTGGCATGGTTCTTCATGATTGATGGGATCACAATGCCTCCAATCGCCATCCGCCGCTGGCTCAAAATGGAAAACCCTCCTGCCCTTACACCGCTGATGTTGCGTGGATTTGCGGGCGGACTCATCGCATTCCTTAGCTTTGGGTCAATCATGATGGCAACACGCTTGGACAAAGTTGGCGAGGCAGCCGTCCTTCGCGAGACATCCACCGTCTTTGCCGCATTGATCGGCTGGCTGGTGCTAAAAGAAACAGTTGGCCCACGCCGCATTGCACTGATGGCGTTGATCGCGTTAGGTGCCGTTATAGTTGAAATGGGCGATTAATACCGCAACAGGAGCAGACATGAGCACGGAAACATCTGGAAAAGAAATCAATCCGTTCGTTAAGCTATTGCTTGAAATGGGCCCAATTGTTCTGTTTTTCATCGCCTACATGCGCATGAAGGAAAACGTCTACACAATCTCAGGCACAGAATACGACGGTTTCATCCTTGTAACCGCTGGCTTCGTTCTCTTGCTGATTGCTACGACCGGCCTGCTTTGGTTCCTGACAGGGAAACTATCTAGAATGCAAATCGCCACGCTGGTGATGGTTGTGCTCTTTGGTGGTATGACTGTTTGGCTGAATGATGACCGCTTCATCAAGATGAAGCCAACGATGATCTACCTGCTCTTTGGCTGCACATTAGGTTTTGGGCTACTGCGCGGCAGCTCATACCTACAATACGTCATGGAAGGTATGATGCCCCTCCAAGACGCTGGTTGGATGATACTGACCAAACGCTTGATGATCTTCTTCTTTGGCCTCGCCATTTTGAACGAATTGATCTGGCGTACATCCAGCACAGAAACGTGGGTCTACTTCAAAACCTT
Source organism: Ascidiaceihabitans sp. (assembly GCA_028388995.1). Classification (GTDB taxonomy): domain Bacteria; phylum Pseudomonadota; class Alphaproteobacteria; order Rhodobacterales; family Rhodobacteraceae; genus Ascidiaceihabitans. The sequence continues at coordinate 541 of JAOEQC010000120.1, read as the reverse complement.
TGGTCTGACACTAGCAATGTTCGGATTTTTCATGACCCAAAGCAAGTTACTCCAGACCTACAGCACCGATGAAGACAGCACCGAAAAAAGCTAACATTGCTGTGATGGTCCCCTGCTAAACTTGACCTTCGCTCCACTGGGGCGTAGGTCAACAGCGTGGCGATTTGTTACCGGATTGCGGGCCACGTTAAACAAGTACTGCTAAAAGGTCAGGATGAAGCCTCCCTTCGCTTGACCATGCGTTCGGGGGTTTTTTTGTGGCCAACCCATTTTCAGGCCCATGGAGAAGACTATGAGTAATGGATGGAACCCACGGACCAAAGCCGTACATGCCGGCACCCGCCGCAGCCAATACGGCGAAGTGTCAGAGGCAATCTTCTTAACGCAAGGGTTTGTGTACGACACCGCCGAAGACGCCGCCGCGCGTTTTGAAGAAGCCGGCCCAGACGAATTTATCTACGCACGTTATGGCAATCCAACAGTCAAAATGTTCGAAGACCGCGTTGCCGCCCTTGAAGGTGCCGAAGACAGCTTTGCCACT
>JAOEQC010000119.1 GCA_028388995.1 Ascidiaceihabitans sp. | reverse complement strand
CCTTTCAGACGCAAGCAAAAAGGGTCCCTTCATGACACAGCATCCCATTGCCGCAAACGGGCGCGGATACCTCGCAATTCCTGGGCCATCGGTTATGCCGGACGCTGTTTTACAAGCTATGCATCGCCCATCTCCAAATATTTATGATGGCGAGTTGTTGGAAATGACAGCGACCCTGATCCCTGATTTGAAGCGGGTTGCACGCACAAACGGCAAATGCGCGATTTATATTGGCAATGGCCATGCGGCGTGGGAAGCCTCCCTTTCCAATGTATTGTCTGCGGGTGATCGTGTTTTGGCCCCGATTACAGGCCTATTTGGGCATGGCTGGGCGGATATGGCGCGTGGTTTGGGTGTTGAGGTTGATGTGCTTGATTTCGGCAAGCAAAGTCCGATGGATATGGCGCGGATCACACAGGCGTTAAAAGAAGACACAGACCGCCAGATTAGAGCCATTTTAGCCGTTCATGTGGATACATCCAGTTCAATCCGCAATGATTTTGCTGCGCTGCGCCGCGCGATTGATGATGCAGGGCATCCAGCGTTGTTGATGGCTGATTGCATCGCCTCATTAGGCTGTGATCAATTTGAAATGGATGAATGGGGCGTCGATGTTATGGTCGCGGCCTGTCAAAAAGGTTTGATGGTCCCAGCGGGCGTTTCATTCGTATTTTTCAACGAAAAGGCAGAGGCTGTGCGCAATGCGATGCCACGTGTCAGCCGCTATTGGGACTGGGTTCCGCGCGGAGCTCCTGAACAATTGTGGCAGTATTTCAATGGGACTGCACCTACGCATCATTTGTTTGGGTTGCGGGCCGCATTGGATATTATCCACGACGAGAGCATGGAAAAAGTCTGGGCGCGTCATGCGGTTTTGGCGCGTGCGATTTGGGCGGCTTGTGATGCTTGGGGGCAGGTGGGTGCGCTTCAAATGAACGTGGCTGAGGTTAAGGATCGCAGCAATGCAGTGACATCTCTAAGTCTCGCTTCCCCGGATGGAACAAGGTTGCGCGAATGGGTTGAGGCCAACATCGGTCTAACCTTGGGAATTGGCCTTGGCATGGGGGAAGAAGGCGAACGCAGCTCTGATGGTTTTTTCCGCTTTGGTCATATGGGCCATGTAAATGGTCAGATGATTATGGGCCTCCTGGGCGGAGTGGAAGTAGGTTTGACTGCGCTGAATATCGAACACGGTACTGCTGCACTTGAAGCTGCAGCAGCCGTGATTGCCAAAGGATAGACCTTATTCTGCTGCGTTTTTTAGCGCTTTGGGAAGTGCAGCACCTAACAGGGCCAAGTTGTCTGATGTTCCACAGCTTATGCGGATGCACTGGTTTTGTGGCGCGACAAAGGGCATGCGAACGAACAACCCTTCGTTGATCAACGCAGCCAGAACCCTTTGTGCAAATGCAGCGTCTTGGCCGCAATCGATTGTCACAAAGTTGGTTGCTGACGGGATCGCAGTAAGTCCATTTTCGCGGGCAATCTTTGTGATCTGATCACGTGCGTTGCTGATGCGTGCAACGGTTTCAGATAGATATGCTTGATCTTGCAATGCTGCTAGCGCACCTGCTTGGGCCGCGCGGTTCATGCCGAAATGATTGCGGACCTTGTTAAATGCGGCAATGAGCTCCGGGTGTCCAATTGCGTACCCAACGCGCGCCCCAGCCATCCCATATGCCTTTGAAAAGGTGCGCATGCGGATCACGCGCGGGTCATCTGGATTTACTTGTGCTGCGGTGCCTTCGGGGGCTGTCTCAACATATGCCTCGTCCAGAACCAACAAGCAGTCGGCAGGCAAAGTATCTAGGGCCGTTGTCAACGTTTCCCCCTTGTGCCATGTCCCCATCGGATTGTCAGGGTTGGCAAGGTAAACTAATTTAGCACCGGTTTCGGTTGCTTTGCTAAACAACGCTGCGCGATCTTCATGATCATTAAGGTAGGGGACTTTGTGCAAAGTACCGCCAAAGCCTGCTACGTGATAGTTGAACGTCGGATAGGCCCCGTCTGATGTGACGACGGCATCGCCATCTGCAACAAAAAGGCGGACCAAGTAGCCCAATAAGCCATCAATACCTTCGCCAACAACGATATGATCAGCCGAACAACCGTGGTGTTTGGCAAGAGCATGGCGCAAGTCATAGCTTTCTGGATCGCCGTACATCCATTGGGCGGTTTCGGCCATGGCCTGAACTGCCTTTGGAGATGGGCCGAATACATTTTCATTCGCTCCAAGGCGCGCACCAAAGGTACGCCCTTGTGCCCGTTCCT
>JAOEQC010000118.1 GCA_028388995.1 Ascidiaceihabitans sp. | reverse complement strand
GCCCTCCTCCATTGCCATAACACGATCAACCATATCTTGGATTTGCTGGGCCTCAATCGGCTTGCCTGTCGTCGGCGAATAGGGTGTCCCAACGCGTGCGAACAACAAGCGCATGTAGTCATAAATTTCGGTGACTGTTCCCACAGTAGAGCGAGGGTTTTTGGACGTTGTTTTCTGCTCAATCGAAATCGCAGGACTTAGACCGCTGATGTGATCCACATCAGGTTTTTGCATCATATCAAGGAATTGGCGGGCATATGCGCTGAGGGATTCAACATAGCGTCGCTGACCTTCGGCATAGATAGTATCGAACGCGAGCGAGGATTTTCCGGACCCCGACAGGCCCGTAATAACCACCAACTGGTCGCGCGGAATATCCACGTCTATGGATTTCAGGTTGTTTTCACGCGCGCCGCGTACTTCGATATTCTTTAGCTCAGCCATCTCATGCCCCTGTTAACAGTCTAGACATAGTTTGCTGATTAGGATTCTCCAACTGTTATTGCAGAACAAGTAGGGAACATCATCACGCGCGGCGCAAAACCCGCGTCACAAGATGGGCAAGTAAACCTAGAACCAACGCCAAGCCAACATACATAGGCAGCGCATTGTAGCCAAAAACAGCCAAAGCGGCGACCATAACGGGCGTTCCCAGCGTGTTGCCTAAGTTACCCATCTGGGCCATCGCACCGTTGGCCTGCGCCTGTGTGACGGCTGTTTCATTCAATTGTGGGACTATGGCAAAGCTGCCGCCCTGTATCAAGCCAAGAGCCGCTGCAAGTGCGATACAGGCAGTTACATTGGCGGGATCGACCCATAACCACATCATGCACACTGCGCTAAAACAAAATCCCAACATCACAAGGCTAACGGCAGACATACGGCGCAATGCCCATACGCCAAATGTCATCGAACTTGCGATAGATGCCAAAGGCATGGCCCCCATCACGGGCGCGCGTTGCGAGGGATCAAGGAACGGCGGTAAAACAGTTAGGACCGACACAAAACAAAACGTATAGAACAACCAACCAAGGGCTGCTGCAGATATGCGTGGGGAGCGGTAGATCGCGATGTGATCTTTTGCGATCCTTTTGACAGAGATTGTTGTGACCGTTTCAAGCGATGGAATATCCGCCAGCGCAAAGGTTAAAATTACTGCAAAAACAGACATGTAGATCGCGTGAACAAGAAACAGAGACGACACGCCGTAAGCCGCAACCAAAGGTAAACCACCCCATGTCAGGATTGCAAACGCTACGCCAAAAAACGTACCCCAAAGGGTCAGGGTAAAGCCGCGATGCTGTGGAGCGCTGAGTTGCGCAATCAATGTTGGGGCGGCAACAACCATCACCAAATGGGACAGGCCCTCAATCCCACGCAGCGCTAGGAACCATTCAAACGGTGGCAACAGCGCCTGCAGTGCCGAAACCACTGCCCCCAGCCACAGCGCCCAAAGCAATCCACGACGATAACGTAGACGTGCGACCAGAAGCCCCGCTACCACGCCAAAGATGATCCCAAGGAACCCAACCAAAGACACGGCAAAGCCAAGTCCAGCTCCCGCATCTGGATAGACGCCGGGTAATTGGTCAAAAACCACACTGACCTTGGCATATTGTGCCGCCGCGCCCAACCCTGCGCCCCAAAGTAGGAAGACGAGGCCAAAAGGTGTTTTGCTCATGTCAAATCTGCCTGTGTTATGAGTGCAAACGAACAATGCACCACAGGTACGCAGCGCATTGTTTCTATTGATAATAATTTTTCTGACTGTAGCATAAGGGCACCTGAGACTTAGGTGCCCTGCTCAATCACATGTGAATCACGCGATCATATGCATCCAAGACACTTTCGTGCATCATTTCAGAAAGCGTTGGGTGCGGGAAGACCGTGTTCATCAAATCTTCTTCGGTTGTTTCGAGCTGACGGCCGATAACGTAACCTTGGATCATCTCAGTCACTTCAGCACCAATCATGTGTGCGCCCAACAATTCGCCTGTCTTGGCGTCAAAGATTGTTTTAACCAATCCCTCTGCTTCGCCCAAAGCAATTGCTTTACCGTTGCCGATGAAGGGGAAACGGCCCACTTTGATGTCATAACCCAGTTCTTTCGCCTTGGCTTCTGTATAGCCAACTGAAGCGACTTGAGGGTGGCAGTAGGTGCAGCCCGCAATCGTTTCCGGCTTTACGGGATGTGCGTGTTTGCCAGCGATCAAATCGGCAACCATCACGCCCTCGTGGCTGGCTTTGTGTGCGAGCCACGGCGCGCCTGCGATATCACCGATCGCATATAAGCCATCAACGCCAGTACGGCAGTATTCATCTGTCACAACATGGGTACGATCCAGCTTTACGCCCAATTCCTCAAGACCAAGCCCTTC
>JAOEQC010000117.1 GCA_028388995.1 Ascidiaceihabitans sp. | reverse complement strand
CCAACCAAAATGCCATGACCGCGCCCAAAGGTGCCCCTAATGCGAGCAATGCAGCGATAAAAGGAATCACTTCGCAGGAACAAAATGGGGATAATCCACCCAGCAATGCAGCCATTACTACCATGCGCACAGGGTTCCCCTCAAAGGCACGGGCCAGCAGGTTTTCAGCGCCAGTTGCCTTCAGGTACGCGACTGCGAGAACGGCAAAAAGAATGAACGGTGCCGTGCTCCAGATAGAAGCGGCTGTAGATGTGAGTGTGGTTTGCAACTGTGCAGGATCAAGCAGTGCAATCAGAGCGATAAGTGCCACTGATGCGCCCCATGCTCCGCCTAAATATTTGGTGAATAAGGGGCCGTGGGAGTTTGGTTCGTTTGAACCTGCGTTTGATGCATCAGCCATGTTCGTGGTTCTCGTAAAGGGTTGTGCTGTCTGCACAGCATTCAGTCAGTAAGAATTTGGACAAGTGGCTGACTGGATCGTAGGCGGCCGCGCAAATGATCGAACGACCCCTGCGCACTTGTTCAATCATCCCAGCTTGCGCCAGAATTTTGACGTGGTGGGTGAGGGTGCTGCCAGTCACACCTGTGCGGCTTCCTAGATTGCCAATGCTTAGGCCCTCGGGCCCTGCACGTACCAATGCCCGCAAAACGGACAGGCGTTGTTCTGATCCCAAGGCGGCAAAGCTGGTTGCGGCGAGGGTGAGGCTTAGGTCATCTGTGGATATTATTTTCATACTTCTAGAATTATAAAAATAATTTCCAGCTGGCAAGTTATTTCGGTGATTGTCGAAATGAATAAGCTTGCCGTTATTTATTGATCCTCTACATCTTGACGCATGTCTGACCTTGTCGATGATATTCGCGCCTGCCGATTGTGCGGTGACCGCTTTGCCTTGACCCACACGGCCCATCAACCGCGCCCTGTTGCATGGTTTGAAAAGGGTGCGCGTATTTTGATTGCGGGGCAGGCACCAGGGGCATGGGTTCATCAGTCTGGCCGTCCGTTTACCGATCCCTCAGGTGATCGTTTGCGCGAATGGCTGGGGATTGATGAGGCCACGTTTTATGACCAATCCAAACTGGCGATTGTGCCAATGGCGTTTTGCTTTCCTGGGTACAACGCGAAGGGCTCCGATCTGCCGCCACCTAAAGTTTGTGGCGAAACGTGGCATGACCGCGTGATGGGTCACCTTGGCGAAATGCCGTTGACGGTTCTGGTTGGGGGATATGCCCATAAGTACCATCTGGGTTTAAAGACGGGGGTAACCCAAACGGTAGAACAGTGGCGAATGCGCGCGCCAAACGTCTTTGCCTTGCCACATCCCAGCTGGCGCAATACGGGATGGATAAAACAGAACCCATGGTTCGCGATGGAAACACTGCCGGCGCTGCGGGCGCGGGTGCAAGAGGTGCTGAAATGAGTGATTTGACCCCGTTGGATATTGCGCATAGCGCGATGGAAGCAACCCCAAATGATGATGCTATCCGCCTTGCGTTCTATGAACGTCTTGGAGACGGGGAGTTGTTTTTGTTGCTTGAGGCCGAAGCGGAAGGGGAAACCATCAAGCCTCAAACCTTTGATATTGGATCAGGTGAAATCGTTTTGGTCTTTGATCGCCAAGAACGCTTAACTGCCTTTACGGGTGAGGCGACGCCTTATGCCGCTTTGTCCGGCCGTGTGATTTCACAATTGTTGTCAGGGCAGGGCTTGGGGCTTGGTTTGAACCTAGAAGTGGCACCATCTTCATTCTTGATGGATGCAAATGGGGTGGATTGGCTGGCTGAAACATTGGGCCATGCGCCCGATCAGGTCGAGGCCAAGATCGAAGAGGTTTCTGCCCCCACTGGATTGCCCGAAACATTGATCACCGCGATCGATACCAAGCTGGCAACAGCAACGGGCCTTGCCCTCAGCGCCTATCTGGTTTGCGTAAAATATACGGGCGGCAGCAACGGTCACCTGCTTGGGTTTGTTGGTGCGTTGCCTGATGCGCAGGGTGCTTTGGCCCAAGCGGTTGGTGAGGCGTTGACATTTTCAGGGATTGAAGCGGGCGCAATGGATGTGGGTTTCTTTGACGCCAATGATCCGATTACACCACGCCTTGCGCGTGTTGGTTTGCGATTCGATCTGCCCCAACCTGCTGTTGTGGATCAGGTCGAATTTGGTGCGCCTGGTTCTGATCCTGCGAAACCACCAAAGTTGTAATAACGCGCTTATCACTCATCGGTTTCGTCTAGGGTGAAGGCATGACACCCCAGTGCGTAACCGCGTAATGCACGGTCAGCATCGTGCGCTTTCAATACTCGTTCGATTGAGCGACGCATTCCTGCCCCGTCACTCAGCATAAAGCGAATGCCGTGACTGACCTTGGCGCTTAGTGTGTCTTGGGGGGCGTCCTACAAAATGGCTTCCATTGCCGCA
>JAOEQC010000116.1 GCA_028388995.1 Ascidiaceihabitans sp. | reverse complement strand
ACGAATTGGGTCGGCCCGTTTTGCAGGTGGGTATCCAAGGTAAAGATTTAGTTTGCGGATGGGTTTGTTCTTTGGCAGTTTCGAATTAATGCTTGTGGGGAACGCAAATGTTTGAATGATGACTTTAGTTTTTACCGTCATGCCTTGGCTAGCTGAATAGAGAGATAACTTCATGAAACTTCTGCGGATACTTTTTGTGCTGTTTTCTACGTTTTCTCTAACGGTTGCTTCTACATCGTCACGAGCAGAGACAACCTTCATCACAGACAGTTGTGGCGATGATTATGTGTCCTTGCTTGCTCAATTGTACTACATGACTGACAATCCAGTAAAACTATTCAGTATCATGGGAAAAAACATCGGAACAACTGACAGCAGTACAGGTAACTGGAGTCCTGATCCTAAAGTCGAAAAAGAAGTCGAAGAATTCATCTTTAATATAAATGCTACAAAGAAAGTGGCACTTAAGGCTGACTTCGATCAGTGGATTGCCAATAACGCTGAGTATATAAAACGATCGTTGGGTCCCAATTCAAAGACCCGAACTTGCACTATTTACTTGCAAATCGACCAATCAATTTCAGAGCAAGATGTAACCAGTCTAAAGTCGATCCTCGGTCGATACCATAACCCTCCTTTCATCACGGCTTACCTTAATTCAAGAGGGGGTGAAGTTGATGCTGCTGTAAAGTTAGGTAGGTTGTTTAGACAACATTACGCTACGGTTAATGTAGCTAAACACCATAATTTTAATGGTTCGGCGGGTGTTGGCTGCTTCTCAGCTTGTGTCCTGATTTATGCATCGGGAATTGCCAAATATATAGGTCTTAACGAAAACGGTAATGGGCAATGGTATGACATTGGAATTCACCAAAGTTTTCTTTCTGAAGAGAATGTTAAAAACATGTCTGTTGAGGATGGAATTGCAACTCTAAAAAGAACTAACAAAAGCATAGCTAATTATTTTGATGAGATGGGTGTTAGTAAGGAATTGTTAAACCTGTCGAATTCTGTCGGTAAAAACAGGATTAAGTTGTTAAATGAAAAAGAGTTAAAGACCTACTTGCCGTTTGTGGTCTCAGAGTATGCGGCCATTCTCCCAATCAAAATCACACAATCTACAACTAGTGTCGCTAATTTAGTTTTTAGGTCTATGGACCTTGCTATCAAAGCATTAGGGCCGGAAAAAACGTTGCTGGAATACCTTAAAGTGGTTGATGATATAGTCATGGCTAACTTTGAATTATTCAAATGGGCTGGTGGACCCGCTTATCCCATTGAAGTAGGTGTCTACTATCAAAATCTCTAGCCCACGAAGTACGTCAGAGAGCCAGATGTCATAACTGCGGAGCCAAAGGCAACAACACGTATCAGATCGTTAACACGGGTAACTCAGGTATTGCGCTTGATGGTGCTGGGGTTAAGACAACCAAGTGATACTGCCCCATAGCGAATGTCTGCGCCCTCGCCCCCCAAGCTACCCCACAGCCCTAGCCAACCAACCCCACAACTGCTCCACCTGGTAGCCTCGACCATAGCTCTCCCCGACACCCTTCCTGCTCCAACCACCTATCTGGTCGATGATGTCTGCAGGGCACTCTACAGCCCGCAGTCGGTCTCTCATGGCATGCCTTAGTGAGTGAACGACGATATCCTTAGAGACATGGACCTTAAGCCACTTGTTTAGGGCAGCACTGGCTGAGTTAGCTTTGGTGGTCTCCCCGTCGCAGTAACTAGGAAACAAGTAACCGGCTGCGCAAGCAGCAGTCGCTCTCTGGACAGCCCATAGCGCCTCACCAACGAGTGGCACCAGCCGCTCACTGTCAGCCGTCTTGAGACGTCTCCATGGCTTTGGTTCGATGACAACATAAGGATGCGGGGTGTCTAGGCAAACGTCATCACAAGACAGCCCTAGAGCCTCTGACAGCCTCAGACCTGTGTCACTGATTAAGGCCAACAGCCACCTCAGTTCATCGTTAGAGGACCGACAGCGGGCCTGTAGTGACCTCAGCTCAGTGGCTGTGGGTACATAGCGATCCGTCTTCCGAGTAGGCTCGCCAAGGTAGACACCACTGAAGGCTAGAGGAGGCTGTAGGCCTTCCTCTTTGGACACAAAGTTAACGATGGCTCTGATGCTGGTTAGGTTGCGCCCTATGCTTTCTGAGGACAGCCCACGGCCCCTGAGGTACTCCCTGAGGGCATTGGCATCAGTCCTGACATAAGCATCTATGGGTTTGTCTGCGGTGACCTCCAGCAGATAGCCTACAGCCCGCCTAGCGCCCGTCTCAAAGGTCTTAGGTCGCCCAGCGCCCTTGAGCGACAGATAGACCTCCAGTGCTGTAGACAGCTGCGGTCCTACCCCTGTCACACCAGCAGTCTGTCTCATATCATCGCTGCCGTCACCAAAGACGCTAGAGAGCCTGTGCTTAATCTCTCGTCGTCTTAGGATGTACCAATGGTCTTCTAGTTCACTTGCCAGCAACTGAGCCTGACGCACGGCTGAAGACTGCTGAGGAGTATGCAAACAGA
>JAOEQC010000115.1 GCA_028388995.1 Ascidiaceihabitans sp. | reverse complement strand
TTAAAACGATTTTAAATTCACCAAGCCAACAAATTCATGAACGATGTTATCGGTAAAAAGGTGCTGGGACGCACCCCTGAAGACGGTGAACAACCCAACATCTTGCAAGACTATGCAAACACATCCTCAGCCGGGTCAATCATTGCATTCTCAAAGTATTCCAATGACTTAGATGATGGCGACTATGGTCTAATCTGTTCGTTCGGTGCAGGGTATTCCGTGGGATCAGTGATCGTTCAGCGCCGCGGCTAAACGATCTACTTTTTGGAAACGCGTTTGTTGGTTTCTTCAGCCGTTTCAACACGTTCTGAATAGCGATCGACCAAATAGTCAGATCGCCCACGTACCATCCACGTGAACTTGGTCAATTCTTCCATCACGTCAACAATGCGGGAATAAAATGGTCCCTCAGGCAAGCGCTCTTTACCGTCAAACTCGAGCCAAGCCTTTGGAATACTTGATTGATTAGGAATCGTCACCATCCGCATCCAACGCCCTAAAATGCGCATCTGGTTGACGGCATTGAACGATTGCGATCCTCCACAGACCTGCATGATTGCTAGAGTTTTGCCCTGCGTCGGACGAATGCCACCCTGGCCCGAAAGTGGGATCCAATCGATCTGGGTTTTCATAACACCCGTCATTGCACCATGACGTTCAGGACTGGACCAAACCATCCCCTCCGACCAAATCGCAAGTTCGCGTAATTCAACGACTTTAGGATGATCGACGTTCTCGTCATCAACCAACGGTAAGCCCGTTTTGCATGAACTGCATGTCGCGGCGATCGGATGTGCCATCTGGGCGGGAACGGCGCAAAAAGCCGTTGTTGTTTCGGATATTGTTTGAAGAATAAGTAGCGCAACGCGTTGATTTTATTTCAAAATATGGGCTGATCGCGTCTTCTGAACGCTCAACAAGTGTGGCAGTTGCGACATCCCCGAAAATGAAGTGGCAATCGCGATCACGCCATTCTAGGTGAGCCGAACAAATTTCGGGGTTAACAACTAAGGCACTGGAAATACTACCACTTTTGATCATATCAGCAGCCAATTGCAGGCCAAAAGTTGCGGATGAGCAGGCAACATTCATGTCAAAAGCAAAGCCTTTGATGCCAAGCAGCTCTTGGATCTCGATAGAAACGGCTGGATAAGCGCGTTCTAGGTTAGAGGCGGCGCAGATTACGGCGTCTATATCAGCTGGAGTCTTAGCTGCGGCCTTAAGTGCCTTTATGGCAGCGTCCAACGCCATTTCGGCCATCAAAGATGGTTCATCATCTTCGCGCTGACGCATCAAAGGGTGCATTACGTCAGGGTCTAAAATTCCCTCCTTATCAATAACATAACGATTATGAATGCCAGATGCTTTGACTATGAATTCTTCAGATGAATGGGACTGCGGCGCGACGTCACCGGATTCAATTTGACCTGCGTGTTCGAGGTTGAATTTGTCCGCATATGCGTTGAACGACTTCACCAACTCGGCGTTGCTGATTTTGTTTTCAGGGGTGAAAATCCCAGTGCCGGTGATTGCTGGTGTGTACATATTCTGACCTCTCAAAGTTGACTGAGCTGGCCAAAAAATGGCGTCAAGGTCACCACAGGACACTAGGTTACTCTAGGGGAATAGTTGTGCTGTGGTGATTAAAAGGCGGCAAAAATGCACATTCCACCCCTTGAACTGTGCATTTCGGGTACACGAAAAATCAAAGCTTTTGCTGGATTTGGATCAAACTGCACAGTTTTCACCTCAATCTGTACAGTCTGATCCCTTTTGCAGATCACAGGCCCAAATTTGGTTAACGCGTGTTCAAACGAACGGTACGAAGGGCACACCACAGGCGGTGAGGGACGTGAAAATAAGCAGAGTAATACATATGCGCATTTGGGATTAACCTTTTGATGAGATTTAGGCGGGGACGTTCAATATATCAGAATACTCCGAAACCAATCAAAGTACAGTATGCGGGTTTTGGCATAAAAAAGCCGCGGTGACTGAATGTTAGCGCGGCTTTGAAAATTTGATCGTCGGCTATTTAGCCCTGCAGGGATTTAACAACCAGATTGCCCTCAGCTTGCGCCTTGATCGCAAGTGCAGCCGCGTGGCTGCCTGCTGCGGTCGTGTAGTATGGGATTTTGTCATACAGTGCGATTGAGCGGATTGATTTGGAGTCTTCAACCGCTTGTGCGCCTTCCGTTGTGTTCATTACGAGGTGAATCTTCTCGTCCTTCATCAAGTCAGTGATGTCTGGACGGCCCTCATAGACCTTGTTGGCTGGGCCACATGGAATGTCATTTTCAACAAGCCATTTTGCCGTGCCTTTGGTGCCAACGAATGTGAAACCAAGTTCGGTTAGAACCGTTGCTGCCTCAAGCATGTCAGCGGTTTTGTCCGCGTCCTTAATTGAGATGAACACGCAACCGGTCGATGGTAGGATTACGCCAGCGCCCATTTGTGCCTTCAAGAATGCACGTGGGAAATCGCGATCCCAACCCATAACTTCACCAGTTGAGCGCATTTCTGGCCCAAGGATTGTGTCCACACCTGGGAAGCGGGCAAAGGGCAATACAGCCTCTTTGACCGAGAACCATGGCATGTCTGGATCTGCCAATGTCATTGGATCGCCCAGTGGAATGGTTTCGCTGTAATCAGCGTTTTCGCGAT
>JAOEQC010000114.1 GCA_028388995.1 Ascidiaceihabitans sp. | reverse complement strand
GTGGCAGCTCCATCAATGATTTGACGGGTGCGCTTTCTCACCGAATTAGTCGGCCTCGATGCAGATCGGGTCTTTGGAGACGGCAAGATCGCCGCCAAACGCGCTGCTTGCGTCACGCTTAATGCTTCAGGCCCAACGCCAAAATAATGGCGCGCAGCCGCTTCAACACCAAAAACACCTTCGTCAAATTCAGCAACATTCAGATAAACTTCAACGATACGGCGCTTGGACCAAACCGCTTCGACCAGCGGCGTCATCAGCGCCTCCATACCCTTGCGGGTAAAATTGCGACCGTGCCAAAGGAATACGTTTTTTACCGTTTGCTGTGAGATCGTTGAGGCACCCGTATGACCGCCAGCTGCGATAGCAACCTTGATCGCCTTTAGATCGAACCCCCAATGCTGGCAGAAATTCGCATCCTCTGCAGCCACAACTGATCGGACCATGACAGGCGAAATTTCTTCAATTGAAACCCACTCGTGATCCACTCCACCAAGGCGATGGGATTCTTGGGACATGTAGATCGTGGTTGGCGGGTTCACGAACGTAAACAATAGAATAAGCCCAATGACCAAAACAAAACCCGCGCAAAGCACGCGAAATCCCTGCCACAACAACCAGCGGAACGGGGTACGCTGCACTTTACCCTTGGGGTTCGTTTTTGAATTTTTGGTTTTTACTGCCTTCGCCATGACGCAGCTATAACGCCCAAGGCTAAATCAGGAAAGCCTTGAGCGCATAAGAGGGCCAGTATTATTGCCCCCTTGTTCCTGTGCCTTATTCGGCAGGAATTGCTGTTTCTTCAATTGTCAGTGGAGCAGCTAAATGCACCAACATTTCTTTTGGGCAAATCTGCAAGAAATTGGCTTGCTCAGTGTCCCAATGCTGAAGAATATCCTTCGCTTTACGGCTGCCTGTTTCAGCAACGTGTTGCTCAAGCAAACCTTTCAGCTGCGCGACCCAATGTGGGACTGTTACTGGGCAAGTGACCAATGTTTCGTGGTTGATCAATGCAGGTGCTTCACCGTCCGGGTCGTACAAGTAAGCCATGCCGCCGGTCATACCAGCACCAAAGTTTGCACCAATCGATCCGATGATAACTGCAACGCCACCAGTTGTGTATTCGCAACCGTTTGAACCACAGCCCTCAACAACAACCTTTGCACCAGAGTTACGTACCGCGAAACGTTCGCCTGCACGGCCCGCTGCAAACAGATATCCATCCGTTGCACCATACAAAACGGTGTTCCCGATAATGGTATTGTCAGCCGCAACAATTAGCGTGGACATCGGTGGACGCACAACAATCATGCCGCCTGATAGACCTTTGCCAACATAGTCATTCGCGTCACCAGATACTTCCAACTTCAAACCAGGTGCTGCAAAGGCACCCAAAGATTGGCCTGCAGAACCCTGCAATTTGATTGTCAGGTGATCGGACTGCAGCGAATTGCGCATACCGAACTGTTTGACGATGTGGCTAGAGGTCCGCGTTCCAACCGAACGGTGCGTGTTTTGCACCGCATAGCTAAGCTGCATCTTTTCACCATCTTCCAAGAAGCGTGCCGCGTCGCGTACGATTTCGGCGTCCAGTGTATCAGGCACAGGATTGCGGTCTTTGTTGCGGTCGTACTTGATGTTCGCCGCACCATCGACAGTAATCAACAGTGGGTTCAGGTCCAAATCATCAAGGTGGGCAGAGCCACGTGAAACCTGCGCCAATAGATCAGCGCGACCAATCACGTCATCCATGCTGCGTGCGCCAAGGGACGCCAACAACTCACGCACTTCTTGTGCGTAGAATGTGATCAGGTTTACGACTTTGTCGGCGTTACCTGTGAACTTGTCACGCAATGCTTCGTCCTGTGTACATACGCCAACTGGGCATGTGTTGGACTGGCACTGACGGACCATGATGCAACCCATGGCGATCAAAGCGGCAGTACCGATACCGTATTCTTCGGCGCCCAGCATCGCAGCCATCACAACGTCACGACCAGTGCGCAAACCACCGTCGGTACGCAATGTAACGCGTTCACGAAGGTTGTTCATGGACAACACTTGGTGTGCCTCAGTCAACCCCATTTCCCATGGTAGGCCCGCATATTTGATCGAAGTCGCAGGGGATGCACCCGTGCCACCATTGTGACCAGAAATCAAAATCACGTCGGCCTTAGCCTTCGCAACACCTGCCGCAATCGTACCAACACCTGAGGACGCAACCAATTTTACAGTCACTTTACAGCGTGGGTTGATCTGTTTCAGATCGTAGATCAGCTGAGCCAAATCCTCGATAGAATAGATATCGTGGTGTGGCGGAGGTGAGATCAATGTCACACCCTTGGTCGAGTGACGCAGGCGAGCGATCAGGTCGGTGACTTTCATCCCCGGCAACTGTCCGCCTTCACCCGGTTTCGCACCTTGGGCCACTTTGATTTCCAGCTCTTCGCACTGGTTCAAATACTCAGCAGTCACGCCAAAACGACCAGACGCAACCTGCTTGATCTTCGCAGATGGGTTGTCGCCATTTGGCTCTGGCACAAAGTGCGCTGGATCTTCGCCACCTTCACCGGAATCGGATTTCGCACCGATACGGTTCATTGCGACGTTCAATGTCTTGTGTGCTTCTGGTGACAGAGCACCCAAAGACATACCCGGTGTTACGAAACGCTTGCGGATGGATGTGATGCTTTCGACTTCTTCCAACGGGATCGCTGTGCCCAATGGTTTGAAATCTAGCAGGTCGCGTAAGTG
>JAOEQC010000113.1 GCA_028388995.1 Ascidiaceihabitans sp. | reverse complement strand
CCAAGGCAAGAATTGGGATAATTCGGGTTCAATTGGTCCATGGCTTGTGCCGTTTAAAGATGCCAAGCAGCTTGACGACGCCCGCATTATCACCCGTGTGAACGGCGAAGTGCGCCAAGATGATGTGCTCTCGCGCATGATGCATCCGATCCGCCGTGAGATCGAATACATCTCAACCTTTATGACGCTTCAGCCGGGCGATATTATTGTGACAGGCACGCCAACTGGTTCGGGCGCGCGCCTTGATCCACCACAATATCTAAAGCCCGGTGATGTAGTTGAGGTCGAAGTGAATGGCATTGGAACGTTGCGCAACACTGTCGCGGACGAAACCCTATGACGCCAGACCATTACATAACCGTTGCGGCGGCTTTGCTAGAGGCAGAGCGCACAGGCGAACAGATTGGCTTGTTGACGCATGATCATCCGAACATGGGAATGGACGATGCCTATGCGATCCAGAACGCAATTTATCGCGCGAAACTGGCGCAAGGGCGCAGCGTTGTTGGGTGGAAGATTGGCCTTACATCAAAAGCCATGCAATACGCATTGAATATTGATATCCCCGACAGCGGGATTTTGTTTGATGACATGGTGTTCGGAACAGGTGAAACCGTTCCCGAGGGGCGTTTCATTCAGCCACGGATCGAAGCCGAAATTGCATTTGTGCTCAAGGCACCATTGGGTGGCGCTGACGTGACCCGCGACGATGTGTTGGCAGCCACTGATTATGTGGTACCATCCATCGAAATCCTCGACACGCGGATTATCCGCGTTGATCCGGAGACGGGTAAAACCCGCAAGGTGTTCGACACGATCAGCGATAATGCTGCCAACGCCGGGATCGTGCTTGGTGAACAACGGCATGCTGTGGATGCATTTGATTTGCGTTGGGTCGGGGCGATCACGTCACGAAATGGCGTGGTTGAAGAAACCGGTCTGGGGGCAGGTGTGTTGGATGACCCTGTCGAAAGCGTGGTCTGGCTGGCCCGCCGCATGGCGCAATATGGCCAAAGCATCGAACCCGGACATGTCATCTTATCGGGCAGCTTTATCCGCCCTGTTGAATGCCCGCAGGGCTCAGAAATCACGGCCGACTTTGGCGACTTTGGTCGTGTCGACATTTGTTTCGCATAAGGACGTTTTCATGCCAGCTCCACACAACCCGTTTAAACACGCACTAAAAAACAATACCCTTCAGTTGGGCTGTTGGCTGGGGCTTGCGGATGCGTATGCCGCTGAGATTAGCGCGGGGGCAGGTTTTGATTGGTTGCTCGTTGATGCCGAGCATGCGCCAAACGATTTGCGCTCGATCGTAGCACAGCTTCAAGTGATCGCAGCGCGTGACAGCCATGCGGTTGTACGCCCTCCGATTGGGGAAACTTGGGTGATCAAACAGCTTCTTGATGCGGGTGCACAAAGTCTGCTGATCCCAATGGTCGAAAGCGTAGAGCAGGCACGCTCGCTGGTCGACGCGGTGACATATCCGCCGCACGGCGTGCGTGGTGTCGGATCGGCCTTGGCGCGTGCATCGGACTTTGCCGCTATCGGGGATTACCTGACAACAGCGCGGGATGAGATTTGCCTGTTGGCACAAGTTGAAAACCAAAAAGGCATGGATGCTCTTGACGATATCTTGGCTGTGGACGGGATCGATGGTGTGTTCATTGGCCCATCTGATCTGGCAGCCGATATGGGCTTTATCGGACAAGCAGGCGCTGCTGAGGTTAAGGATGCAGTGGTTGGTGCGATCACCAAGATTGTGAAGTCAGGTAAGGCCGCGGGTATTTTGACCCTGGATCAAGAACTGCAAGAAAAGTGCCGCGATATTGGTGCCACGTTCATAGCGACAGAGATCGACGTGACCTTGTTCGCACGTACAATACGCGGGGCAGCTAAGGACGCAGCCCAACGTTTACAAAGGGCTTAAAGAGATCTTAGCACTATGAAAAAAACGTGCGATGGAGGCTTGGCAGCGACTAGTTAACTTGCCACCGGGAGAAGAGAAGGACGAGCTGTACATAAAAATGATCGCGAACTGTGAGCTGGATATTTTGGCAATGGTTCGTATCTTTAAGCTTATGCAAGGGCACTGTCAGACAAAACGAGCTTGAGACGGGCAGGGTGGTTTCGTAGCTTCGCCACATGAGAAAACGCTCTCCATCCAGGTACTTTAAAACGAGCCCAGAGATCATCCGCCTGGCCGTGATGATGTATGTGCGTTTTCCGCTCTCACTCCGTAACGTTGAGGATCTTTTGCACGGACGTGGCATCGACATCAGCCACGAAACGGTTAGATTCTGGTTGAACAGATTTGGCCCGCTGTTTGCGGCTGAGATCCGAAGAAACCGGGTTAGTCGGATGCGATCATATTCGAACTGGCAGTGGCACTTGGATGAGGTCTTCGTGAAGATTGATGGAGAGATGCATTACCTATGGCGGGCAGTCGATCACGAAGGTGAGGTGCTGGAAAGTTATGTAACCAAGCGCCGAGACCGCAAGGCAGCATTGAAATTCCTCAAAAAAGCAATGAAGCGCTACGGTCAACCAGAAGTAGTTGTGACGGACAAACTACGTTCCTTTGGCGCTGCAACGAAAGTCATCGGCAACGCGGATCGGCAGGAAACCGGCCGCTGGGTAAACAACAGAGCTGAGAACTCTCATTTGCCATTCAGGCGACGAGAGAGGGCGATGCTAAGATTTCGACGAACGGCAACGTTACAGAAATTCGTCTCGGTCCACGCGTCTATTCAG
>JAOEQC010000112.1 GCA_028388995.1 Ascidiaceihabitans sp. | reverse complement strand
TCACATCTTTCGGCACAGAGCTGGATTTAGCTTCTTTAACAGCCATGCGAAGGCGTGGGTTTTTATCCGGATCAGGGTCGCCCATTTTGGCAGCCACAGTGATCTCTTTTGCCATCTTCGAAAACAGCTTGGCACGTAATTTATCCTGACGACCTTTACGGTGTTGAATGTTAGCCCATTTTGAGTGGCCTGCCATAGGAGCCTCCAGCATTGATTAGGTAATTATGTTGGACTTTTCTATAGGGCACGTCACGGTCCAAGAGCAAGCCCACAGCGCAGATCAAGTGAAACCAGCGTCACAATTGAGAGGCGAGTTCCCTCTAAATGGCACTGGCCCCTGACAAATACAGCGCATAGGGTAAGAGCATGAGCACAGATCAAATCCTATTATTTTCTCTCTTTGGTGCGGTCTTTGCCCTGTTATTTTGGGGTCGTTTTCGTTACGATATCGTTGCCTTTTCAGCTCTGATGATCGGGGTTGTCCTTGGGGTCGTACCCCAAAAAGACGCCTTTGCAGGCTTTGGGCATCCAGCAACCTTAGTGGTCGCACTTGTCCTTGTTGTTTCCGCAGGACTGGTTCGTTCTGGCGCTGTGTTCTTGATCACGCGCACTCTTGTCGATGCCAGCCGATCACTTGGGGCTCACATCACCTTGATGGGCGCAATTGGTGGCATCCTTTCTGCCTTTATGAACAACGTTGCCGCATTGGCCCTTTTGATGCCCGTTGATGTTCAAACTGCACGCAAGACTGGTCGCAGTCCGAGCCTGTCTCTTATGCCTCTAAGCTTTGCCACGATCCTTGGTGGCATGGTGACATTGATCGGTACCCCACCCAATATCATCATCGCTGCCATCCGCGAAGAAAGCCTCGGTGCGCCGTTCAAGATGTTTGACTTTGCCCCCGTTGGCGGTATCGCAGCGCTTGCAGGCATGACATTCGTCGCTTTGGTCGGTTGGCGTCTAATCCCGTCACGTGATGAAAGTTCGTCCACATCAGACGATCTAGCTGAATATATTGCCGAATTGACTGTTCCAGAGGACAGTAAAAATATTGGCAAACGCCTCTCAGAACTTGAGACCGAAGCTGATAAAACTGACGTTGCCATGCTTGGCCTTATCCGTGATGGGAAGCGTCACTATGGCCAAGCACGCAACACCTTGCTGAAAGCAGGCGATGCGCTTGTACTTGAGGCAACGCCTGATGCGTTGGATGAATTCCGAACATCACTCAATTTGGCACTTTCAGACACTGAACGCACAGAACGCCTTAACGCCGCCGGTGAAGGCGTCGAGATCATCGAAGTCGTGGTCAAAGATACCAGCCGTTTGGTGGACCGTACAGCAGAAGCCGTCGGCCTAGCCTGGCGCCAAAGTACTGTGTTGATGGGCATTTCGCGTGGCGATACCCGCATTAAAAATCAGGTTCGCAAAACACCGATTCAACCGGGCGATATTTTGTTGCTGTTAGTCCCTCGTAATCGTGGCCATGACGTGACGGATTGGTTGGGATGTTTACCGCTTGCAGACCGCGGTCTGGCCGTAACAGAAAATAGCAAAGTTTGGCTGGCAATTGGTATGTTTGCAGGGGCAGTTATCGCTGCAAGCCTTGGCCTTATTTATCTACCTGTCGCTTTAGGCCTTGTCGTGATTGCCTACGTTCTAACACGCATCGTACCGTTGTCTGAACTATACACACACATCGAATGGCCCGTAGTCGTTTTGTTAGGCTCGATGATCCCCCTTGGTGCTGCGCTTGAAACATCTGGTGGGACTGAGCTGATCTCTGGTGCATTGTTGGGATGGACAGCTGGTATGCCGGATTGGGCGGTTCTGACTGTTCTGATGATCGTCACGATGACTCTATCAGATGTTTTGAACAACACAGCGACCACAATCGTTGCAGCACCCGTTGGCATTCAGATGGCACAGTCCCTTGGCGTGTCACCCGACCCGTTCTTAATGGCTGTGGCGGTTGCGGCATCTTCTGCATTCCTCACACCTATTGGCCACAAGAATAACACGCTTATTTTGGGTCCAGGCGGATACTCCTTCGGTGATTATTGGCGTATGGGCCTGCCACTTGAGATCATAATCGTCGCCGTTTCGATCCCCACAATTCTTGTATTTTGGCCGCTATAACACGCAGCAGTAGAAACTTCACTTGCAAGACTGCGCTGATAAATTGTTACATAAGTTATTTGAGTTGGAAATTTTAAGTGAACACTTTTGTGAATGCGGCTTTGCCGCTGTCGCTGGTGATCAGCATGTTGTCACTCGGCATTGGACTAACACTCAATGATTTCAAACGCGTTTTGAAGCGCCCACATGCATTCGGCCTTGGTACAGGTGCACAAATCGTATTTGTGCCTTTCATAGCTTACCTGTTGATCTTAGCATTTGGCATAACGAGTGAATTGGCTGTTGGCGTCATGTTAGTGTCGCTTTGCCCAGGTGGTGTAACTAATAATATCATCGCAAAAGTTGCGGAAGGGGATGTCGCGCTGTCGGTCTCCTTAACCGCAGTCATCAGCCTTCTTAGCCTTCTGACAGTGCCATTTGTTGCTGCTTGGTCCGTGATTCACTTTATGGGTGCTGAAGCACCAGAAGTTACGATAACAGGCCTTGCGCTTGCTATTTTTATCATCATAACATCGCCAGTATTCCTCGGGATGGCCATCCAACATTTCAAACCCGCCTTTTCAATCCGTGTTGAACCAGCTTTCTCACTCATTGGTGTGGCACTGTTCGCCCTGATTGTCGTTGCTACGCTAATCAGCGGCTGGCAG
>JAOEQC010000111.1 GCA_028388995.1 Ascidiaceihabitans sp. | reverse complement strand
ACTACTGGATGAACCAACCAACTACCTTGACCTTGAAGGTGCCCTTTGGCTTGAAGCATATCTTGCCAAGTACCCCAACACTGTCATCATAATTAGCCACGACCGTGGTCTGCTAAACCGCGCAGTAGAGGGAATATTACACCTCGAAGAACGTGTTCTGACTTTTTATTCTGGCTCCTACGATCAATTCGCGCGACAACGCGCTGAACGCCGCGCCGTGCAAGCTGCGATGGCTAAGAAACAACAGGCTCGCAAAGATCATATGCAGTCTTTTGTGGATCGTTTTAAAGCGAAGGCCTCAAAAGCGAAACAGGCGCAGTCTCGTCTGAAAATGATTGAAAAGATGGATATGATCGCAGCCCCAGAAGAAGCGGCGAAACGCGTATTTACCTTCCCAGAGCCCGAAGAGATGGCACCGCCGATCATTGCGATCGAGGACGGCACCACGGGCTACGGTGATACTATCGTTCTAAACAAACTGAACCTGCGCATTGACCAAGACGACCGCATCGCCCTGCTAGGCAAAAACGGTCAGGGCAAATCAACGCTTTCCAAGCTGTTGTCAGACCGCTTGCCCCTTATGGCTGGTAAAATGATCCGCTCAAACAAACTGCGCATTGGCTATTTTGCGCAGCACCAAGTGGATGAGTTGATCATTGACGAAACACCTTTGCAGCACCTGCAAACCGCCCGTCCGGGTGTATTACAGACCAAGTTGCGCGCGAATTTGGCTGGCTTTGGCCTTGGCCCTGATCAAGCTGAAACAGCCGTCGGACGTCTTTCAGGCGGCCAAAAGGCGCGTTTGTCACTTCTGCTCGCGACCTTGGACGCGCCGCATATGTTGATCCTCGATGAGCCTACCAACCACCTTGATATCGAAAGCCGTGAAGCACTCGTTGAAGCATTAACTGCCTATAGCGGTGCCGTCATTCTCGTGAGCCACGACATGCACCTACTGTCTATGGTTGCGGACCGCCTTTGGTTGGTCTCTGACGGCACAGTCAAACCATATGATGATGACTTAGAAAGCTACCGCAAACTTCTGCTTACAAACGATAAAACCTCCAAGCCCAAAAGTGCTGCACCTGTCTTGAAGCCCAAGAAGCCTAATCGCGATGCCATTCTTGCGTTGCGTGGCGAAGTCCGCAAATCTGAAGCCCGCGTAAACAAGCTGAACGAGATGCGCGACAAACTGGCAAAAAAACTGGCTGACCCCGCTCTTTATGAAGATGACAAGCTTGGCGAGATGGAAGTTTGGCAAAAAAAATACGCCGAAGTCATGGGCGCACTGGATCGTGCTGAGGCGCTTTGGATGCAGGACCTCGAAAAGCTTGATAGTGCCGAGAACCCTTGATCCTATAGTTTATCTTACCAAATAAACTCTTGGGTCTGGGGCAACGCCCCAGGGGGACACATCATGATCGACACTACATTTCTAATCACGGCCTTTGTTACAATGTTTGTTGTAATCGATCCAATTGGCATGGCACCGTTGTTCGTTGCATTGACCCAAGGCCACAATGCAGCTTCGCGCCGTCGCATCGCTTTTCGGTCATGCGGCATCGCGATGCTTTTGCTGTTGCTCTTTACCTTAATGGGCGAAGCTGTCCTCGGTTTCATTGGTATCTCGATGCCAGCCTTCCGTGTGGCTGGTGGCATCCTCTTGTTTATCACTGCGCTCGATATGTTGTTTGAACGACGTACCAAACGGCGTGAGGATCAAGCCGAAGAAGAAGATTCAAACGACGACCCATCCGTCTTCCCACTTGCAATTCCACTAATTGCTGGCCCAGGGTCAATCGCATCGGTGATCCTTTTAACAGGGCAACGTCCTGGCTTTGAGGGCTTGACAATGGTCCTTGGAGTAACCGCAGCGGTCCTTCTTTTGGTTATGTTATTTTTCTTGGCCAGTGGATTGCTCGAACGCGCAATGGGCAAGACAGGGATTACGGTCATTACCCGCCTGCTGGGGATGCTTCTGGCTGCCCTTGCTGTGCAATTTGTACTCGATGGTTTGCGCGATTTTGGGCTTGTCGCATCCACGGTCTAACCAGTGTCCAGTGATATTATTGCTCAAGTTCTGTACCTTATTATCTTTGGCGTATTGATCGCTGCAGGGCTATGGACACGTAGTCGAAACAACTTGAGCCAAACAGCACAGCATGTTGCAATTTGGGTCCTCATTTTTATCGCAGCGATCGCAGCCTTTGGTTTATGGGCCGATCTGGAACGCCATCTTGGAGCCCAATCAGGCGATGGAAACAAACGCATCGAAATTCCGATAAGTCGCAATGGCAATTATAACTTGCGCCTTCGCATCAATGATGTTTCCGTCGATTTCGTTGTTGATACTGGTGCAACTGACATCGTTCTAAGCCAAGCAGATGCAAGCCGTATTGGTCTTGATCTTGTCCAACTAGCGTTCACTGGACGTGCTTCAACCGCTAATGGAGTTGTGGAAACAGCGCGTGTCACGTTGGATAAGATCGAAATAGCGAATGTCATCGATCGAAACGTAAGCGCCATTGTGAACAAAGGCGAATTATTTGGGTCACTTTTGGGCATGGAATACTTGCAACGCTGGGGTCGTATCGAAATCGAAAATGGTGTTCTTTCCCTAACACGTTAAATCTCAGCCTTCTTTTCCCAGTTCCCTTCCGCTTGCGACCAATATTGCGCCGAAGCACCCGCGTCCTTTAGCGTTTTCCACTGTTGGCGCGCTCGATCTAGCGCTTCTGGATCATTCCCGTCGAAAAGCACACAAACCCTATCTAACCCAGCAATTTCACCGGCAGTGATGTCTGCACCATCGACGCACATAACACACTGCGGGTTATTCGCAGCCTCAGA
>JAOEQC010000110.1 GCA_028388995.1 Ascidiaceihabitans sp. | reverse complement strand
GTCAAGGCTTTCAACCCCGTCTCGAACACAAACTCGGTTCCGCTTGCAATCTCCTCTGCTCGCGCCGCTGTGGCCTCAATCTCGGCACTCATCGACACCACACATCCGCCCTTATCAGCAGGGGTCACACTCAAGCGGCCCTCATACCGATGCGCGCCCTCTATCCCCTCAAGATGCATGTAAGACATGCTGCGCCCCGTGTCTGAAAACCACGCCAGACGCTCGCGATAAAGCGTGTCTTCTCCCATCACCGTAAAGGCACGCACACGCCCACCAACTTCGGCCTTCATCGTTGCAATCAGTGGATGCCACGGGGCGCAGAAATCCCGTAGATGCGCCCAGACGACATCCGCCTCAGCGGTCAAATGCTGCGTGCAATGAACGCTTCTTTGCACTACACGCCCTACTCCGCCGCCAGAGGCCGCACCTCCGCGTCCCCCCGCCAGATCGAGGTACGCGCCCCGTCACTGTCCCCTGGTGCTGCATTGATCTCGTCGCCCTCATAGAGCGCGAGGACCGAAATATAATCCTCCATAATCTCAGAGGTGTAGGGCAGCATGAGCGCCCCGCAGCGACTGTCTCGGTACATCCGTTCCAGCGGCAAATCCTTTAGCATTGATTGCCCCCCGCAGGTACGGATCGCCATAGCCGCAATCTCCTGCACGCCCTCCATCACAGTGTATTGCGCCGCGTACATCCGTACAACTTCGGCCTGAGAGGGAAACGGTTTCGCCTCCATAAACGCCTGCCACCACAGTGCGCGCATGCCGGCCAGCTTGGAATACATCTGCCCCACCGCCAGCCGTTTCGTGGTGAACATTCGACGATCCGCCGGCGGTTGCCCCTCAACCTCCCCTCGCAAATACGAGACCGTAAAATCATACGCTCCCTGCGCAACACCCATGTAGGTCGGCGAAAGAGTTGCCATCATATGCGGCCAATAAGGCAGTGTTTTGATGAAGATCCCCTTTGGCATCATCAAGTCTTCGTCACTAACAAACACGTCCTTCAGGATAAGATCGCGACTGTTGGTCCCCCGCATTCCCAGTGGGTCCCAGACGCCTTTGACCTCCAGCCCCTCGGCCTCTTTAGGGACCACAAAGATCATCGTGTCCTCATGGCGTGGCTCGGTGCCCTCAAACACCTCTGTGCAGACAATTGAGTAGTAGTCGCAATACCCCGCCAGCGATGCGAACTTCTTGAAACCGTTGATCAGCCATCCACCCTCAACCCTACGACATTGCGTCTGCGCGGGCTTGCTGGTCCAGTTTTGGCCGGCCTCGGAAATGGGTTGCGAATAAATCCCCTGCTCTTTCACCGCGCGCCTAAACTGACGCTCCCGCAGGGGAGCAAATTCGGCGCGCTCGGCATCGCTCAAATGCGGCATCTCATACATGAACCGTGACCACATCATTGAGGAGTTGTGCATGTTGAACGTCAACGCCGTCCCTCCACAGTACTTACCTATCTCAGCCCCCACCATCGCATACTCACCAAGACTGAACCCATGCCCTCCAAACTCCTCCGGCACAGTCAGAGTCAGGAACCCTTCCGCCGCCAAATCCTTGTAATTCTGGACGGGAAACGTCGCTGTCTCATCAATCGCTTTGGCGCGCTTAGCAAACGTTGGCCCCATCTCATTAAGACGCTGCAATACCGCCGCTACTTCGGGCCGAACCCGCACCATATCATAGTATTCTCTAAAGCTGCTCATGCTAGCTCTCCCTGCAACACGCCTTCTTTCACGACCACCTGCCCGTCCAACGCAATGGTGCAGTGCCGCATCGGTAAATCGAAATGTCCCTCAGTGAAGCGCCCCGCATATTGATTTGCCCCCGTGGACCACAAAAAGTTGCCAGCAAAAGCGCGAAACTCGACCGCCTGCATATCGCCCTTGTCATAAAGCGCCCCGCTGACCCACTTTGCTTTTGGGTTCATCCCCCACCCGACATGGCTAAACCCATAGGCCTGTGGATCCTCCCACTCCGCCATATATTGACGGAATAACTCGGCATCCAGGCCACTCCCCTCAATTGCCGTAATAAAATCATCCTCGACAGTGAACACTATCTGAGACGACAAGTACGATTTGAACGTCAGGTTCATGTCTCCAACATCCATGACAATCTTGCCATTGACCGTACCAGGCCCAGGAAACGCGAGGCACAATCCACCAGGCCAATGTGCAACCGCACCGGGAGTGGTCCCAAAACCAGGCGTCCCTCCGCATGGTGCGTCACGTATATCAATCGTCAGGTCCGTCCCCGCCTTCGATGTCACCCGCATCTCGGAAGCGTTCTGCAACATCGCGACCCCGCGCTGCACCTTCGGTCCCAGATCAGCCGCAGGCTCAGTCCGCTCCAAAATCTCGGGATGCTCGTTCGTGACAACCAACAGACGCGCGCCAGCCTCCTCGATCAACGACCACTCGGGCGCGTGAATCATCCCCTCGACGGTGCAATCAACGATTACCTCGCTGGCCTTCATTGCGGCAATCGCGGACGGGTTATTTTGAATTGCTAGCGACGTTCCCGTACTTTTAACAGGCACGGGAGCAGTCTGTTCCGGCGTCGGCATACACAACGTGCAGGTCTCAGCGCCCAAGTCATAAAGCGCCAATTCGGACAGCTGTACCAAAACGGGCCGCGATTGGGTTTCGGACACAACCAGCACCCGCGTGCCCTGCCTGATCCCGTTCAACTTGAAAACACGTCGGAACGCTGCAAGCCATTTGCCTTCAATCCGATTTTGCATCATTGGTCAATTTCCTTTACCGAGTAGTAAATCTTTTTCCAAAAACACCCCTGCCGTCAACCCTCTTGTTCGCCCCCACACATTCAGCCTTTGAAGCAAGCCGCTAAACGAGTTCATTATTTTGCCAACATTCGC
>JAOEQC010000109.1 GCA_028388995.1 Ascidiaceihabitans sp. | reverse complement strand
CGCAGACATCAATGCTGCCCTCGCTGCTGCCCAAGAAGACGCCCTGATTGCCAAGGTCGAAAACATCCAAACAGTCGCTGCCGTTTCAACCCGCCCCGCCGCACGCCCTAAAAATCTGGTCCTAGCGCGTGCAGCACCGAAAACCGAGGTTGTCACCCGCATATCTACATCAGGTGGCCGCAATTGGAGCGTCAACGTTGGACGTTATACCAGCCGTTACAAAGCCGAACGGGTTCTGTTGAAAACGGCCCTTGCCGAAATGGCTACATTGGATGGATCACTGCGCAAAGTTGTACGCAGCAGCCGTGGGTTTGATGCGAACTTCACGGGGCTAACCCGTGAAACCGCAGACCTTGCATGCCGTAGACTAAAAGCACGCAATTTAACCTGCTTTATGGTCGATCCATAAGATCACGCCCAGACCAGCGTAAGGTCTGGATGTACCGTTAGTGCGTCGCTTGTAGCAGTTGGCGTGTGTATTGTGTTTGTGGATTTTCAAACAAATCTTCAGCTATGCCCTGTTCGACAACGTCACCCTGTTTCATCACAATCACCTTGTGGGACATCGCGCGGATGACCTTCAGGTCGTGGCTGATGAACAAGTAGGCCAATCCATATTTCTTCTGCAACTCACGCAACAACTCGACGATCTGAACCTGAACAGTCATATCCAACGCCGAAGTGGGTTCATCCAAAACCAAAAGCTTTGGTCGCAAAACCATCGCACGTGCAATCGCAATGCGTTGACGTTGGCCACCAGAAAATTCATGCGGATAGCGATCCATCGTTGCAGGATCGAGCCCCGTTTCCAGCATCACTTCAGCCACAAGATCGCGTTGATCACGATCAGGATCAACGTTGTGGATTTTCAAACCCTCAGAAATAATCTGAGCGCAGGTCATACGTGGGCTTAGACTGCCGTATGGATCCTGAAACACAATCTGCATGTCTTTGCGCAGATGGCGCAACTGCTTGGTAGACCAGCTGCGGATGTCCTGACCTTTGTAGGTGATACCGCCCTCAGACGCTATCAGGCGCATAATGGCCAAAGCCATCGTCGTCTTGCCTGAGCCACTTTCGCCGACGATACCCACCGTCTCCCCTGCCCTCACAGACAATGAGGATGCATTGACCGCCTTGATGTGACCAATTGTTCTGCGCAGCATCCCACCGTGGATTGGGAACCAAATCTTGAGCTTATCCGTTTCAACAACAACTGGCGCATTTTCTGCAACTGGTTCGGGTTGCCCGCTTGGTTCCGCGCTGAGCAATTTGATCGTGTAAGGGTGTTGCGGATTGCCGAACAATTCTTCCGTTGGCCCACTCTCAACCACTTCACCTTGCTGCATTACAAACACGCGGTCCGCGATGCGGCGCACAATTGCAAGGTCGTGGGTGATGAACAAAAGGCCCATGCCCTCAGCGTCTTTCAGGTCTTTCAGAAGGTCAAGAATTTGCGCCTGAATGGTAACGTCCAAAGCCGTTGTTGGCTCGTCCGCAATCAGGATGTCAGGCTTGTTTGCCAATGCCATCGCAATCATCACACGCTGGCGTTGCCCGCCTGACAATTGGTGCGCATAGCTTGATAGCCGTGTTTCCGCGTCACGTATTCCAACCTTTTCCAACAACTCCAACACACGACCACGGGCCTGCGCCCCAATGATCCCTTGATGCAGCGCAAGGCTTTCGGTCAGCTGCTTTTCAATCGTGTGCAGCGGGTTCAACGATGACATCGGTTCCTGGAAAATAAAACTAATGTCATTGCCGCGTACTTGGCGCAGGCGTCGTTCATCCGCACCAATCAGTTCCTGACCATCATATTTAACAGAGCCCGCAACCTGCGCGCTATCACCCAACAATGATACCGTGGACAACGCAGATACAGATTTCCCTGATCCAGACTCTCCAACCAAAGCCACGACTTCGCCACGGTTCACCGTAAAGCTGACGCCGCGCACTGCAGGTGTCACTACGCCGTCTTGGCGAAAGCCAACATTCAAATTTTGCACGTCTAATAGGGCAGTCATTGAAATGTCTTTCGTGGGTCAAAGGCATCGCGGACACCTTCAAAAATGAACACCAAAAGCGACAGCATAACGGCAAATGTACCAAAAGCTGTGAATGCCAACCAAGGGGCCTGAAGGTTCTGTTTGGCCTGCAATGTCAGTTCCCCCAACGAGGGGGCAGAAGATGGTAAACCAAAGCCAAGGTAATCTAGGATCGCTAGGGTCGAAATTGTCCCCGTGATCAAGAATGGCAGCATGGTCAATGTTGCCACCATAGCGTTTGGTAACATATGGCGGAACATGATGGTGACGTTACCAACACCCAAAGCGCGGGCGGCACGTACGTATTCCAGGTTGCGCGCACGCAGGAATTCGGCACGCACAACACCGACCAGGCTGGTCCAAGAGAACAGCACCAACAAGAACACCAACAGCCAGAAACTACGCCCTAAAATCGCAAACATTATGATGATGACATAGATAACCGGAATTGCGGACCATACTTCGATCACACGCTGGAAAATCAAATCTGTCAGCCCACCAAAGAACCCCTGCACCGCACCTGCGACGACACCAATCAGTGTTGCAGCACCGGTCACCATCAACGTGAAGAATACTGACAAACGGAAGCCATGGATAACTCGTGCCAACACATCGCGTTTGGTCCCATCTGTGCCCAACCAGTTTTGCGCGTTGGGCGGCAATGGTGCCGCACCCGGGCGTTCCACCGCAGTATCAAAGGAATAAGGGATCAGTGGCCAAATCGTCCATCCTTTGTTGATCACGTCACCGTTCACGATGCCATCAGCGCTGTCTTCAATGACACCCTCAGGGTCATCGAAGCAGATATCCAATCCTCCCGAAACAATCAGGCATTCCACTTCTGGATCGCGGTAAACAGCTTC
>JAOEQC010000108.1 GCA_028388995.1 Ascidiaceihabitans sp. | reverse complement strand
CTGTAGGCTGCGGGTTGTTCGGTGGGCTTCTCGGTGCTGACCGCATGTTCACCGACGGCAATTGCGATATCCAAAGCCTTAGCTGGTTCTTACAAGCTGTCCAAAACGCGTCTGGCTCTGTTGGTGCTGCGGGCTGGTGGGCCGTGATGCTTTTGATCGGGTTGCTATTCCTCGATCCCGAAATCCGCGCGCGGCCTTTCCAAATCATCGAAGCCCTCTCAAGCGCAGGCATCTTGATCGCGACCTTGTACCTGATGTTCCTCGCCGTCTCGATCATCGACTTCTGCTTGTCGTTCACTGGCTTACCTGTCTTCCTATCGTTGGACGTCCTGTCATGGTTGAACACATTGAACCTTGGCGGGACTGGCACGGCGTTGCCGCAGTTCACCGCACTGCTTTTGACGATGTTCTTGGCCGTCGTCCTCGGCATGGGAATGCCGGCAGTCCCCGCCTATATTAACGCAGCCCTGCTCATGAGCCCCGTGCTCGCAGGTCTTGGCTTGTCCCTGTTCACCGCACATATGTTCATCTTCTACTTCGCCGTCGCTAGTGCAATCACACCGCCCGTAGCCCTCGCTGCATTCGCTGCTGCGTCGATCACAAAGGCCGAACCGATAGCCACAGGATTGTCGGCGGTAAAATCTGGCATCGTGATCTTCATCGTGCCGTTCGTCTTTGCGTTCTATCCCGAATTGCTGCTGATCAACGATGCTATCATCGATGCACAATCGGCAAGTGGTGGATACCTTCCCGGCTATGATGGCCAGTTCGCATATGGGGCATTTGCCTTGCTGCTCATGCGTCTGATCCTCGCCCTTTATCTGCTATCAAGCGCACTTGCAGCATACGATAAATCGCGCCTGCCTCCTTGGGAGATAATGGTGCGGTTAACCTTGGCTGTGTTGTTGATGATGAAGCCAGAAACCGTTTGGATCGGCGCGGCCGCCGTATCACTCGCCGTGTTGTTCGTGCATGCACGGCGCCCCTTAGACCCAATACCGGAATAAATATGTCTCAAAACGTTATCATCGTTGGTGCAGGCCCCGTTGGCCTTTTGCTTGCAATCCTTTTGGGGCGCAAAGGCCGCGCCATCACAATCGTCGAAAAATGGCCCGAGATTTACGAACGTCCCCGTGCCGTAACGATGGACGCCGAGGTTGCGCGCATCTTGGCGACCCTCGGCATTGATTGCGACAACGACCCAGCGTTCGAGAACCATAAAGAGCTATATTACTGGAAGAGTGCGGACCTCAAGGATCTGCAAATCGTCGATTGGAAAAGCCTCGCTCCAAGCGGATGGCACGTGACCTACTGGTTCAACCAGCCAGAGCTTGAGGCCCGCCTAATCGACATCGCCAGCGCCCTACCGTCCGTCACGCTGCTGCGTGGCTGGACAGCAGTGGCGCTTAACCAAGACAAGGACGGCACAGAGTTGGTCATCGAAGATGGCACGTCGTCCCAGACCGTTAACGCACAATTTGTTGTGGGCGCGGACGGCGCGAACAGTTTTGTGCGCGATGCCTTGGGTCTCGAAGTGGTCGACGAAGGGTACTTCTTCGACTGGCTCATCCTCGATATGATCCCAGCGGCAGACTACAAAACCTCTCCCGCACAGTGGCAGCTTTGCGACCCTAAGCGCCCCACAACAATCGTCCCCGGCGGCCCTGGTAGAAGACGCTGGGAGTTCATGGTGCTTCCCACCGAAGATAAGGACGAAATAGCCAAAGAAGAAAGCGCTTGGCGGCTGCTTGAACCATGGGGGCTGACGCCAGACAACGCACAGCTTGAACGTAGTGCGGTCTACCGTTTTCAGGCGCGCTATACAAAGCAATGGCGCAAAGGCCGCTGCATGATCGCTGGCGACGCGGCGCACTTGATGCCGCCCTTCGCAGGTGAAGGTATGTGCGCAGGCCTGCGCGACGCGGTTGCCCTGAGCTGGCGGTTGTCTGCAATTCTGGATGGCAAGCTGGGCGCGGATGTCTTGCAAAGCTACGAATCCGAACGCATCGCCCACGCGAAACACTATATTCAGTTTAGCCGCGAACTTGGCGACATCATTTGTATCACCAACCCCAAAGAGGTCGCCGCACGTGACGCGCGCATGATGGCCGACCTCGCAGCGCGCGACCAACAACCGATCACCGGTGATCTGGTGAAACTTGGCCCCGGCATTTGGTGTGAAGACACAGCTACCGCAGGTGAGCTTTCACCACAAGGCATGGTTCTGTTCAACGGCCATGAAGACCGTTTTGATCAAGCCGTTGGACAAGGCTGGATGATCTTGGCAGTCGACTGCACCAAAGACAATTTGCTGAATGATCTTGAAATGATTGACTTTGAAAATCTTGGCGGTCGTTTGCTTTCAATCGGTTCAGAAGGGTGTGATGTAAAGACGCTAGATGCCAGTTATAGGGATTGGATGATCGCAGCAGGCGCAAACTACGCAATCATCCGTCCTGATTTTTACATCGCAGCGACTGCAAACACGCCAGCACAGCTCGCAATTCACTTTAACACAATCCTCGATCGGTTGAGGCTCATCACCTAGAAGCACTTTTGTTTTATGCAGCAAAGAGGAATGCGATACCAATGTACGCTCCTTTTTACTTTGTGTGACTTTTTCGAGAGCACTGTCAGAAGAAACGAGCTTGAGCCGTGCAGGGTGGTTTCGTAGCCTCGCCGTATGAGAAAACACTCTCCATTCAGGTACTTTAAAACGAGCCCAGAGATCATCCGCCTGGTTGTGATGATGTATGTGTGTTTTCCGCTCTCGTTGCGGAATGTTGAGGATCTTTTGCACAAACGCGGCATCGACATCAGCCACGAAACGGTTCGATTTTGGTGGAACAGATTTGGCCCGCTGTTTGCGGCTGAGATCAGCAAGAAAAGGGTCAGCTAGATGCGCGCATATTCAAATTGGCAGTGGCACTTGGACGAGGTGTTCGCGAAGATCAACGGCGAGACGCACTATCTTT
>JAOEQC010000107.1 GCA_028388995.1 Ascidiaceihabitans sp. | reverse complement strand
CAGTGTTCTTTGCGATAAAGAATTTTCATACTGGTACCTTTGAGGGGGTCGCAAGTTTCTTACGAATTTCGCCTGGAGCTGGGACAATTCAAGTCGGCCATATAAATATGAGTCCTGCGCTTCAGAGGACGCCTGCAGCGACCGAAGCGATGTACCTTATGATGCAATGGGCCTTTGAGGCCGGGTACCGTCGTTATGAGTGGAAGTGTAACGCAGCCAACATACCTTCACGGCGCGCTGCACAGCGTTTGGGTATGAGCTATGAAGGCGTGTTTCGCCAAGCTGCAATTGTCAAAGGCCGCAATCGTGATACGGCATGGTTTGCTGCAATCGATAGTGAGTGGCCCGCGCTGAAGGAGGCATTTAAGGCGTGGTTGGCTTCGTTCAACTTTGATGTGAATGGTCGCCAAAATGAACGTTTAAGCGATTTGACGCGATTGGTTCGGCCCAACAGTGATCCGTTACTTTAAATTCTTTTCAAATGGCAATTCTTTCAGTCAGGCGTTGCTGTATTAGTCCGATTATTTGCGCTACTTCCAAAGACGTTGGTTCACTTGCATCTCGTCTCGCGGCAAGTGCTTCAGATGCCTTAAGCATGTTGTGGTCGTTGGCGCTGCGTGCGACGCTTTCTAGAAACTGGGCAACATAATTGAGCGTTCGATTGTCCTTACTGTCCTCAAGGACATCCGCCACATGCGCCGTGTCATCTTGGTAAGAGATTGGGTCTGGAATGACAGTTTCATCCGTGGTCCATGCGGATGGCGATCTACTAGTAGGTTCGCCAAAATGGCTTCCTGAAATGCGGCAAGAGATGTGATCGGTTTCACAAGGAACCCGTCGGCACCTGCCGTCATAGCCGTATCTCTTGAATGCGGGTCGCCTGCAGCTCCCAGCACGATTAATGGTCGCGGGGTATCCTTAACAAGGTCTTTGATAAGGTCCTCACCATTGCCATCAGGCAAACCCAGATCAACAATCGCGACTGATGGGTGATACACCTACAAGTGCCGTCGTGCAGATCGCAAACTGTCTGCACGTCGAATACGTGCACCACTCCGAAGGCAAAGCAAACGGATCGCTTCACAAGCAAACTTGCTGTCTTCGATTACTAAAACCGTAAGCCCCAATCGGGGGCGGTTTGCAGTTGGGCAGGCAAGCTTTGCTAACAGCCCGTTCATTCTCGGTGTCAAATAGGGGTGCGTCGGTGCGTCGCTTGCTCTTGTTGCGTATGGGCCGCATAAAGCTGCGACGCGTCTTACTTTGAGGGAAGCCATGATTGGTAGATTGAACCACCTTGCTATTGCCGTGCCTGATCTTGAGGCCGCAGCAGATCAATACCGCAATGCGCTGGGCGCTAAAGTGGGCGAACCGCAAGAGGAACCAGATCACGGTGTGACTGTTGTGTTCATTGAGCTGCCGAACACAAAGATTGAGCTGCTATATCCATTGGGCGAAAACAGCCCGATCACCAGTTTTCTGGAAAAGAACCCCGCTGGTGGAATGCATCACGTTTGCTATGAGGTCGATGACATCATCCAAGCGCGTGATCACCTTGTTGAAACAGGTGCGCGAGTTTTAGGCAACGGCGAGCCAAAAATTGGGGCGCATGGAAAACCAGTTTTATTCCTGCACCCCAAGGACTTTAACGGATGTCTTGTAGAATTGGAGCAGGTGTAAATCGTGGGTATTACTTCAGCATTAGTACTACTGGCTGTCATCTGGTGGATGACTTTTTTGATTGTGTTGCCCTTTAAGGTGAAAACGCAAGGTGACGTGGGCGTGGTTGAACCGGGCACACACGCGGGTTCTCCTCAGGTGCATAATCTGCCTAAAAAGGCGATCATCACAACGGCTATCGCCTTGGTTGCATGGGGCATCATTTCAGCGATCATCTTGTCTGAAAAAGTACAGATCAGCGAGATGGAGTTCTTTAAGCTCGATACGCTGAAATACGGTGATAGAGATGGGTAAAGGTTGCGGCACCTAGGATTGGAATAATCAGGTTGAGCAGAGGGATAGACAGGGGCAGCGCCATCAAAATTCCTGCCACCCAAATAGTTCCTCTGTGTTGTTTACGCATGGCCTTAGCTTGACTGCGCCCAACACGGCGCATCGCGGCCAAGGTGAAATATTCGCGGCCCAATAAGAATCCGTTCAGTGCCTAAAAGATTAACGATGCAGTGAATGGGAGTCGGACATACAAAAACAGGGCGAGGAAATTGGCCCCCACCAGTACGCTTAAGAAGTTTACTGTGTCCCGCAATGCTTCACCAAATGGAACAGAGCGGACCTGTGGGGGGGATAGTGTTTGTCCTCAACAGCCTGTGCAACCTCGTCCAAAAATAGTGATGTGATTGCTGAGGCAACGGGTACCATCAAAAAGATGGACAAGAACGAAACCAGAAAAAATGACCCCCAGCTGATGAGGACAGAAATCCAGCGCACACTTCCCAAGAATTGGAAAAAGGCAGACTCGCCCGTAATGTAGTTAATTAGTAAAACAAAGCTGCTGTTTGCGATGATCAACAGCGCAATTGTTAGCCCAACCCCCCTTAATCAGGGGTTTTAGATATACCCAGCTAAACTAACTTAATAAACATTTCCAAATGGTTATCATGCAAATATCGGTGACAAGCAATAAGTGTGTATACCATTTATTTTATTAATGTATACCATTAAGGTAGCCATAATATCTCATGTAATAGCGGACAGGGCGGTACAAAAGGTAACCATAGCATTGATCGCCAAGGTCTACGTCATCGTGACCTCAGCGATCTAGCTCATCGTATATTGCTAAACACGACTGGTGTTGGTGCTGAGGTAAAGTTGAAGCTACTAAGCGCCAACTAGATTAGCATTCACTGGCACAGAGTTTTTAGCAGCGACATCTTTCGCAGCTAATTCAGCCACCACTATTGCCATCTGTGCTGCAACAAAAGTGCTACGATCATAGCCAAGGTCTTTTAGTTGGCGGTCAGACATG
>JAOEQC010000106.1 GCA_028388995.1 Ascidiaceihabitans sp. | reverse complement strand
GCATACCTTGAACGACTTCAATTAAAGTCCCTGTCTGAGTTGGGATAGGGGTCGGAACTTTTATGCCATCAGATGAAATTGCCTGCATCCATTGCAACTCTGATCGCAACTCTGCGTCTGTTCTGTAACCCTTACGATGGAGGCGTAGTGCGAAGTTTTGCGTTCCTGTTTCGACCTTATAGACGGCATTTTCACGCGCAGCGATTAGTTTAAATTTAGCGCCGTTAAAGCCCCAGAGTGCAAGCGCCTGTGTAATTACCTCAGTCATTTGGTCCCTGATGTTTGACCCAGGACCTCGTCCAAAGTGTCAATTAAAAGGTTCGCGTTTTCGATGGAGAATGGCATCGGTGGGCGGATCTTGAGCGCGTTTTTATGGCGGCCCAATTTGGACAAAATAATCCCCTTGTGCCGCATTGCATTGATTATTTGGTTTGTGAAATCTGTCGCAGGTACTTTGCTGCCCCGATCAAGCACAAGCTCGGCACCAAAGATTAAGCCAGAACCACGGACATCACCGATGACCTCATATTTTTGGGCAAGCTTCTTTAGCCGCGTGTTGGCGTGATCGCCAACTATTTTGGCGTTTGTCACAAGATCGTTTTCTTCTATTTCGTCCAAGACGGCCATGGCCGCAGCGCATGATACGGGGTTGCCGCCGAAGGTATTGAAATAGCGATATCCGGATCGGAAAGCGGTAACAATGTCGCGCCCCGCAACCACGCCGCCCACAGGATGCCCGTTGGCCATGGGCTTGCCAAGGACAACAACGTCTGGAACCACGCCCATTTTTTCGTGCGCCCAAATGTGAGTGCCGGTACGGCCAAAGCCTGATTGCACCTCGTCACAGATCAATAGCCCACCCGCCTTGCGCACAAGATCCGCGACGGGTTTCAGCCAGCCATCGGGGTTGTCTGGGAACCCTTCGTTAAGAAAATAGGGGCAGACGACAAGGGCGGCAAAACCTGTTTCGTCTTCTTCTAAGGCCGCTATTTGGTCACTGACTTTGGCAGCAAATATTGTACCGTCAAG
The DNA here is from genome assembly GCA_028388995.1 of Ascidiaceihabitans sp. Classification (GTDB taxonomy): domain Bacteria; phylum Pseudomonadota; class Alphaproteobacteria; order Rhodobacterales; family Rhodobacteraceae; genus Ascidiaceihabitans. The sequence continues at coordinate 2,117 of JAOEQC010000106.1, read as the reverse complement.
ATCAGGTGTACGGTAGCTATCTGGTGCGTCCACGAAACGGAAATATTGGCCCAACCCAAAGCCAACGGTGGGCACATTCGATTTGCTCAACTGGCTAACCAGCGATGTGTTTCCGTGGTATGTGGCGTCGGTTGCTATGATGCCGCGTTTGCCGGTGACGGCCTCTGCCATGCGTAGAGCGATATCGTTTGCCTCTGATCCGGTGCAGGTCAAAATTGCGGTGTCCAGCGAGGAGGCCATCGTTGCTGTGAGCCTGTCGATGTAGTCCAAGATCCCGTCATGCAGATAGCGCGTATGCGTGTTCAAGGTGCTGGCTTGACGGCTGATCGCTTCGACGACACGGGGGTTGCAGTGCCCGACATGTGGGACATTGTTGTAGCAATCCAGATATTTGCGCCCATCAGCATCCCACAACCAAACACCGCTTCCTTTGACGAAATGGATTGGGTCGTCATAGAATGTCGCAACATTTGGGCCCATCAGGCGGGCGCGACCCGCAATCAATTCGGCGGTGGTTCGGGTCATAATTCGATCTTTACGCCATCGTGCCCAACAATCAGTTCACCGTCCCAGTGACCCGCGCAGGCTTCTTGCCAATCCTTGGGGCCGTAGGTGGGATCGTCGGAGGGAATAAGGTGGGACAGTGCCAAACGTTTCACGTCTGCCTTGGCCGCGGTTTTGGCGGCATCATGGGCAAAGGTGTGCGAACGCAACCAATGCGCCATCAGTTTATCACTGCCGTTTCCAATACGTTTCAACAACGAGGGCAGGGCGCTTTCTAGCATTGCCTCGTGGATCAGCAGATCGGCACCACGTGCGAAGTCTTCCAATACTTTGATTGGAGCGGTGTCACCCGAGAACACGGCGTGATGTTTCGCTGTTTTGAAGGAAAACGCAAAACAGTCGATCAGGGGAGGGTGCTCTGTTCGGAGGGCTGAAATGGTGAGGCCGTCACGTTCCAACACGACGCCTTCATCGATGACATGGACGCGGACAAAGTCACGCAGGTCATCGCGTCCGTCATCGTCAATGCGCAGGTCGATGTCGGCTTTCATGGACAGAACGAAACCATCCCAATAATCCTGCAACCCAGCAGGTCCATAGATATCAACCATGGTTGTGAGACCCGAACACCAGGCGGTGTGGACCAATGGCCCCAGCTCCAAATAATGATCGGAATGCAAGTGGCTGATAAAGATGGTCGAGAGGTTTTTCAGGTTCATACCCTGATCGACCAAGCCACGGGTGACCCCAAGGGCACAATCCACCACAACGTGTTGCCCGTTCATAACGAATAGGTTCGAGGTCGGCATTGATGATTTCGGGCGGACTGATGGCCCGCCCTTGGTGCCTAAGAGGGCCACATAGTTATCAGACATGGTCGTTCCTTATGTGGCTGCAAAACCGGCATTAATAGCCGATAGGAGAATGTTGCAATCGCTTTCTGTCACTACCAATGGCGGCGATAGGATTAGATTTGGACCTGAGACGCGCACCATCGCGCCGTTTTGATATGCGACCTCTTGGACCGTGGTAGCCGTGGCCGCGTCGATCGGTTTTTTGGTTGCGCGGTCTGACACCATTTCGATTGCGGTCATCAGGCCATGCCCACCACGCACATCGCCGATGATATCGTATTTTTCCATCAACGCCTGACAACCTGCGAACAATTGGTTACCGCGCGCTGCGGCGTTTTCAATAACGTTTAGGCGTATGGTTTCTACAAGGCATGCAAGGGCTGCAGCTGCGCCAACTGGGTGGCCTGAATATGTATATCCGTGGCCAATTTTTGCGGCGGGGTTGTCTTCAAATACTTCAACCATGCGATGGCCCAGCATCAAGGCACCAAAGGGAAAGTACCCATTTGTAATGGCCTTCGCCGTGCACATCATGTCTGGCTGAATGCCCCATAGTCGGGCCCCTGACCATGCGCCTGTACGTCCGTAGGCGGTGATTACCTCATCGGTGATTAATAGAATACCGTTGCGGTTGCAGATTTCTTGCACCATTGGAGCAAAGGATTTGTGAGGTGGAATGACACCGCCCGCACCAAGGATTGGTTCCATAATCATCGCGGCAATTGTGCCTGCACCTTGAAAGGCAATCTCGTCTTCAAG
>JAOEQC010000105.1 GCA_028388995.1 Ascidiaceihabitans sp. | reverse complement strand
TTTTCGCCCAAGCACTCAACCGCAACCGGTACGTGACGCCAGCCGTAGATGTAGTAGCCCATGCGTAGAACTTCGGTTTCAACAATCGTACGGCAGGTCTCTTGCGCCGCAAAATTTGTACGCGGCAAGAACACCTGACCAACAGCGATCAGCTGATCTTTGTTTGGTTTGTGACCTGTGCGTTCAATTTGATCATAAAAGAAAGGAACTGGGATTTGAACGTGGATACCCGCGCCATCACCAGTTTTACCATCCGCATCAACAGCACCGCGGTGCCAGATTGCTTTCAGCGCAGCGATACCGTTTTCAACGACTGAACGTGTAGGCTTCCCATCAATCGAAACAACCAAGCCAACACCGCAAGAAGAGTGCTCTTCTTCTTCGGAGTAAAGACCGTTTTCGGCCATGAACGTGCGCTTTTCTTCCTCGGCGCGAACCCATTCTGCATCATATTTGGTCATATCGTGTCTCCTTCACTTGGCTCGAACAACGCCATTGTCTCTGTCGTGGTCATCTTCCGATGATCCCCTGCCAACGCGTACCCGTCTGGGGCAGCATCAGCGAAAAATTCCAATTTCAACGGGGCGTCGCCCGCATTCTCGAATAGGCCAGCTGACAGGTTGTGCACGCCGTCTCCGGTGGTCGCGTACCAAAGTGTCGAACCGCAAACTTCGCAGAAACCACGTTCTGCCCAATCCGAGGATTGGTAAGATTTAGAAGGGCCCTCAACTGCGATGTTTGTTGCCGGAAGCGACATGAACATCGAGCTGGTGTGACGACGGCACATACCGCAATGACACGCCCGTACGATAGGTTTGGTTACAGTTGCTTTAACTGTCACCGCGCCGCACATGCATTGGCCATCCAATATTTTGCTGTCTTGCGTCACTTGGGTCTGCACCTCTGACCTTAACTGTTTCAACGTCTGTCGGCGGGAACGACAAAAAACCTACGTAATACCGACGTTTTAACGACGTCGATTTTGCCACATTTATTCTGCAGCAACCTGCGCTGGTGCAGCCAAATCAGCCAAGATTGCTTGGGCGCAATCACGGCCATCTTTGATCGCCCAAACCACAAGAGACGCACCCCGAACGATGTCGCCAACAGCGTAAACGCCGTCCATGCCCGTCTTGCCCGTAGAGTAATCGGTTAGGATCGTACCCCAACGGCTTACAGGTAGACCTGGTTCGTTCCAAAGCGTTGGCAAGGCCTCAGGTGAGAAACCCAGCGCCATGATCACGATGTCTGCGTCTTCCACATAATCCGCATCATCAATCACTTCTGGTGCTTGGCGACCGCTAACATCAGGCGCACCTAGGCGCATCTTTTGGACCATAACGCCGCTGACGTTATCGCCAGAAACAACAAACCTTTTCGGCGCAGATAGCCATTCAAACACCACGCCTTCTTCTTCAGCGTTCTCAACTTCGCGCTGTGAGCCGGGCATGTTTGCGCGGTCGCGGCGATACAAGCATTTCACCGATGTCGCGCCCTGACGAATAGATGTGCGCACACAATCCATCGCAGTATCACCGCCACCAATAACGACAACGCGCTTGCCCTCAGCATTCAACGCACCGCTATCAAACTCAGGCACTGCATCGCCAAAGCTTTTGCGATTGCTGGCCGTTAGGAAGTCTATCGCACGCACAACACCGTTCGCTTCAGACCCTTCGGCCCGCAGGTCGCGGCTTTTGTAAACGCCCGTCGCAATGATCACAGCGTCATGTTTTGCACGGATATTAGCAAAACGGATATCTTCGCCTACGGTTGTGTTTAATTCAAACTTAACACCTCCCAGTTCAAGCTGTTCATTACGGCGCACCACAATGTCTTTTTCCAACTTGAAGCCTGGAATGCCGTAAGTCAGCAAGCCGCCAGCGCGGTCATAGCGGTCATAAACAGTGACCTGCAAACCCGCACGGCGCAAAACATCCGCTGCGGCCAAACCTCCAGGACCAGCACCGATGATGCCCACGCTTTCAGCGCGCTCAACCTTAGGAGAGATCGGAAGAACCCACCCCTTATCCCACGCAGTGTCTGTAATATATTTCTCAACCGCACCGATGGTGACAGTGCCGTGACCTGAACCCTCGATCACGCAGTTACCTTCGCACAGGCGGTCCTGTGGGCAGATGCGTCCGCAGATTTCTGGGAATGTGTTTGTGGCTTGGGAAACCTCGTAGGCTTCTTGCAATCGGCCCTCGGCTGTTAGGCGGAGCCAGTCGGGGATGTTGTTGTGCAAAGGGCAGTGCGTTTGACAGTATGGCACACCGCATTGGCTGCAGCGGCTGGATTGCTCTTCGGCCTTGGCTCTAGCGAACTCTGCATAGATCTCATCGAAATCTTCACGTCGTACATCTGCTTCACGCTTTTGTGGCATGTCGCGTTCGATGTTTATGAACTTCAGCATCGGTTGTTTAGCCATGGTACCCTCGGTCACAGAATCTTGAAAACCCTGCTTAGTTGACATCTAAATTTTAATAAAGACAGCAATACTGACTTATATGTGTAATAATTTGGAGAATTATGACTTTTCACCATCATTTTCATAAATTAAATGGCCGATTCGGACATTAAATTCACTTTCCCTTTATTTTGCTGATCCTGTAACAGCGTGGGAAATATTGAGGCGCACCGTATATGTCATTGTTTCATCTTTTCATTTTGGCCGTAATTCAAGGTCTGACAGAATTCCTACCCGTCAGCTCTTCGGGGCACCTTATTCTCCTGCCATCCCTGACGGATGCAGCAGATCAAGGATTGGCAATCGATGTCGCCGTTCATGTTGGCACCTTGTTCGCCGTGGTCATGTATTTTCGGACCGATGTGCGCACTGTACTAATTGGGTGCACACGATTGGTACGAGGGCGCGCAGATACAGACGGCGCGCGCCTTGCTCTTTATCTTGCGGTTGCAACAATCCCAGTCGTGATTGCGGGCCTTATCTTTAAAATCACAGGTCTAAACGATCTACTGCGCAGCGCGTCCGTGATCGGCTGGACCATGCTTGTTTTCGGTATTGTACTGTACTGGGCCGATAGAACTGGCGCTCACACAAAAACAGATAGCGATTGGTCAATGCAAGACGCAATCATAATGGGATTGGCGCAAGTCCTGGCACTCATCCCCGGAACATCCCGTTCTGGGATCACAATCACTGCAGCGCGCAAATTGGGGTATGCCCGCGAAAACGGCG
>JAOEQC010000104.1 GCA_028388995.1 Ascidiaceihabitans sp. | reverse complement strand
TCATCTGGATGCCGCGGCTAATCTGTTCCTTGGCCGAGAGCTTAAGACGCGCTTTGGAAATCTGGATGAAAGACGCATGCATGCCGAGACCAAAGAGGCGCTGCGCCAGCTAAATCCTAATTTTAAAAATTTAACTGATCCCGTCGCTAAATTGTCTGGCGGACAGCGACAGGTGATCGCCATTGCCCGTGCGATCTATTTTCAGGCAAAAGTCCTCATCATGGATGAGCCGACCGCAGCCCTTGGCCCGTCGGAAACGGCAATGGTTTCTGACCTGACCCTGCGCCTAAAGGATGAAGGTATTGGCATTTTCTTGATTAGTCACGACATGCATGACGTCTTCGACCTTTGCGACCGCGTTATGGTGATGAACAAAGGCCGCAATGTCGGCGCGTTCAAGATCGAAGATGTGAATAAGGATGATATTTTGAGCTTGATCATTAAAGGCACATTGCCTGACAATTGGACACCACGGGGGCAAGCCGCATGAGCACTGATACAATGCGCGCCGGTGTCGTCGTTGAACCGGGCACCTTTGCGGTGCAAGACCGTCCCGTCATCACCGAAGTTCTGGATGGATGGGTTCTGATCAACATCTGTGCGGTTGGGTTATGCGGCACAGACTATCATATCTTTGAGGGCAAACATCCGTTTCTTGAATATCCGCGCGTTATTGGTCACGAGCTGAGCGGGCGCGTTGTAGAAGACACGGATCACTGGTCGGCTGGCGATCTTGTGGTCGTAAATCCCTATTTGTCTTGCGGCACTTGTCGTGCTTGTAAACGCGGCAAGCCCAACTGCTGCTCGAATATCGAAGTGCTTGGTGTTCACCGTGATGGTGGTCTTGTCCCGCAATTGGCTGTTCCTTCGGAAAACCTGTATGCCGCAGACGGTCTGGCACCATTGCAGGCCGCAATGGTTGAGTTTTTAGCCATTGGCGCACATGCGGTACGCCGATCCGAAGTGACAACCGGTGATACCGTGCTGGTGACAGGCGTTGGACCGATCGGGATCGGTGCTGCGCTCTTTGCGCGCCTTAAGGGCGCGCATGTCACATTGCTGGATCTCAGCACAGAACGCCTTGCCATGGCGGTTGATAAATTCGGCTTTGACAGCGGACACACCAGCGCTGATGCAGCCATCAAAGCCGCGGATGGTGAAGGCTATGATGTGCTCTTTGATGCAACTGGATATGGCAGCGCGATTGAGGCGGGCTTTCCTGCCGTGGCCCATGGTGGATCGTATGTATTGGTGAGCGTTGTTAAAGATAACATCACCTTTAACGACCCTGAATTCCACAAACGTGAAATGCGCCTGATCGGCAGCCGCAATGCGTTGAAAGCAGATTTCGATTGGGTCATGTCAGCCTTCCGGGACAATCTGATTGATGCCGACGCATTTTGCTCGAACGTCATTTCCCTAGGTGACCTGACGACTGCATTCGGTGAATTAGCCGCAGGTCGTGCAGGCCTGATTAAGGCGATTGTGCAATTAAATGACTGAGGATGCGATGGCTAAAACGCTGCGCTTGAACGAGATTGATAACGTGGTAATTGCGCTATCTGCGTTGGAAGCAGGTGAGGACATCGCAACAACTGCGATCCCGCGTTCACATAAAGTAGCGACTGTTGACATTGCAGCGGGTGCTCATGTGCTTCGCTACGGCCAAATCATCGGCAGAGCAGAGTGTTTCATTCCCGCCGGCGCGCACGTGCACGACCACAACATAAGCATGAGTGGGCATTCCAGCGAACATGCCTTTTCTTCGTCGGTCAAGCATTTCACATCACCTGAAGTTACCCGAACATTCCAAGGCTACCACCGAGAAGATGGCAGCGTTGGCACCCGCAATTATATCGGCGTTCTGACGTCGGTAAATTGCTCGGGTTCTGTCGCGCGTTTCATCGCTGAGGCGGCTGAAAAGTCAGGCTTGATGAACGGATACCCCAATGTCGACGGTATTGTGCCAATCGTACACGGCAGTGGATGCGGCATGGCCAATCGTGGCGAAGGCTACGACATTTTGCTGCGCACCTTGGCCGGATACGCGCGCAACCCAAATTTCGGTGCGATCCTCTTGGTTGGGCTTGGCTGTGAAGTGCTTCAACTCGCTGATTTGGTTGGCGATCGTAAGATCTCCAAAGACGGTGCATTACGCTACATGACGATCCAGCAGATGGGTGGTACGCGCCGCACCATTGAAGCCGGGCTGGAGCATGTTGCGTCACTTGCGGCATTTGCGAACCAAGCAAGCCGTTCGCCCGCGCCACTATCTGCGCTGACTTTGGGCATGCAATGCGGTGGATCGGATGGGTACTCTGGCTTTACCGCTAATCCAGCTTTGGGCGTTGCATCTGATCTTTTAGTTCAGCATGGCGGTACGTCGATCCTTTCGGAAACATCCGAAATCTACGGAGCAGAACATCTTTTGACCTGCAGGGCTGTGTCGACGGATGTTGGACAGGCGCTTTTGGATAAAATTACGTGGTGGGAGAACTACTGCGCGCTTCACGGCACGAAAATGGACAACAACCCCAGTCCCGGCAACAAACACGGCGGGCTAACAACAATCCTCGAAAAATCGTTGGGAGCTGTCGCCAAGAGTGGTCAGGCCCCGTTGTCAGGCGTTTTTGACTATGGCGCTCCTCTCACATCCAAGGGCTTCGTTTTTATGGACAGCCCAGGCTATGATCCATGCTCTGTTACAGGGCAGGTTGCGTCTGGCGCAAACCTTATTGCGTTTACGACTGGCCGGGGGTCTGTTTCGGGGTATAAACCTGCACCTTGCATCAAGCTGTCATCAAACTCCGATTTATTTGTGCGCATGGGCGAAGACATCGACATCAATTGTGGCGACATCGTGGAAGGCGTTTCTCTTGCTGCGAAGGGCGCAGAAATCTTTGAAATGCTTATTGATTTTGCGAGTGGGCAAGAGACGAAAAGTGAGGGCTTTGGTTTTGGAGGTGTTGAGTTCGTACCCTGGCAGATAGGCGCTGTGCTTTAATCGAGCTGAAGCGAAATGCAAAAGGTGCAAACTATATTTGCGGCCCAAATAGCAATGCTGACACGGCCCACTTAAGAGAAGAATAGGGGGTCGTTTGCGGAAGAGTGTGAAATCCTACGTTAGTGCGTAGCAGCCGTTCGTGCTGCGCGCGCTCGCAGCGGGAGGAATGGCGCGAACTTTGATGCGGTCATACAGCCAAAAAACGGCATTGTCA
>JAOEQC010000103.1 GCA_028388995.1 Ascidiaceihabitans sp. | reverse complement strand
TTGTGGGTGCTGATTTCTGTTTTGGCAAAAACCGCGCTGGCACCACGCATGATTTGGCCGCCTTTGGAAAAGAGATGGGATTTGGCGTGACGATTGCACCGCTTTTGGCCGCTAACACAGACACAGTTTCCTCTACCGCGATCCGCAAGGCGCTGGCTGATGGGCACCCCAAAATCGCAGCCGAAATGTTGGGCCACTGGCACCGCATTGAAGGGCAAGTGATTGGCGGCGAACAGCGTGGGCGCGAATTGGGCTATCCAACAGCCAATATGTCCGTAGATGGGCTACATTTGCCGGCCCTTGGCGTGTACGCGGTAATCTTTGACGTTCTTGATGGTCCACACGCAGGCACATATCATGGCGCGGCCTCTCTTGGGGTGCGCCCTATGTTTGGGGAAAACAAACCCAATATCGAAACCTTCGTGTTCGATTTCTCTGGTGATTTATATGACGCTCAGGCCTCTGTCGCGCTGGTCGCGTACCTGCGCGGAGAAGAGAACTTTGATAGCCTTGAGACCCTGATCACGCAAATGAATGCCGACTGTACCCAAGCGCGTGAAATTCTGGAGGCCCTATGACCAAACTTGCCGCCAAGTTTTGGGAACGCAAGCCGCTAACAGAAACGAACTCAGCAGAATGGGAAGCGCTGTGTGACGGCTGTGGCAAATGCTGCCTCAACAAGTTGGAAGACGAAGACAGCGGCGAAGTGGCCCTGACCAACATCGCCTGTCGCCTATTGGATGACGCGACCTGTCGCTGCGTACATTACGAAAACCGCCACCAATTCGTGCCCGATTGCATCGTTTTAAAACCTGAGAACCTGGACACTCACGCCTATTGGATGCCCACAACCTGCGCCTACCGTTTGTTGTGGGAAGGTAAGCCATTGCCAGAATGGCACCCTTTGGTAACGGGAAACCCCGATTCAGTGCATGAGGCGGGCATCAGCATCAAAGGGCAAACTCTATCCGAATTTGATATCCCAGAAGAAGATTGGGAAGATCACATTATCGAGGACCCACAATAATGTTTTTTGCATCCGACAACGCAGGCCCCGCCCTACCTGAAGTGATGCAAGCCCTCACTGACGCCAACGCCGGTTACCAAATGCCATACGGCAACGAGACCATCATGGACGAGGTCCGCCAAACCCTGCGTGATCTGTTTGAAGCGCCAGAGGCCACGATATACCTGGTCACGACTGGAACGGCCGCGAACTCACTGGCCTTGGCCAGCTACACTCAACCGTGGGACACCATCTTTTGCTCATCTGTCGCCCACATCCATGAAGATGAATGCAACGCACCCGAATTTTACGCAGGTGGTGCCAAACTCACATTGGTCCCCGGCACCGATCGCATGACGCCCGATGCCTTGCGCGCCACTATCACAAACGAACAAAACCGCGGCGTCCACGGGCCACAACGCGGGCCCGTGTCGATCACGCAAGTTACCGAACAAGGCGGCGTTTATAGCGTTGAAGAAATCCAAGCACTCAGCTCAGTGGCCAAAGAGTTTGGCCTACCTGTCCACCTAGACGGCGCACGTTTTGCCAATGCTCTTGTTGCACTGGGCTGTACGCCTGCTGAAATGACGTGGAAAGCTGGCGTTGATATGGTCAGTTTTGGCGGCACTAAAAACGGCTGCATGGGTGTCGAAGCCGTGATCTTTTTTGAGCCCTCGAAAGCATGGGAATTTGAACTGCGCCGCAAACGCGGGGCGCATCTATTGTCCAAACATCGCTACCTTTCGGCACAAATGTCGGGATACCTCAAAGAGGGTGCTTGGTTAAAGGCCGCAACCAAAGCCAACGACAACTGCACTCACCTGCTCAGCGGTCTTAAAGCAAATGGCGCAAATATCCTGCACTCGGTCGATGCAAACATCATCTTCGCAACATTGCCACGCGCCGTGCACCAAAAGCTATTGGGCAATGACGCGGTTTACTATGTTATGGGTGGTGATGTGGATGCTGGTGATCCAGACGAGCAATTGATGGCGCGGTTTGTGTGTGATTGGTCCCTCAGCACGCAGCAGATCGACCAGTTTATCTCACTCTTCTAAACCGCCCAAAAACGCACGGATGACGTCAGCCACCTGTTCGGGGTGAGTCAGTGGTGCCATGTGGCCTGCACCTTCAATGCTGGCACTGGTGGTATCAATTAAACGCCGCGCAATCGCTTCATTGATAAAGCCTGCGACCTCATTTGACGCACCGCCTTTGATCAACAAAGCAGGCATTGTTGCGCGCGCAAACATATCGTTCTTCAACAATCCCGCGCTGTCCTCTTCCAAGAATTGCGCACTGCCAACGACAAAATGAATACGGTCTGTCATATAGCTGCGGGCACGCGGTGAAAAATCGGCCCATTTGGTGCCATCGCCCCAAACACGATTAAAGCAACGTGCAGCCGTTTCGCGGTCACCTGCGGCCCAGGCCGAATTGAATTCCTCATTCACACCAAGAGCCGCAAACATTTCATCAGGGTAGTCCACAATCGCAGGCGCAAAATAGACGGGTTCAATCATGGTCACGCTGCGCACCAATTCTGGATGTTCCATCCCCAAGCGCATGGCGACAGTTGCGCCAAAGGAATGACCGATCAAATCCATCGGTTCTGTCAGCAACGCGCGGCCCATATCGGTAGCTACGTCATGCAAGTCACCCGTGCCATCCCAATCGCTAGATCTACCATGATTTGGCAGATCATATGCAATAGCGGTCAATTCGTCCGACAACGCCCCCATGAGGCCCGTCAACGAACCCGAGTGCGAAAGCGAACAGTGGATGGCAAGGGCCTGACGCGGCCCCTGCCCAAAACTACGTGTATGTGTGTGCACGTTTGGAATTAAGCCTTTGATGCCAAATGCGCATCAAGGTCCGCAATGCGGTCTTGGCCCCAGAACCGTGTACCATCATCCGTGATGTAGAATGGTGCACCGAACACACCGGCAGCGACAGCTTCTTCCAGGTTGCGGCCATAGGTTTCTGCGCCTTCCAAAAGACCGCTGTCAGCCAAGGATGGATCAAAGCCAGCGTCTTCTAGGCATGCTTTGATCACAGCATCTTCGGCGATGTCTTTCTCTTCAACCCAAACAGCACGCAACAACGCGTGAACCGCTTTGCCCATATCACCACCGCCAGCGTTTTGCGCTGCGATCAGTGCATATGATGATGGGGCCATGTTGGTTGGCAAGTGCGCAGGCTTTAGATTGAAATCCATGCCCAAAGCCG
>JAOEQC010000102.1 GCA_028388995.1 Ascidiaceihabitans sp. | reverse complement strand
TTCAATCCCCAAGTCGTCGCGGCAGAGACCCTTGAACCTGGGGTACGCCGTATCTTGGCCCCTAACCCTTCTCCGATGACCTACCGTGGCACCAACACCTATTTGGTCGGCACAACGGATCTTGCGGTGATTGATCCAGGGCCAGATGACGCAACACATCTTCAGGCGATTCTGAACGCAGTTGGGCCGGACCAAAAGATCACGCATATCATCGTCACACACACTCACCTTGATCACTCCCCCCTTGCGCGCGCTCTTGCCAAATCAACAGGTGCACCCGTCATAGCATTCGGGGATGCCACTGCAGGACGCAGCGAGGCGATGATCAAACTCGCTAAAACAGGCATGGTCGGAGGTGGCGAAGGAATCGATCACGACTTCAAACCAGATGATATCGTCGAGGACGGTGATTATATAGACGGTAGCGATTGGCAGCTTGAAGTCATCCATACGCCGGGCCATATCGGCAATCACATCTGTTTGGCATGGAAGGACCTTTGCTTTACCGCCGATCACGTGATGGGTTGGGCCAGCTCACTGGTGTCGCCACCTGACGGAGATCTAACCGATTTCATGGAATCCTGCGCAAAATTAGAAGATCACGATTGGAGAATTTTTTATCCAGGTCATGGCGGCCCCGTTGCCGATCCCGCAGAGCGCCTTGATTGGTTGATTGAACACCGCCTCAACCGTGAGGCATCCATTCTGGAGCTTCTTGAGGAAGCACCTGCCACAGCAAAAGAGTTGGCCAAGGCTATATACACAGATACACCACCGGCATTGCTGGGTGCTGCAACGCGCAACGTTCTTGCGCATCTAATTGATTTAGTTGGACAATCTGAAGTATCGGCTCTGGGGAAACTATCTGAAAACACCCAATTCATTCGATTGTAAGCTTAAAGGTAAATTATTTTCAATAAATGCGAAAAAGGCTCTGGACGAGGCAAAACACCCTCGCTATATCAGCCGTACCGTTCCGGCGTAGCTCAGCGGTAGAGCAGTTGACTGTTAATCAATTTGTCGTAGGTTCGATCCCTACCGCCGGAGCCATTACAATCAAAGCCTTAGCGAATTCTCGCAAGGTGTTTGTTTTTTTTAAGCCAGACATAGAGCCAGACAGATGCACGTTAAACAACGTACATTATCGTTATTACAAACTTGATTTAACGTGTACCATTCGCCACGCGCCCGCACGCCTGCGCATCAATGTCGTTAGTTTGATTTTGCATGCGGTTATATAGCTGTTTTCCAGCCTCGGCCAATGCGACATGATGAAGGCGCAACAGGGACAGGATGTGAGGTTCGGTGTTGGTGATTTAATCCAGCTGCATGGAAATCAATTTGAAAAAATAACCATAAAGCGGTGTAAGCCAAGCTACAGCCATTGCTGGTATTATCATTGTGAAGTCCATTTGCGCCGCCGCATTGACATTGAGTATAACGATTACTCCTATCAAAAGGCCGAGCCATCCACCGCGGACGCATCCATCGCCAAACCTAGTAATTCTATTCTCACCGTCTTTAGCGCCAAATACGTGGCCACCACCAACCGCTACAACCACTACTAACGCCATCAAATCAATCGCGGGAGCAAGCGCGCCCGCTGACATGAACGCACCAATTATTGTACCTAGAATTATTAATACACCTATGTACGGTTTCATAAGTATAATCCTTATTTTTGATAACGGAATGAAACATATCACCAATACACGTGTCAATCATTGAAACCATTTAGCCGTCTGAACCCAGCCCCATCCACCCCTCTCGGCCACTCCGGTTCGCTAAAGGTGCAATGGGGGGCTGGGTGTGGGTTATCGTTAGCGCGTAGGCCGTAGAAACGCCACTTCTACTCACGAGACAATTTCAAGTTCAATCGAACCGCCGCTCTTACTAAGTGGCGCTAATTATTGAACGCCTAGTCTTAGGCTATGCCAGCAATCTGATGCGAGTTCTCAGTAGTTTGATAGCACTTTTAAAGGGGCATTCACTTTAACTTGTGTGGTCTGCGTAAAAGTATAGACTACAGCATGCGTATCTAGAAAATCGCCTATTTAACTCTGGTATATCATGAATTTAGACAATGATCACTATAACAGAGACATAATTGTCGTTAATAACGACGATGTTCCTTCTGCATTTGCCCTGAATGAGGTTAGGCAAGGGGCAACAGAGAGCCTTCACACAAATGATTACAAGTTACGGCACAGAAATTTTTCACAGACTTTACTTCTGGATGTTAGTAATTTCCGCTTCCTGAACAGCAGAAAGTTTGAAGATGGCGATAGCACGGATGTCCGAGAGATGATAACCGCGAATGCTCATTTGGACGCTTCGGTTGCAAATGGCATCTCTTTCTTCGGTACTGATAGTCTTCTAAACAAATTTAACATTATTTTTGAACCGCAGGATGGCTCAAGTAACAATATTTCTGTACAAACTAAACTGAGAACAAAAACGAAAGAGAAAAGCTTCAGGGTTGCACAAAATGAACGCTTAGAATTTCATGTTACTTTGGCGCAAAAGGAATATGAAGCGTTCCGTCACGACGCAGAAATAAATCAGCAAAAGTTAATTCTTCAACTAGAAATTACGTTAAATGAAAATTGTGGAATTTACCAAAATAGAGAAAATTCCAACGTTAAGAGTGATAAGAATATTATAAAAATACTGCCTGAGAAAATACTATCGCGCTCTGAAATTGGAAATGTAGCTATTAACCCAATAGATGAGGCAATTTTTAGCGATTTTTCGTTTAATTGGTTACCGATGGAAACTGTAAGAAAAGCAGATCTGGACGAGGTAAGTTGGTCACATCGAAAGCAACTAACTGGTAACTTGAGAAATTCTTATGGAAACGTCTCTGTGAGGGGAAATTGGGCCGAAAGCTTAGTGTGGATATTCATATTACTGGGTGGTTTTGCAGGTGTACTTTGGCTGATTATCATTATTTTTCAATAAAATTAACTCGTGTTACGATGTGTTGATCTGTGATTTTGAGTACACCCGCCCCTTTTAAAATGGTTTATCGCAAGAGCGTAAACCGGCATGACCAAACTCTCAACCATCCCACACCACCAACTTAGCATCACCTGCGGCCTATGTAAGCACCATATGATGCTAGAGGTAGCAAACCTTTAGCTGTAGTAGGAGGCGACACTACAGCCCATGAGGTGCGTCAGATAGCGAGATGCCATAACTGTGGCGTGAAGAGTAACAACACTTTTCAGATCGTTTACACGGGTAACTCTGATGTTGCGATGGATGGGGCTGGGGTTAAGGCTCCCTAGCTCTGTTG
>JAOEQC010000101.1 GCA_028388995.1 Ascidiaceihabitans sp. | reverse complement strand
AGGTGAGAAGTCCCCAGCCATACTCAGCAACAGTTTGTAGGCGGCAAAGTCATATTTGTGGATACAATCAATTTGGGTCAGTATTTACTGCAGCTGGCTCACTAGGTGTATAAACTTTTTGGGGTCATCCACCTTATTCAAGCATTTCCAGAAGTGATTGAGCCAAGGAAGTAGTGCTCCAAACTCATCGTGACGGTCCTGCGCTATCTGGCGGATGTAGCTTTCGTAATATCCAGACAGCCTGAACTCTTTGAGTGCCGCTTTATGAGATACTTTTAGGGCATAATCTACTGCGCCCAAGACCACTGCTGGAGCTGTGTATGTTGCGCAAAGCTCTCGTAATTGGCTGCCAAATATCTCGGAGTGGCTGTTTCTCGTAAAATAGTCGTGCACCTCTTTCAGAAAGACAAACGTCGACTGCACTTGGACAAGATAAATACTGTCATCAAATTTTTGGATGGTACTATCAGGTCTCATTTTGACGTGGCATTCGAATTGAATGTTCAGTGACGCGCTGTCGATCTCACAGGCATAGTCATGACTGTCTAGATATACTTGCGAAGTTGGGGCGCAGTCCTCAACAATGTGCCAAAGCCTGACGTCATACTCATTGGCGATCTGACAGGTTAGGTGAAGTGCAGCGATGCATTGGTTGTATGTGTTTAAAGCTTTGGTCATGGCGTTACCGCCTTGCTGGCCATGACGGTCTCTTCAATCAGGTCAATTAGATCTCGCGCGCTGCCATCAAAGCTCTGCAGCATCATGGCGACGTCTTGGTGCGTAGGAGATAGCCCCTCAGCTTCCAAGATTTCCTTGGCACGATTTATCCAATCCAGATTGCTAGGCGGGGTAAGATCAATAACACGGAACCTGCTGAGCACGGCCCCCATGATACGACTTTTGTGATTGGTCGTGGCCACAAAGCGGATCAGATGACGTTTAGCATCCATAAACTCTCTAAACCCTGGCTGTACGCTGCGCAGATCCATCTCATCAATCTCGTTGATGACAATCAAGGCTCTATCAGGATTGGCGAACATCTGATGGTTCACCTCAGCCATAATCTTGGCTTCATAGTCTTTACCGAGGCTGGCAGCGTTGAACTCCCAGTGCATGTGCTGGATGTTGTGACGCTCAAAATGACTATACGCAATCACACGCGCCGCTTCTGTTTTGCCCGCACCGGGAGCACCTGCAAGCAACAAAGGCTTTGAAGGCGGCTGCGTACAGTATTGTTGGATGACAGCTGCATTGAGTGGGTCTGCAATAACCAAATCGTCAAATGTGCGTGGCAGGTGTTTGAGGTCAAATGACATACTCAAATCCTTTCGATATATAAGTATTGAGTGGGGCAACATGCAGCTGCCCCACTGGGTGTTCGGTCTTAGCCGTAGGTGTGAGACACAGCACCGTTGGTGTGCGCTGATACTGTTGCATTGGACCCCACACGGATCATCTTGGAGGCGAACTCACGTACGTCGCGTGCTCGTTTGGAAGCGAGATCACCTGCATCAAGCTTAGCGAGGCTTTCTTGAGCGCGCTCATCAAGATCTTTGCCGGATGAGACGAGGACTGCGTCGATGATACCTGCTTCATTGCAGCCATACACAATTGTGCCAGTGCCGTTGTCGTTGCAGCGCACAAGTGCAACCGCATAGTCTTCCTCATAGTCAGTATTGGGCTGAATGAAGGTTGGCAGATCGAATGTGCTCACTCCAACCTGAACTTCTATGAGACCTTCGAGCGCCAGCTTCTTGAAGTCGTCTTTGGACATAGCTGAAGCTTTATTTGACATTGGCACACGGCGTACTTCTTCAAGGCCGCCACATTCCTGTACATAGCTGGTAAAGCTTTGATCTGGGCCCTTCATGTCGTGAGCGATTGCAACAACACGTGCATATGCATCTTCACGACGTCCTTGCCCCGCAAAGACGTAGCGGATGACTTTGAGAGCAAGGCTGGTATTGGCTTGCATTTTGATCTCAAGATCAGTGAGGAGAGCTGCAAAAGCCCGTCTCTTGCCAACCTCAGATTTAAGCTCAGCATATAGCGCGTATACGTTCTCTAAGATAGCATAGAGCTCTTCATTGGCTGCACGCAGCGTGCCATCTTCCCACTGCGCTCGGGCAGCATGCATTGCTGTAAGGCGTGTGTGGATATCAGTCTTAAGTTGTGTCTGAACAGACATAGTGTTTCCTTTCATTACTATTAAAAGCCTTTTGGGCTCATTTGTTTACATCTGGGTTTTAGGGATTTTGAAAAACAGTCAAATCCACAATTCAAAAGCTCAAGATAAAACCATCAGATTGAAACTGTTGTAATGGAAGGAAATCAGTAATTTTGACTCCATGGTTTTAAGAAGGATACGGAGTCATGATTAAAAACAGAGCCTATGAAGCCCCAGAAAAATTAGTATTTGAAACTACCCCACCTTATCTCGACCAAACTTCTCATGGACGTTTCAGGGGGCAACGCAATCTGCCTTATCGAGATGCAGAGCCCTACAAAGCATCCATTTATTATTGGTGGTGGGCATTCCTGAAGCGCAACAAACAATATCAAAGAACTTGTTTAAAAAGAGGTAAGGCAAAATTCTGTCAGGTCTATCACGACTTTGGAAACATATTTGAATTTGAGTTTAAAGCTTGGTGGGAGACCCGAAAATTTCTATTTTCTGAACAAAGTGCATTAATAGAAAAGCGTAATATGGATGCGGCTAGAGACGGGTTATTATATCGTATTGATCCTAGTCGGTCGTTCAATCAGATCCAGCAAGAAATCAAAGCGATCCACATGCAAGCTCACGCGATTATGCCAGCAAATAGCCAAAGGCGACGCTCATCAGCAAAATATCCAATTTATGCCAATGCATCTGCATACAATCTTTATCGTGTGCTCAAAGTATGGGATCTGCGCTGTAAGCACCCTGATGCATCAGCTTATGATTTGGGGATTATGGCTGGGTTGAAGCCAAACATTTTACCACCATCAAGATTTGGACATACGCGTACTCGAAGTGCCATTGCAATTGAGCGCCACAACAAGCGCGCCCACATTAGCATTGCCAATCAATCCAACAGATATTTGCGCACAGCAGAGCAGTATATTGACAACGTTGGGCGTGGTGAGTTTCCAAAAGCACTGCGTCGATAAATTTGGGGCATTGATTTTATTGAATAATAAGCCAAACATCGTGTTTGCAACAGTACTGTTTGAGCACTTTGTCAAACATCGTGTTTACAACAGTACTGTTTGACCACTCGTCACAAAACACAGTGTTAACACTGCACTTTGAATTACGATGTTTGACCTAAATTGCCTCCTGCAACAGGATGAATGTTCTCACTTTGTGCAGGGCAGTTTTGCTGTGTTTGTGTTGAGATGACCCGTGATCTTAATACTCCTCTGCCAGCATGATGGTGAGCACACGTGCAGTGACAGTCTCGTCGCTTGGATCTGGCGAATGCATGTGCAGATCAAGGTCGTAGTAATCAATCTTCCAAAAGCACGTTGTGCCCTGATATCTAATCGCGCCAAAGGCATGCTCCCCATATGGGTCATTGTTAGGTGTGAAGGCATCATACCTGCGCACTTGATCCAAAAGGTCGGGCACATCTTTTAACCCCTGC
>JAOEQC010000100.1 GCA_028388995.1 Ascidiaceihabitans sp. | reverse complement strand
CTGTGGCATCTCTTTGGTGCCCTTCATGTACAAAACAACGCTGTTATCGCTGATCTGAGTTTGGATTTGTGTTGCTGTATCAGTCATCGGATTATCCTTTGGATAGGGTATTGTTCGAAACGTCGGCGCGTGGCCTTGGTCAGTTACTCTGGAATTTTGGTGGTCAGCGCGAGGGCGTGTAGTTCGCCGTGCGAGCCATCCATTTTGCCTTTTAGTGCAGCATAAACAGCGCGTTGTTGTTGAACGCGGTTCTTACCTTTGAAGCTTTCGTCGATCACTTCGGCCGCATAGTGATTTCCGTCACCCGCAAGATCAGTGATGGTGATGGCAGCGTTTGGAAAAGTCTCGCGGATCAAGTCTTCGATGTCTTTGGCCTGCATTGGCATGGGCGGCACTCCGGCATGGGAAATTTATAATTGCCTGACAGATCTAGGGGGGCTTTGATGCGAGCGCAAGGACATGCATCTGATCTGCGACAACAAAGTGGATCAAAGCCTCTGGTCATTGTGGCGTTCTAGGGTGAATATCGCTGAAACGGAGGGTTCAAATGGACATGTTTGAAAATGCACCAGAGCAGGCTTTGGCATGGCACCGCGCTGGGAAAGGCGCGGCACTAGCGACTGTGATCCAAACATGGGGCAGTGCGCCGCGTCGAATTGGTGCGCAGCTCGCGATTGCAGGTGACGGCGAAATGCAGGGCTCGGTTTCGGGCGGCTGCGTTGAGGGTGCCGTGGTTGTTGAGGCGCTTGAGGCATTGGAGAAGGACGAGGCACGTGTTTTGGAATATGGTGTCAGTGATGGTGATGCCTTTGCTGTGGGGCTGGCCTGCGGTGGAACGATTAAGATTTTGGTCGAACCGATTGGCGCGGTTTTAACCGAAGAACTATTAGCCCGATTGGTAGAGGCGCGCACAACCCGTATTAGGATCGCATATGTGGTTAATATCAAAAGTTATAGGCGCGGACTGACCAGTGATGGCTTCGTCGAGCGATTTGCCAAGGACCGTTCAGGTTTTGAAGAAGATGGTGAGAGGTTCGTAGCTATCCACAATCCGCCTTTGCGCCTGGCTATTGTTGGTGCGGTTCACATTGCCCAAGCATTGATGCCGATGGCACGTATTGCCGGTTTTGATCCGGTTGTGATCGATCCGCGAGGTGCGTTTGGCTCAGCTGCACGTTTTCCCAGCGAGGCGATCCTTGAGGATTGGCCTGACGAGGCGCTTAAGACTTACGGCGTTGATGCCCGCACAGCATTGGTGTTGCTGACGCATGATCCCAAACTGGATGATCCGGCATTGCATGTCGGGCTACGATCAAAGTCTTTTTATATCGGAGCCTTGGGGTCCAAACGAACCCATGCAAAAAGAGCTGAGCGGTTGTTAGCAGATGGTTTTGCACAAAAGGACATAGACCGTATTCATGGACCTATTGGATTAGACATCGGCGCAGCCAGTCCGCAGGAAATTGCTGTCTCGATCCTGTCTGAGATGGTTCAAGTATTGCGTCAGCCAGTATGAAGTTTGGTTCGGTTCTAACATCTCAAGCTGTTGGGGCTGTGCTTGCCCATTCGCTTCATGTTCAGTCCGGCGTGAACGGTGCCAGTTACCGGATTGCCAAGGGCACTGTCCTTACAAATGAACATACCAAAGACCTATTAATGGATCAGCAGGCTGACATTGTTGTCGCGCGTCTTGAAAGCGGGGACGTTGAGGAAAACGAGGCTGCAACACGATTGGCGGCAGCGGTTGCGCCAGATGCTGCGCAATTTGGGGTGCGAATTTCGGCTGCAGGGGCAGGGCGCGTCAATCTATATGCAATCAAAGCGGGGGTTGTAGAGATTGATGAGGCGGCAGTAATGGCGCTGAACGCTGTTGATCCGATGATTACAATGGCAACAGTCCCACAGTTTCACCGCACTGACAGCAACGGTATGATCGCAACTATCAAGATTATTGCCTATTCGGTCCCGCAGTCGTCATTGTTACAGGCCGCAAGCGTAGCTGCCAATGTCATTCGTATTGCAACACCGCAGTATAGAACAGCTACATTGATCGAAACGCAGGTTGGCGATGAAATGCCCTCATTCAAGGGCCGTGACGCTATGCGTGGGCGATTGGATCGTTTTAGTGTTGAGCTGCTTGAACGAACGGTTGTACCACATAATGAGGCGGCTATTACGACGGTTTTGTCAGAAGCTGAAGGGGAGTTCGTCTTGTTACTCACTGCCTCTGCAACGTCTGACCCCATGGATGTTGGTCCCCAAGCGTTGCG
The DNA here is from genome assembly GCA_028388995.1 of Ascidiaceihabitans sp. GTDB lineage: Bacteria > Pseudomonadota > Alphaproteobacteria > Rhodobacterales > Rhodobacteraceae > Ascidiaceihabitans. The sequence continues at coordinate 1,439 of JAOEQC010000100.1, read as the reverse complement.
CCAAGCAGGCGGTGACGTCACAGGTTTTGGAATGCCTGTTGATCCCGGAAATTTGTTGTTTTTCGGATGGTTAGGCTCAAAACCGGTAATTGGATTGCCAGGTTGTGCCCGGTCCCCTGCATTAAACGGGGCCGATTGGGTTCTGGAACGACTGCTGTGTGGAATATCACTGTCACAAAGGGACATTGCGGCGATGGGGGTGGGTGGATTGCTTAAGGAAATCCCAACCAGACCCCAGCCACGAGCAAGAGTTCAGCCAAGAACGTAGGGTCATTCCGCATGCCGTAAGGGAAGTTTTTTGTTCTCAAGTGGCCCGCACCATGCTTAACTCAATTTCAATACTACGAAACAACAGGGAGAAAGATATGGGACAGGTCACGATGACCGTGAACGGCAAAGCCGCGTGTGGCACAGTTGAGGGACGCACGCTTTTGTCTTCATTCTTGCGCGAGACGTTGGATTTGACCGGAACCCACGTTGGGTGCGACACCAGCCAATGTGGGGCATGCGTGGTGCACGTTGATGGGGTCGCTGTTAAATCCTGCACCATGCTTGCTGCCGAGGCTGATGGCGCAGATGTCGCGACGATTGAAGGCCAAGCGGCACCCGACGGCACGTTGAATACAATCCAACAAGCGTTTCAGGACCACCATGGTTTGCAGTGTGGTTTCTGTACCCCGGGCATGGTGATGACGACTGCGGCTTTGTTGAAAGACAATCCTAAGCCATCAGAACAAGAAATTCGTGTGCATTTGGAAGGCAATATTTGCCGCTGCACGGGTTACCACAACATCATCAAGGCAATCTATGCCGCGTCTGGACAGGACGTTGCTGCATTGGTTGCTGATTAACTTCAAACGAACGGGGAAGGGAGAGTTCCCCAACGTTTCAGTCCAAACATCATGGAAAGGCGGATGCCCCGCCTTTTGACCAAACACAAGCGCATGATTGACAACAGTTGATCTGCGATAGGGAGGAAATACCATGCCAAAAGACGGTGAAATTAAAAGCGGAATTGGTGCCAGCAGTAAGCGGCGCGAAGACGTTCGGTTCCTGACAGGGAACGGCAATTATACAGATGACATCAATATTCGCGGACAGGCCTATGTGTTCTTCCTGCGCTCAGATGTTGCCCATGGCACATTAAATTCTGTCGATACATCCGCCGCATCTGCGATGCCGGGTGTTGTTCAGATTTTTACTGGTGCTGACTTTGAAGCGGTCGGTGGTATTCCCTGTGGTTGGGAAGTTACGGACAAGCACGGGCAACCGATGCAGGAACCAAAACATCCGGTTTTGGCCCACGGCAAAGTGCGCCACGTTGGTGAACCCATTGCGGCCGTTGTCGCCGACAGCCTAGAGCAAGCGCGCGATGCGGCGGAAGCTATCGAAGTCGACATTTCTGAGCTGACTGCTGTGATCAACATGAAGGACGCCTT
>JAOEQC010000099.1 GCA_028388995.1 Ascidiaceihabitans sp. | reverse complement strand
TGACCTTATGATGAAGCTTTATATTCCACAAAGCGCTGACGTTGGGAAATACATTAACGACAATCTATTGAATATTGAGGGGATTGAACGATCTCTGACGACTTTGACATATAAAGTATTCTGAACCGATTATAAGGAACCTTTCAAGAAGGTTACTCACAGGTGAAAAGCAACAAAAAAGCCAGTCAAAAGTGACTGGCTTTTTTGTTTAATTGGAGCGGGCGAGGCGATTCGAACGCCCGACCCTAACCTTGGCAAGGTTATGCTCTACCCCTGAGCTACGCCCGCGTCCTTGGGTGTGGACGACCTATAATCGCGCGGCAAAACCTGCAAGTAAAAAACTCACTTAATTTTCATTAATTTGAAATGGAGCAATATTAGATCTTCTATCTGTGTGAGCATGGAGGTTTTGAACAACAAAAAAGCCAGTCAAAAGTGACTGGCTTTTTTGTTTAGTTGGAGCGGGCGAGGCGATTCGAACGCCCGACCCTAACCTTGGCAAGGTTATGCTCTACCCCTGAGCTACGCCCGCGTCCTTGGGTAACCCCGATCTATAATTGCGCGACAGAAGCTGCAAGAGAAAAAGGTGCGATAGGTCGAAATAATCATACAAATTTTGTGCAACAGGCGAAATTCATCTTAAAATATGGGAACCGGAGCGCCCTCAGTCCTTAATTTCAAAGGGTTCTGGTAATTCAAAAAGAGTTTTTGCCCCCAGTTGCCCCATGTTTGCTTCAAGGTCTTTTGCTAGCAGATCAGCCAAATGCGCTGGGCCTTTTTCACCAAGTGCGCCAAGCGCGTAATGCCAAGCGCGCCCTAGCATCACAAAATCAGCGCCAGAAGCGAGGGCACGCAGTACGTCTAACCCACCCTCGATGCCGCTATCAAAGATGAGTGGCAGTTTTGTGGCTGCTTTGATCGTCGGGAGTATGTCTATTGTCGCAGGGGCGGCATCAAACTGACGACCAGCATGGTTCGAGACCCAAATTGCATCAACACCGATCTTCTCAAGCTCAATTGCATCGTCGGAACGCATGACACCTTTGACAATAAACGGTCCACCCCACGCATTACGAAGCCATTTGACATAGTCCCAGTCAGGTGAGGTGCGCAGAAGGTACCCCACATGTGCGGTTGATGAGAGGCCCTCGGCAGCGGAAGCCGAATATTTATCGAGCATTTTCATATGGGGCATGCCCTTACGCATCGTGCCCAAAGCCCACGCAGGATTTTGTAACACTTGTGCCAACAATCTTGGCGTCAATTTTGGGGGATTGGTAAGGCCAGACCGCGTTTGACGTTCACGGCGCGAGGCAACGGGCACGTCAACTGTTAGGACAAGCGTTTTGAATCCTGCCGCTTTTGCGCGTTCTAACATATCGATGCGAATGGCTTCGTCTCGCGGAGGGTACATTTGAAACCAAGCATTTTCACCTAAATGAGGAGCAAGGTCTTCAGGGGCCTGCGCGGCCACGGTGGAAAGCGTGTAGGGTATGCCAAGAGACGCGGCGGACTTTGCCAGCAATTGTTCTGCGTTTGGCCAGATCAAGCCTGACATCCCGATTGGGGAAATGCCAAAGGGCAGAGGTAGTTTTTGACCTAGAAAAGTTGTTGAAAGATCGGGTGCAAATTCGCCATGCAAGACCGATGGAGTTAAGCCAACCAGCCTGAGGCGCGCCTGATTTCGCATTTTTGTGTGTTCATCCCCAGTCGCGCTATCTAGGTATTCCCAAACGAATGATGGGATGCGTTTCTTCGCGCCTGCGCGCAAATCGGAGATGGCGGGGTATGTGTTGTGCAAGCTCATGTATGTATTTGGGGTCGTGCGGTTGCATATGTCCATAGGGCATTGCTAAAGACTTTTCCTCGCCAGTCTGCGGTGGTCTTCCCTAAAGTTTGTTCGGTAGGGATAAGGTGCGGAACGGAGTGTGAACATCTTTGGGCCGATGGGGTTTTCCTTTGCCGTATTTGGGGCTAGGTCTATTGTCATGAGTGATTTCGATGAAATGGACGCTTTCGACGGCGCATCTTTGTCTGCGCGTGCTATGGCCGCGCGTCCGCAACCCTATTTGGATGGCTTGAATCCAGCCCAACGCGCCGCCGTTGAGCAGATGGATGGCCCTGTCTTGATGCTTGCGGGGGCGGGGACCGGTAAAACCAAGGCTTTGACCGCCCGCATTGTCCATTTGACGAACACGAGACGCGCCCGTCCGAACGAGATTTTGGCGGTGACCTTCACCAACAAAGCCGCCCGCGAGATGAAGAACCGTGTGGGTGGCATGCTGGGGCAACAGATTGAAGGGATGCCGTGGCTTGGCACTTTTCATGCGATTTGCGTGAAACTGCTGCGCCGTCATGCGGAATTGGTGGGGTTGAAGTCCAACTTTACCATTCTGGATACCGACGACCAAATCCGCCTGTTGAAGCAGTTGATCCGTGCGTCGGGTATAGATGACAAACGCTGGCCTGCGCGTCAGCTGGCCAATATCATTGATGATTGGAAAAACCGTGCGCTAAAGCCTGATAATGTGTCTGCTGCCGATTCAGGTGCTTATAATCACAGAGGCATCGAACTTTACGCCCAATATCAAATCCGTTTGATTGAGTTAAACGCCACCGATTTTGGCGATCTTCTGCTTCATATGGTTACGATTTTTCAGACCCACGCCGACATTCTCGAGCAATATCAACGCTGGTTCAAATTCATTCTTGTGGACGAGTATCAAGATACCAACGTCGCCCAATACTTATGGCTGCGCCTTTTGGCGGCGGGTCACAAAAACATCTGTTGTGTTGGGGATGACGATCAGTCGATCTATGGCTGGCGTGGTGCTGAAGTGGGTAACATCCTTCGATTTGAAAAGGACTTCCCCGGCTCACATGTGGTGCGCCTAGAGCAAAATTATCGCTCGACCCCGCATATTCTGGCGTCTGCGTCTAGTGTGATTGAAGGCAACACAGGCCGTTTGGGCAAGACGTTGTGGACCGAAGAAAAAGACGGCGAAAAGGTACGTCTGATTGGCCATTGGGACGGCGAGGAAGAGGCGCGTTGGATCGGTGAAGAAATCGAATCCGCGCAGTCTGGCACCCGTGGTATGCGTCCTGTTTCATTAGATGAAATGGCGATTTTGGTGCGGGCATCCCACCAGATGCGTGCCTTTGAGGATCGGTTCCTGACCATCGGTTTGCCGTATCGTGTGATTGGTGGTCCACGGTTCTATGAACGTTTGGAAATCCGAGATGCGATGGCCTATTTCCGTATTGTGACTTCCCCCGATGATGATCTCGCGTTTGAGCGGATCGTGAACACGCCAAAGCGTGGTTTGGGCGACAAGGCTCAGCAAACTATTCAGATGACGGCCCGTGAAAACGGCGTTTCCCTGCTTGAGGGCGCACGCATGACGATTGAAATGGGATTGATCAAAGGCAGGGGCGGCGTAGAGCTGGCCAAGCTGGTGGATGGCATCGGGCGCTGGGCGCAGATTACCCGTGGTCCGTTGATGACAGTGAGTGAAGACGCGGTGATCGATGACGGTCCGCAGGTGATGGAATACGGCCCCCCAGAGATCAGCCATTTCGAGTTGGCAGGCATTATTCTGGATGAATGCGGCTACACTACCCATTGGAAAAACGACAAGACGCCAGAGGCTCCGGGGCGTTTGGAAAACCTCAAAGAATTGGTCAAAGCACTTGAACAGTTTGAGAACCTACAAG
>JAOEQC010000098.1 GCA_028388995.1 Ascidiaceihabitans sp. | reverse complement strand
TGAAGCGATGGATGTTTTGAACGACCGTGAAAAAGACATCCTGACTCAACGCCGCCTAAGCGATGAAGCGATCACGCTAGAAAACCTGAGCACACAATACAAAGTGAGCCGTGAGCGTATTCGCCAGATCGAAGTGCGTGCATTTGAGAAGCTTCAAGAGCGCATGCGTGCCTTGGCTGAAGAAAAAGGCATGATGGCGTCAGCTTAAGCCACCTTGGCGATTGTCGAAAATTACCCTAGCCTCTTCCTTAATCGGGCGGGGTTTTTCTATTCAAGGATTGGTCTGTCGTTTTTAGGGGTTCCGCATGTCGCAGATCAAACGGCGCAGCGTTAAAACACAGTTTGGCTTGCTGTGTATTGTGGAGGAAGCGGGAGAGATCACGCGCCTTGATTGGGGAATCTCTGCCAATGATCACAGTGATGTTCTGCATGCTGCCGAAATCCAGATGGTGGCCTATGCGCGTGGTGAATTAGCGACGTTTGATTTGCCAATGAACGTCAAAGGCACTGATTTCCAACGTGATGTGTGTGCTGCGATGTTTGCGATCCGCTTTGGCTACACCCGAACCTACGGCGAAATTGCCAGGGATTTGGGCGTTCCAGCCCAAGCGGTGGGACAAGCCTGTGGTGGAAACCCGATCCCAATTATCATTCCTTGCCACCGCGTGATGGGTGCTAAGGGTCTGACGGGGTTTTCAGGTGAAGGTGGTGTCGAAACCAAGGTTGCACTGCTGCGCCACGAAGGCGCTGCAGGATTGTTGATTTAGTGGTTACGCTTTGGCTGTGTGCTCTGGGATAGCTTGTTGCGCGACGCCTGCACTCAGCAAATAAACGCTGGTGATCACAAGACCCCAGTGTGCCCAGCTTTCGGGGTGAAAATCGACCCAAGCGGCCCAACCTGCAAAGAACGTCCAAGCGATCGCCACTGGCAACGTTACTATACGCCAGCGTTCTGTGCGCACAGGGTGAACGAATTTCAGCGGCAGGAACATTGCAACGGCTAAAATCGTCACAAGTGCCAGTGATACCCAAAAGTTTGGTTCAAGCGCAAAGATAACCAAGACCAGCATGTTCCAGCATCCTGGGAAGCCAGAGAATGAATTATCCTTAGTCTTCATACGTGTATCAGAAAAATACATTGCGGATGTAAATGTAATCAGGATGATCGCAAACCAACCTGTCCAGCCATCCATAAGCCCAGATTTGAACAAAGCAAACGCGGGGATGAAGACATAAGTCAGGTAGTCGATGATCAGATCAAGCAGTACACCATCAAATTCAGCGGCGTTCTTTTTGACATCGTAGTGACGTGCCAATGGCCCATCAATTCCATCTACAAAGAATGCAACAACCAACCAAAGGAACATCAGGTCCCATCTGGCATCGACTGCGGCCAGCATTGCTAGCATTGCAAAAACTGCGCCAGTGGCGGTCAGTAGGTGTACGGAGAGGGCGCGAATTTTTGGTGTCATGGAGTTTACATGCCGTAAGGTTGCGAGAAATGTAAAGCGAAACCTGCCAATTGGATTGACGGGTTTCTAAAAGGCTATTCAACCGTAATGTTCAGTTATTACTGATCTTGGATCAAGCAGACTTCTTCGACTGGGTAGGCCAGATAATCAGAGTCTTCATATGTTTCGCGGCAATCATGGCAGAATGACTGTTTGATTTTCATGACTTTGCCGTTTGGCTGTAGCCCAGCGTAGAACCAATCGTTTGTCTCTGGGATCGAACCAGCTACCATTTTGGTCATTATTAACAGTGGGCCAGGGCGCGCCATTTTCTTTTTGACTGAAGGGCTGATGGATTCTTTGGCCAAAACAGAACCAACGGGCATGTTCACGCCTTCGTCTTCAAATTTTAGATATTGCTCAGCTGCGATATCGTTGGCGAATGTGTTTAGGATGCATGTCCCGTGTGATCCTTGAATCGCTGGGCGCGTCGCTGTTGGGACCCATGAACGGTAATTAGCGCCAACTGCGTCACCTCCTTTTGCATAGCCTGCGGCTAGCTTGTCAGGCAGGCAATCATAAAGCGCGACAATGTCTTAGCCTTCTAGGTCAAAGCGGTCTTCAACGCTCAATGTTGTACAGTCTTTGGCGAAGGCTGTTGTGGCTGTAAGTGAAAGGCCGAATGCTGCAGCACCGAGGCGAGTGAGTGTTTTCATGTTAATGTCCCCGTGCGTGAGTTGTGGTATCTATACATTGAGCATCTGCACGATGCTTTGGATCTATAATGGCAGATTCAACGATGACTGGGCATAAACGTTTGCGTGATGTTAGGCTGCTTAAATTCAGTTAGGCTTTGGGGTGCGCGTTGTCGTAAACGTCCAACAATCGGGCAGTGTCGATTGCGGTATATGCTTGTGTGGTCGAAAGTGATGCGTGTCCTAGCAGTTCTTGGATTGTGCGTAGGTCGCCACCTGCGTTTAATAGGTGCGTGGCAAAGCTGTGGCGCAAAGCGTGTGGTGTTGCTGTGGCGGGAAGACCCAGTTGCATCCGTGCTGATGCCATCGCTTTTTGAATGGCACGTGGGGATAAAATGCCACCACGCACGCCACGAAACAGTGGACCATCGTCGGTCAAAGTGTGAGGGCAGGCTTCGACATATGCATCAACCGCAGCGCGCGCCGCGTCCACGACGGGTACGATCCGTTCTTTGGCACCTTTGCCTGTGATCCGCATAACTTGGGGGAGGGGTGCGTCGATCCCTTTTAGCCCGAGGGCCTCAGAAATCCGTAAACCACAGCCCCACAGCAATGTCACCACTGCGGTGTCGCGGGCAGCGACCCATGGCTCAAGCGATTGCATTTCAACGGTTTCGATCATGTCGCGCGCGGCGTCAATCGCCAGTGGACGGGGTAGTTTTTTGGTAAATTTAGGAGAGCGCGTGAGCAGAACGGCGGTAGGTTCGAACCCTTCACGCGCAGCAAGCCAACGGTAGAATACCTTAACGGCAGACAGTTTGCGCGCTAAGGAACGAGGTCCAACGCCAGAAGCACGGCTGTTGGCCATCCATGATCGCATATCAGTGATTGTGATTTTGGATAGGGCACTCAAGCCTTGGGATTCCCCCTTGTGGCTAGTGATGAAAACAAGAAATTCGGTCACATCCCCCGCATAGGCGGTTATTGTGTTTTCTGCTGACCCTTTGAGTGATTTTTGATGGTCGAGCCATTCCTGTAGCGCATTACGCGCTGCAGGTGAGATCATGCTCAAGACAGCCAGCGCCGCATGGCGCGTTCAAAGACACCCGTGAAAAAGGCCAATAGGTTAGTGCCTTGCTGTGGTCCAAACATATGCGGATCTTCTGCACCCATGACCAATAGGCCTGGCAGGCGCCCATCGCCAAAGTCTAGCTTCAGGCATGCTTCTGAGCGAATCCATTCAGCATTTTCGCCATAGATCATTTTAGATGAGTTTTGCACTTGGCGCAGGGTCACCTTGCGCACCTGACCCTTACGCCCATTTGACAAGTAGTCATCAATAAACCCAGGCTCGGCGACGCTTAAAGCTTCGCCCAAACGCTTAACGGTACTTTCAGAGTCGCTTTGCACGGTCTCAAGAACTAGTTTCGTGGCATCGACGCGCAGAATTTCTGAGACGGCACCGTTGATGTCGTGCAAGAATGCTTCAAACTCCATCGGGTCCAGCATCCGCAAAATAGCGCGGTGCACCTGATTTGTGCCTGCAAGGTTTTCGTATGCGGCTGCGAT
>JAOEQC010000097.1 GCA_028388995.1 Ascidiaceihabitans sp. | reverse complement strand
AAAGCCCAGAACGTATAAAAATGCACATGGCTAATCAGCATACATTTGACCGAACATCTTTACGAGCGGTTGGTGGGCCGGCAGACGGGGACACCTACGGGATGCCGTGGCCATGTTGGGGCACACCTGAGATGAAGCATCCAGGTACCGCAAACCTTTATGACATGTCGCTGCCTGTGGCAGAGGGTGGTCTGACATTCCGTGCCCGTTTTGGAGTAGAGCGTGATGGAGATAACCTGCTGGCCGAAGGTGTGTTTACACCCGGATCAGAGATCGAGGATGGTTATCCAGAGTTCACGATGCAGATGCTCATAGATCTTGGCTGGGACGGTGATTTGACTGCGGATGAGCGTGCAGCGATTGACGCCGTTGCAGGCGAAAAGACAAACTGGAAGACCGACTTGTCGGGTGGCATCCAGCGTGTTGCGATTGCCCATGGTTGTGCGCCATTTGGTAACGCCAAAGCGCGTGCTGTAGTTTGGACCTTCCCCGACCCAGTGCCGATACACCGTGAGCCGCTTTATACCAACCGCCGCGATCTCGTAACTGATTATCCGACCTACGAGGATAAGAAGTTCTGGCGCGTGCCGACCATGTATGCCTCCATTCAAGAGAAGGATTTCTCAACCGAGTATCCGATGATCCTGACCTCCGGACGGTTGGTTGAATACGAAGGCGGTGGGGATGAATCCCGCTCGAACCCGTGGCTTGCGGAATTGCAGCAAGACATGTTCGTTGAGATCAATACACGTGACGCCAACAACCTTGGTGTGCGAGACGGCGCTCAGGTCTGGGTCGAAGGCCCAGAAGGCGGCAAGGTTAAGGTCATGGCGATGGTGACCGAGCGTGTTGGCGAAGGCGTCGCCTTCATGCCATTCCACTTTGGTGGACACATGGAAGGCGTTGATCTCAGGAATAAATATCCTGAAGGCGCTGACCCAATCGTATTGGGTGAAAGCTCGAACACTGCACAGACATATGGCTATGATAGCGTAACCCAGATGCAAGAGACGAAAGCTACTCTTTGCAAAATCTGGACAGCATAAGGGAGAAGTAGAATGGCTAGAGCAAAATTTCTCGTAGACGCTGAACGCTGCATTGAATGTAACGCCTGTGTCACGGCCTGTAAGAACGAACACGAAGTACCTTGGGGCATCAACCGCCGGAAGGTTGTCACCATCAATGACGGCTCTCCGGGTGAGCGATCCATTTCGGTGGCCTGCATGCATTGTTCGGACGCGCCTTGCATGGCGGTCTGTCCGACTGACTGCTTCTATCAAACCGATGAAGGCGTTGTCTTGCACTCTAAAGATCTGTGCATCGGCTGCGGCTATTGCTTTTATGCGTGTCCGTTCGGCGCGCCGCAGTATCCACAAGCAGGTAACTTCGGTTCACGTGGCAAGATGGACAAATGTACCTTCTGCGCTGGTGGCCCGGAGGAAAACAACTCCACTGCCGAGTTCCAGAAATATGGTCGCAACCGCATCGCAGAAGGCAAATTGCCGATCTGTGCAGAGATGTGTTCAACCAAGGCTTTGTTGGCGGGTGACGGAGATATCGTATCCGGCATCTACCGTGAGCGTGTTGTTGCACGCGGCTTTGGTTCTGGCGCATGGGGCTGGGGTACGGCTTACGAGCAAAAAGGCGGTTAAAAACCTTTTTGAAGTTTTTTCATGGGGCGGCCAGTTTTAAGGTCGCCCCTCTTTTATCTCGACATAAGGAAATTCCAATGTTGCGTCTCTTTGGTTTGCTGGCCCTCATGTGGACCCTTGCGGTTCCTTCTTTCGCTCAAGAAATGCCCGCAGATACGCGTGCTGCAACAGGTGGGGCGCAAAACCTCGAAGACATCATGCGCAGGCAAGAGGGGGCCAAGATTGACGACAGTTTCCGCAGTGACCTGACAGGAGACCCCGATGTCGCAGCAGCCACTACCGACCAGCTTGGGACATTGGGTGGGGCGTCTGACCCTGATCTTTGGCGTGCTTTGCGATATAATGCGGCAGATATAACAACACAGGTGCGCACACCTGCGGCCACGACACTCATGCAAGACGGCGGCATGTCGTGGCTTTCTTTCCGTGAAGGTCCGATGTTGAAAATAGCGGTCTACCTTTTGGGCGGCACACTTTTGCTATTGACCTTTTTTTATCTGATCCGTGGACGTCTCCGTATTCATGGCGAAAAGACCGGCCGTACCATCGTGCGCTTTAAAGCGTTTGAACGCTTTGGCCATTGGTTGTTGGCGTCGTCGTTTATTGTACTCGGGATCACCGGACTGATTTCCCTTTTCGGGCGTAAAGTTCTGATCCCCGCTTTTGGCCACGAGACCTTCTCGTTTCTGGCTGTGATGAGCAAATGGGTTCACAATAATATTTCATGGGCCTTTATGGTCGCCTTGGTGATCATTTTTTTCGCTTGGGTTGTTCACAATCTGCCAGACCGAACAGACCTGCGCTGGCTTGCACGGGCTGGGGGGTTGTTTGGAGGAGAGCATCCACCTGCCAAGAAATTTAATGCAGGACAGAAGCTGATTTTCTGGTCGGTTATTGTGCTTGGAGGGTCGATTTCGCTGTCCGGCTTGTCATTGTTATTTCCGTTCGAGATCAATCTTTTTGGTCACACCTTCTCTACGCTCAACAGCTGGGGATTACCCAACTTGTTTGGATTGAACGACTTACCCTATCCTTTGTCGCCTCAAGAAGAGATGCAATTTGCGCAACTTTGGCATTCCATTGTCAGCCTGGTCCTCACAGCAATAATTTTTGCCCACATCTATCTTGGCTCTGTGGGGATGGAAGGGGCCTTCGATGCGATGGGCAAGGGTGAGGTTGAAGAGCAATGGGCTCGTGAGCATCACAGCATCTGGGCGCAAGAAGTTTTAGATGAGCCAGCCAATAGTAAGGAGAATACTTAAGATGAAATCTTTCTTAATGGCTCTTGTCGCCCTTATTGTCATTTCAATCAGTGCCAATCTGGTTTTACAGAAAATTGATCTGTCCAGCTCAAACGCAAGTACTTCATTTGGAAATGTTAGGATTTCTGATTGAAAGATAGGTGTTGTAAAAGACTTGACGCCCTTTTGGATGCTTTAAAATTTTTTTCGACAAGAGAGATTGCCTGATGTTTTACTTGTAAATTGAGATATTACTCGAGGAAACAGACTTTGGCCAAGAGCTGAACATCCTTGATTTTTCCAGGAACAAGGCTTGGTGGATCCTGTACCGGTGATAAGGCGATATTTCAGGTTGGATTGGCAGGGCTACGATTTTTACTTATCGCTGAGTTAACAAGTTAAAAACCTATATTACTGGATAGGCTGATTTTATTGGAAACATGCATAGAGTTAGAACAGGCTTTTGTAGTCTTATATAATAATCAATTTATTAGACTGCTGTACTACTAATTAGGTATTACTATGCGAACTGGAAGTCCGATTGGTTGGTCTGGAATTTTTATGAAGGGCTACAAAAAACCCATTTGAATATTTCAAGAATTGGTCAAAATCATCCAACCGGTAGTGAAGTATTAGATGCGTTATTCATAAAGTCTTCTTTAGCTGGAAGACATCATTTGTGAAAATGGAACCTACACTTACCACGAAACGTTACAGTTTTCGCCCCGTCGCGAACGCCCATCCAGTAGGCGGATTTGGTGGTGGTGGATGTCATGTGGAACTCTTAGATTATCCTCAAATGACTAGCTGTCAAAAGGTAGGGATGCAATT
>JAOEQC010000096.1 GCA_028388995.1 Ascidiaceihabitans sp. | reverse complement strand
AGCGACCAGTTTCCTGCCGGTCAGCATTTCCTATGACAACCATCGCTGCGCGGTATGAACGCAGTTTGTCCGTTACAACTACTTCTGGTTGACCGCAGCGCTTCATTGCTTTTTTGAGGAATTTCAGGGCTGCCTTGCGATCCCAACGCTTTGTGACAAAGCTTTCTAGGACTTCCCCTTCGTGATCTACAGCACGCCAAAGGTAGTACCGTTCACCGTTGATCTTCACAAAGACCTCATCAAAGTGCCACTGCCAATTGGAATGACTGCGTGCCTGCTTACATCTTTTTCTAGCAATCTCTGATGCAAACATTGGCCCGAAGCGGTTCCACCAAAACCGGACCGTTTCATGGCTTACATCTACACCCCGTTCATGAAGAAGGTCCTCCACATTACGGAGCGAAAGCGGAAATCGAACGTACATCATTACTGCAAGACAGATGATCTCGGGGCTTGTCTTGAAGTAACTAAAATGGCTGCTTTTTTATCATCTCACGACGCTAATTGGTCGCCCTGCCCGCCCCAACCGATTTTGCTTTGACAGTGCCGACATCAGCATCATAGATCTAGCCTTGTTAGTTACATTTTTAACTAATTTGGCTTTAGTAGCATTCGAGGGCAACCTATGACAACAAAACCAGACACCCAAGTCGACGAAACCCAACTGCGATATATGTCTGGTTGGGGGAATGATTTCGAAACTGAAGCGTTGCCAGACGCCCTGCCCCAAGGCATGAATTCACCACAGAAGGTGAATTACGGTCTGTACGGCGAACAGCTCTCAGGCACTGCATTCACCCAGCCATTGCCCGAACGCACATGGTGCTACCGTATTCGTCCATCCGTTAAACACACCCATCGCTTTGCAAAGATCAACTTACCCTATTGGAAGACGGCACCCCATATTATTGAAGACGTTACCTCCCTTGGACAGTATCGTTGGGACGCAATTCAAGCCAACGACGAGGGCCTAACCTGGCTTAGTGGTATGCGCACAATGACCACTGCGGGTGACGTGAACATTCAAACAGGCTTGGCCAACCATGTCTATCTTGTCTCCGAAAGTATGGAGGACAGCTACTTCTATTCCGCAGACTCTGAGATGCTCATTGTGCCACAAGAAGGCAAATTGCGTTTTGCGACTGAGTTGGGGGTAATAGATATCGAACCACAAGAGATCGCGATCATTCCGCGCGGGTTAGTTTACCGCGTCGAAGTTTTAGAAGGCCCTGCGCGAGGGTTTGTTTGCGAAAACTATGGGCAGAAATTCAATCTACCAGACCGCGGACTAATTGGGGCCAATTGCCTCGCCAATCCACGTGACTTCAAAACACCGGTGGCCGCCTTTGAGGATCGCGAGGTTCCATCCACTGTAACCGTGAAGTGGTGTGGGCAATTTCATGAAACCAAAATTGGGCACTCACCATTGGATGTCGTTGCTTGGCACGGCAACTATGCCCCATGCAAATATGACTTAAAGACATTTTGTCCAGTCGGTGCAATCTTGTTCGATCACCCTGACCCATCCATCTTCACTGTGCTGACCGCGCCCTCTGGCCAAGCTGGAACAGCCAACATCGACTTTGTTTTGTTCCGTGAACGTTGGATGGTGGCAGAAGATACCTTCCGCCCACCGTGGTACCATAAGAACGTCATGTCAGAACTTATGGGAAACATTTATGGCCAGTATGATGCGAAGCCAAAAGGGTTTATTCCAGGGGCGATGAGCCTACACAATATGATGCTACCTCATGGGCCTGATCGCTTTGCATTCGACGCAGCTTCGAACGCTGAGCTAGCCCCACATAAGTTAGATCAAACGATGTCATTCATGTTTGAAACACGTTTCCCGCAGCACCTGACAGAGTTCGCAGCGAATGAGGCACCTTTACAGGATGACTACATCGACTGTTGGACCGACTTGGAAAAGAAATTCGATGGTACAACAGGTAAAAAATGACGTCACTTATCTGCGATAAGCAGAACCGTTTGTCAGTTCACTCATTCATATTTTCAGAACCAAAGGACATTGCATGACCATGCTGCGATCATGGGTGGACAGCGCAAATACCGCCAAGACCCCCTTCCCCTTGAACAACCTGCCATACGGTGTGTTTTCTATCGACGGGGATGACCCAAGGTGCGGCGTCGCCATTGGTGACATGATCCTTGATATGGCCGCCCTAGAACAGGCCGAGTTGGTGCAACTTGATGAGGAACCCAGCTTTGATCTACCGTTTTGGAACGACGTCATGGAACTTGGGCCCACCGTTTGGAACGAGCTGCGTAAAACATTGACCACGCTGCTATCAGAAGGTTGCGAACACCAAGACACGCTTCGCCAATTCCTCGTTCCCCAAGCAATTGTCGAAATGCATATGCCGCTCGCGGTTTCAGAATTCACTGATTTTTATTCAGGCAAACATCACGCCCAAAACGTTGGCACAATGTTTAGAGGTCCCGAAAATGCACTTCCGCCGAATTGGCTGCACATCCCGATTGGGTATAACGGACGCGCATCGTCTGTCGTAGTTTCCGGCACCAAAATCACACGGCCAAACGGTCAAACGAAAGCCGGCGATGCAGACATGCCATCCTTTGGCCCCTGTCAGCGTCTCGATCTCGAATTAGAAATTGGTGCCATCGTTGGCAGGTCTAACCCATTGGGGCAACCTATCACGGTTGCGCAAGCCGACGAGATGATTTTTGGTTATGTTTTGCTGAACGATTGGTCCGCCCGCGATATCCAAGCATGGGAATACCAACCTTTAGGTCCCTTCCAAGCCAAAGCATTTGCAACAACGATCAGCCCATGGATCGTTACGCAAGCCGCACTAGAACCGTTCCGCACATCTACTCCCGATCGCGAAAACGATTTATTACCTTATCTTGCCGAACCAAAACCAATGCTTTTTGACATTGATCTGTCTGCCTCAATTGCACCCGCAGGGAAATCGGCCACTACAATTACGCGCACAAATTACAATCAAATATATTACTCCGCAGCACAACAATTGACGCACCATGCCTCTTCAGGCTGTGCGATGCAGGCTGGTGATTTGATTGGATCGGGCACAATTTCGGGGCCAGAAAAACATGAACGTGGCAGTCTTTTGGAGCTGTCGTGGGGCGGTAAAGAGCCAATCACGCTCGATACTGGTGAGACGCGAACTTTCATCGAAGATGGCGATACACTTACACTTCACGGGGCAGCCCAAGGTAAAGGGTATCAAATCGGCTTTGGCACCTGCGAAGGTACAATAGTCCCTGCACCTAAATTTCCGGCGTGAAGATCATCGGGGATATCACAGTTTAGATATCCCTAATCAACATGTTAAAGTCTATGAATAACTTTAGTCGGTACTGTCAGATTAATGATTGCAAACATCAGATTGATGGGGCAATCGAAATCTATGCGCTCAGTAATTGACGCCACTCAGCGATAGCAGTGGCATGGTTCAGCTTGATAGGGCTAATTTTTACAATTTTATAATTTTTTGGGTTGCTATGAACGGAACAGATATAGGCTAGGGGTGGGAGCCACCCCCCTCGGTCCCTACCCCCCATGGGTTAGAAACTACCTTAAGAATAAATCTCAGTAACCACATTTATCTTTGATGGGTAGGTAGGTAGGTATAAGCTAAAATTACCACTAACACATTGATTTAAAATAGGTATTTTCGGTGCTGTCAGACTAATGATTGCAAGCATCAGATTGAAGAGGTAATCGAAATTTATGCGCTCAATAATTGACGCCACTCAGCCAGAGCAGCGGCACGGTTTAACTTAAAATTGATGCGTGAATAGAGATGGCGTTCCTGATTGAAATGGTTCTGAATAGACGCGTGGACAGAGACGAATTTCTGTAACGTTGCCGTTCGTCGAAATCTTAGCATCGCCCTCTCTCGTCGCCTGAACGGTAAATGAGAGTTCTCAGCTCTTTTGTTTACCCAGCGGCCGGTTTCTTGCCGGTCAGAATTTCCTATGATTACCATCGCTGCGCGGTAGGAACGTAGCTTGTCAGTCACAAGTACTTCTGGTTGACCGTAGCGCTTCATTGCTTTTTTGAGGAATTTCAATGCTGCCTTGCGGTCTCGGCGCTTGGTTACATAACTTTCCAGCACCTCACCTTCGTGATCTACTGCCCACCATAGGTAATGCATCTCTCGGTGTTGTCAGACAAACTTGAACACCCGTAAAAAGCACATCAAGTCAATCATCATGCGGCACAGAAATTGAACCACTCTGTGAGAGCAGTTTTACGTTTTTGCTTATAATTCTGTCTGTTTTCGAGATGTCTTTCGTGATTGAAGTGGTTGTATATTTGACTGTGATAACTGACAAACCTCTGGAGCGTGGCTGCTGTTTTAAATAACTGCATTGCTCGCTCCC
>JAOEQC010000095.1 GCA_028388995.1 Ascidiaceihabitans sp. | reverse complement strand
AGCACCATATTCTTTACGGATAACCGACAACTTCAAAATGATCTTTTCAAAGAAGGTGGCCTTTTTTGGAAAACCACCCGTATGGCTCAAACAAACCGAGCCGATGATGATATCATCTAATCAAGTTCTAAAATCTAGCATGTGGTGGCATCAAGGGCTCGTCAGTAAGTTTATCAGCAAACTAGACGTTCTAAGTTAACAGCTAATAACTAGTGGGAGTCTCTTGGTGGACTAATGCATCAGACGACAATGAATATCGCTTGGTATCAGGGGGGAAACTGCGGTGATCTAAAGAATGTGGTGCCCCACGCTGTACAGTAGAAACACATGCTGCAGCGATTTAACACATCAGCCAAAGCACAAGACACGTGACAGCAACACCTTTGATGAAAGACACCCAGTAGATTGCGTAATAGCTCCAGCCAAGTTTTAGGCGTAGTCGTTCTGCTAGTTCGCTGTGCAGTTTGAATGGGTTCATATTATCACCTCGTTCTTGATGAGTTTCTTGGGGTGTAGGGCATCAGCCACGCCTATACCCAACAGCCAAGTTGTGATCTGTCTCACAGGTATCCCCCGAACAGCATTCAAAGATATTAGATTTACAGACCACGCATTGCTCATGCCCGTGAACCACAACCGTGTTCAGTGGTGACTGACATCTTGGGCATCGTTGCTTATGCGCATTGGCTGGGTGAAGGGTGTTGTCCATCTCAGTACCTGTTCCATACGTCATACTTAGGCCAGACCTTACATGCAGAGTTTTGCATCATGTACAATCCAAAGTCAGAACCACCAACGGAGCAGTAGCCCACTAACCGATTATAGGTCTTAGCTCCTGTAAGTTCACACCGAGCCAGAGACCCTTTGAACTGCTTGGCTATCCTTGTTGCTTTGTCACCTTGTCGTGTGCCGTTCTCTGGGCAATCAAGTGCTGACAACCTCACGGCTACCCCATTTACTTCAATGGTATCTCCATCCCTGACGTGAGTTACAGTTCCATTTAGAGTGGATGGGCTAGAAGGGGCCTTAAAAGCTTTCTTGGCAGCTACGTGGCAGTGGTAGGGCTTAGAGCCAGCATGACAGCCTTGTTTGTTTAATCCGCCACTATGAGCATCGGCTTGGGTGCTAAACCCCATCACAAGTGCCAGTATTATAGTAAGCATTTTAGTCATAGTACGAGGCCAAAGATCTTAAAGGTTGGGTAATCTGATCCAGTGCTGCTGAACGTCTGTGAGACACTATCCCTAAGACGTCTGGATAGGTCACTCTGATCTCCAGTCGATCATTACCATTACCTCATTTCGGCGCATAAAAGATAACGTGAGCGGTCCATTATATGTAGCCATGATGGGCGTTGATTTCTGGGTGACGCCGTCTCTCTCTAGACTATTGACCAATATTCTTTGTTGCTTGTCAAAGTTGGCATTTGTCGATCTGCCAGAGTATTCTAAAACTGCATAGTATCCGCCTTCTACATTTACGATCTTGATGTCAGGATCAGTGGGCACTGGAGCCGTTTCAGGAGTGAATGAGGCAGGCAGGAAAAACTGCATGTAAAGTTCGGATGACGTCACTACAGGGACAGTCATTTCGATGCTGACAGATTGCGCAACTGGAACTGTCATTGCAACTTTCTGTGATGCTGTGTTTGCACCTGAGATGTATTTGAAAAGCTTTCGAAACGCAGAGTTTGTCGCAGAAGAGCCTGACACCTGAGCCGCCAAACGATCTTGATAACGTCGAACTTCATAGCCATCAGTGACTAAAGCGATTTCATATGTGGGTTCTTCATAAGCCATTGCCTGTGTCCCAAATAGGAGTGCCATTACAAGGATCGTACTACGGATACCTATTGCCATAATTAAACCCTCTGTGCTTGATGTAAGGCTAGGCATACCACTACTATAGCACTTTGTCCCCCTAAGGACTTCAGTTACTGTCACCTAACCCGAAACTGAACCAATAGTGGTTTACAAACTCACAGGGTTAATCACTGGCAGAGGTCATATATACTTACCCCGCACACCTCCTGTGGCCCATGCCCAGCCCCTCTGATGCTACTGTAACGATATCCTGGAATACGGGGTAATAACTGCAGGCATCATGTATAAGCACCCCACGAAGTAACAGAGGCATTCATACAGCCAGCACCCTACCGCACAGATGAAACCGTCAAGTATCACTGAAACAGGCTGATGCTGCTGGTTGACGATTATCAAATCCCAATCTCAGGTCAGGCTTGTGCACGATACCCCCTAAAGGGTGGCATACCGCTCGCCCCCCTAGCTATCGTAGACCAAACCGTAGACCATTTTACGCCTGTTGCAGGAACCAGAATGAACAGTAGCCTTGTTTTGTTAGGTTCATGCTGAGCGTTGGTGCCTACAGGCGGAGCCATCGCCGTGTGGGGGCACCATTAAATCAATGACTTACATGAAATCATTAAACCTTGATGCCTGCTGGGAGAACTCAGGGGAAACATTTTTTAAGTTAGTTCCAGTTAGCTCAGCAAAGAAGTGAATTACCAATCTTGCGCACCAAGTTTCTGACCAAGAGTGAAGGTATTGTCAGCGCAGTCTATCAATAAAGGATGAAGGTCATCCAATAAATTGCGTGCAGCCATTCTATCTTTCAAAGTAAATTCATTACCTTCTGCCTCTGCTAAACTTTCAAGCCAACTGACTTTTTCAATAGCCTCCACGAGTGCAGTTTTAATTAAGCTGATTTCGTTCATTAAGTTTACCTGGTTCTTTGAAATTCGATCGAACAATATCAATAAATCATTCTTAGCAAATGTATAGTTTTGCGCCTCAATTGGCCTCTGCAAAAAATCACACGTTGCCATAGGAGGCGGCTGGGTTCTCTTGGTGGCCATTTATAGTCCTTCGTTTCCTTAATATAGGGGGCACTTCTAAGAAGGAGGCTCAGTTTGAAAACAAAGATTTGCTATTTACATCTTAGTTTGCAAGTTGCCGAAACTTTCCGATTTGTTTATTTGAAAGAGTGCAATCCATAAAAGAGGGCGTGATCCAGATGGCCAGTCAATTATTTTCACCTATTACTCTGGCCGGCATAGAGCTGCGCAACAGGATCATTGTGGCACCTATGTGCCAATATAGTGCCGATGAGGGTGCCGCGACCGATTGGCATTTGATGCACCTTGGGCAATATGCGGTCTCTGGCGTTGGCTTGATCATTACTGAAGCGGTGGGCGTAGAAATGGCGGGCCGGATTTCACCTGGCTGTTTGAGTCTTTGCTCAGATGCCCAAGAAGCGCGTCTGAAACGAGTAGTCGATTTTTGCCAGACATTTGGCAACACCACGATGGGTATTCAGTTGAGCCATGCAGGTCGCAAGGGTTCGACGGATCTGCCTTGGCTCAGTGGCAAACCAATTCCAGCTGACGACCCGAGAGGTTGGGCCACCGAAGCCCCATCGGCCACGCCCTATGCACCTATTGGCTGGGAGACTCCGGCGGCCCTAGACGAGGCTGGGCTTGCTCGGATCAAGGCGGCCTTTGTCGATGCGGCTGTTCGGGCAGATCGTATCGGGTTTGAGGTGGCTGAGTTGCATGCGGCGCATGGCTATCTTTTGCATCAATTTCTCTCCCCCTTGAGCAATCTGCGCACTGATAACTATGGCGGCACTTTGGAAAACAGAATGCGCTTCCCGCTCGAGGTTTTTGACGCTGTGGCCGCAGTTTGGCCCAAGCATAAAGCCCTTGGCGTGCGGTTTTCAGCGACAGATTGGGTGGCGCGTTCCAGTTGGGACATTGCAGAATCCACCCAATTCGCAGCTGAGTTGAAAACGCATGGCTGTGACTTCATCGATGTCTCCAGCGCAGGCAATTCGCCCGAGCAAAATATTGAGGTTGGGCCTGGTTATCAGACGGGATTTGCAGCGGAGATTCGCCGACACACTCAAATGCCGACGATGGCTGTTGGGCAGATTACTGAGCCCCATCAGGCAGAGGCCGTGATCCGTTCGGGGCAGGCTGATATGGTGGCTCTCGCGCGTGGCATGCTCAACAATCCACGTTGGGCTTGGCATGCGGCAGAAGCATTGAATGCTGAGGCCGCTTACGCGCCCCAATATATGCGCTCCAACCGAGCGCTACGCGGTATGCCCATACCGGGCAACCCACCTGCTGCGGCGAAAAAGTAACTGCAGCGCTCTGAGTTTGGGTAAGCCTTAACTTTACCTGCACTTTCATTGCCTGACTAAGTACCGCGTATGCAGATGGCTGCGGCCTAATGATTTTACGCGCTGCCTTGACCTAAGAACATTAGTTCCAAATCTATTGTCTAAATCAGAAGGGTATATCATCTCCGTCTAGTGAGTTGCTCGACGGTTTGTAGCTATCTTGCTGGCACTCTCAGACAAAACGAGCTTGAGACGGGCAGGGTGGTTTCGTAGCCTCGCCGTATGAGAAAACACTCGCCATACAGGTACTTTAAAACGAGCCCAGAGATCATCCGCTTGGCTGTGATGCTGTATGTTCGATCCCCGCTCTCGTTACGGAATGTTGAGGATCTTTTTCATGAACGGGGTGTG
>JAOEQC010000094.1 GCA_028388995.1 Ascidiaceihabitans sp. | reverse complement strand
AGGCCTGCCGCAATACCTGTGAGTATGTAGAACCCAAGGTAGGGCATGTGACCCATCTCGTCCTCTATGTTGTCGCCAAAGATCCAGAGAAACAGCATGTTTCCAGCTAGGTGCATCCAGCCACCATGTAAGAACATTGACGAAAACAAAGTATAATACCCTTCGCCTGCGCTGATCTGCTGAGGGATCATCCCCCAAGTTAGGTAAATATGATTGATTTTTGGAATGTCGGAAAAGGCCCCAGCATAGCAAAGAAATATCCCAATATTCGCAGCCATGAGCGCGTAGGTGACAAAGGGCAAGCGCCCTGATGGGTTATGATCGCGAATAGGTAACATCCCGCCAAACTGAGACTTTGGCGGGATGTCGTCAAGGTGTTAGCTTGCTTCGCCAAGCAATGCGGCGTTGCCGCCAGATGCCGTCGTGTCGATACAGATGTGGCGTTCTTCTAGTGCATGTCCAACATCGGGCTGCCCTGTGATCAACGGCAAGATTGCGCCAGTGCGTTTGGCCAATGCAGTATCGATGGCTGTGGTTGTTTTTGCATCGCCCCACCAGAGTATACCACCGTAAGATGGGCCGTCTGCCAGCAATGAGGGTTCGATATTCCCTGTGGCTTGGATGGCATGTCCGCCAAGTTTGTTGATGGCCTCTGCCTGAGCCTTCGCAGCATTCGCGCCTGGGCCCATGCACAAGATGGGCGCGCGTGTCGTGCTGGTAAGACGATTAGATTCGCCGGTTGGGCCAGGCAACGTGTGCTCACCGATGATTTGTGGCTTATTAGTAATTGTAGGAAGTTCAATTTGTGTGGTGGGCCATTCCCCAGCTTCGCCGGCAGGTTTAACTGCACGGAAGCGTAATAGGTAATCGGGGCCACCCGCTTTTGGGCCGGTACCTGACAGGCCAGTTCCACCGAAAGGCTGACTTCCAACAATGGCACCGATTTGGTTGCGATTGATGTAGATGTTGCCTGCCTTGATTCGATCAGACACGTGTTGAACACGGTCGTCGATACGAGTGTGAAGGCCGAATGTTAGGCCGTATCCGGTGTCATTGATGTCATTGATGATTTGATCCAGTTCTTGGGACTTGAAGGTCACCAAGTGTAGAATCGGGCCGAAAATTTCCTCTTTCATTTCTACAATTCCAGACACCCTGATCAGGGTTGGCGCTATAAATGTGCCCGCTTGAGGAGTCTGAAGTTGGTGGATGATGTTCGCCTTGTGGGCCTCAGTGTGAGCGGCAATTTTTGCGCGCGCTGGTTCGTCGATGACCGGCCCCACATCAGTTGAAACGTCCCACGGTTGTCCAACGCCCAGAGTATCCATCGCACCTGTCAGCATTTTGATGAACGATGGCGCAATGTCTTCTTGAACATACAGGCAGCGCAGGGCGGAACAGCGTTGTCCTGCTGAGTGAAACGCGCTTTCGACAATGGCGGCCACAGCTTGCTCCGGAAGCGCAGTGCTGTCGACGATCATCGCGTTTAAACCACCTGTTTCAGCAATGAATGGCGTAGCCGGTGCGTTTTGTACAAGGCTGTGGCGGATGCGTTGGGCTGTGCCGGTTGATCCTGTAAACGCAACGATGTTTAGGTTCGGGTTTTCAGTCAGCGCCTCGCCGATGTCGCCGCCGCCTAGTAGCAACTGCAGGGCATGTTTTGGGACGCCTGCTTCATGCAACAGCTGGGCTGCACGGTACGCCATGAGGCTGGTTTGTTCAGCGGGTTTGGCAAGGACTGCGTTGCCCGCCGCGAGAGCCGCCGCGATTTGTCCGGAGTAGATCGCGAGAGGAAAGTTCCACGGAGAGATACAAAGCGCTGTGCCTGCAGGTGCATCATCGGTCGCTTGTGCTGCATAGTAGCGCAGGAAATCCACGGCTTCACGCAATTCGGCAACGCAATCTAGCAAGGTTTTACCTGCTTCACGGGTCAGCAGTGCAAATAATTCGCCAAAGTTGGCTTCGTACAGATCAGCGGCTTTGTTCAACACATCTGCGCGTACGGCTACGGGTGCATCCCATTGTTTAGCTTTTGAAATGGCCGTTTTGACATCCTTGAAGGATGCAAACTGTGCAGTCCCTACAATATCATCTGGGTTGGCTGGGTTGTTCACATCGACACTATCTGCCGGGTTTGCCTTGCCATTTAACAGCGGCTGCGCTGTCCAGTTCGATGTTTTGAAGGGCATGCGCGCGATATCGATTTGCGCCAAAGTTGGAGCGTGGGCTAGATCGAAACCAAGAGAATTGATCCGCTCAGGTTGGTGTAGGTCGCTGCCAACTGTGATGTTGTGACCTACTTCGCTGACAGTATCAAACGGATCAGCGGCCACAACTTCCTGGGCCACGTCTTCGTCCACGATTTGGTTCACAAAGCTAGAGTTGGCCCCATTCTCCAACAAACGGCGAACCAAATAGGCAAGCAGATCATGGTGCGCGCCAACTGGAGCATAAATACGGCAGCGCGTTTCGTTGTCTTGCATGACCATCTTGTGCATAGCTTCGCCCATGCCGTGCAGACGTTGAAATTCGAATGTCTTTGGGTCAGTCGCCATATGCAGGATGGCTGCCACTGTATGGGCATTGTGGGTCGCGAATTGCGGATAGATGCGATCCGTCATGTCCAAAATTTTGCGTGCATTTGCGATATAGCTAACGTCGGTCTGTGCCTTTTGAGTAAAGACAGGAAAATGCTTCATGCCCAGAACTTGGGCTTGTTTGATTTCGGTGTCCCAGTATGCACCTTTGACCAAGCGCACCATGAACTTGCGGTCATATTTGATCGCCATGTCATACAAGGCTTGGATCGCGGTTTCGGCGCGTGGGCCATAAGCTTGGACAACAACGCCAAACCCATCCCAGCCAGCAAGAGCGGGTTCTGAAATGACTTGTTCAATTACTTCGAGGGATAGACCTAGGCGGTCTACTTCTTCAGCGTCGACATTCAGACCCATGTCTGCTGACTTCGCGAGTAATGCCAACGAACGCAGGCGTGGCGTTAGATTACGAAGCACGTCTTCACGTTTAGCCAGCTCATAGCGCGGATAGAGGGCTGATAGTTTAACAGAAATACCTGGGTTGCTTTGAACGTCATCATTGACACATGCGGTGGCAATAGCTGAAATCGCGCGCGAATAGCTAAGGTGATAACGTTTTGCGTCAGATTCAGTGCGGGCTGCTTCGCCCAGCATGTCGTAGGAATAGGTGAACCCTTTTTCCTCCATTTTTGCGGCGCGTTTCATAGCGGCAATGATGTCTTCGCCCAAAACGAACTGACGACCCATTTCTTTCATCGCGCGCAGTACGAATAACAGGTTCGCCCAAGCGCTTAAGTGCGGATTGGAGGTGACCCGCAGTGGCCGGTGCATTGTCGTCCAACACACGGCCCGTCAGCATCAAGGCCCAAGTCGAGGCATTCACAAGCGAGGAAGCAGATTTGCCTAAATGCTTACCCCAGTTGGATGGTGCAATTTTGTCTTCAATCAATGCATCGATCGTATCCGCATCTGGAACGCGTAAAAGCGCTTCAGCCAAACACATCAAGGCAATGCCTTCGTCAGTGGAAAGGCCGTATTCGGCAAGGAACACTTCCATCAAGCCGGGTGCCGCGTCATTTCTGATCCGACTAACGAGAGTCTCTGCCTTTGCTACAATCGCTGAGCGATCTTGCGTAGAAAGGTTGGCCAGTTCAATTAAGTGCTCAATCACAGGGGCATGATAGCAGTAGGTGTGTTCGTCAATCGTCTGCAGTAAATTGTCTGACATGGATTTCCCTTTCCGTTTGGGTCAATATATTCTATAAATACAAGTCGATTGGACTTAATTAAGGCTTGAATGGATTTTTTTGTTATGAATATTGGGCATTTATCGTGATTTTTAACCACTGTGAATTGGACCGTTTCGATACAGCGATTCTTGAAGTTCTATCTAAAGATGGCCGCATCAGTTTGACCGAATTGGCAAACCGAATTGGCTTGTCCAAATCGCCAACACAAGCGCGTCTGCGCAGGTTGGAAAACACGGGTGTTATTTTGGGGTATCGGGCAATGTTGGATCCGATCCGCTTGGGATTAGACCATGTTGCTTTCGTTGAGGTTAAGCTGAGCGATACGCGTGATGCGGCATTGCGCGCATTCAATGCGGCCGTGGTCAAGATATCAGAAATCGAACAAGCCCATATGATTGCTGGTAATTTTGACTATCTGTTGAAAGTGCGCACGTCGAATATGGCGAGCTATCGCACATTCTTAGGCGAGACGATTTCGATCTTACCCCACATCGCATCCACCTCAACCTATGTAGCAATGGAAGCCGTGAAAGAGACCGTTTTGGCGGAAGCACCTCAAGGGATCCACAAAAATGTTTCTTGACCTGCAGAGGATATGCGCCAGGTCTAATGCATGCGTATATTTCTTGCTACAGCCCTCATTTCTGGCTCGGCGTGGGCAGAAGATTGCCCTGCACCGAGGGATTACTCGACTGAGTTGGATGCCCTGATAGCCTCTGCTCAGGCGGCGTCATCTGCAATCGATGCAAAAGACGTAACCAGTGGAATGTGGGATTTATGGCTGCGTGCACCCAATG
>JAOEQC010000093.1 GCA_028388995.1 Ascidiaceihabitans sp. | reverse complement strand
TGAGCGTGGTGTAAAGTTATCTGGTGGCCAACGCCAACGGATCGCATTGGCGCGTGCTATTTTGAAGGACGCGCCAATTCTTGTCTTGGATGAAGCGACCAGCGCCCTTGATAGTGAGGTTGAGGCATCGATTCAAAAAGCGCTGGCGCGTGTGATGGAAGGCAAGACTGTGCTGGCAATTGCGCACCGTCTTTCGACCCTGACAGAGATGGATCGTATCGTTGTGATGGACAAGGGGCGTATTGTTGAGTTGGGTGATCACCAGACGTTGCTTGCTCAAAAGGGCCTTTATGCACGGTATTGGGATCGGCAATCTGGTGGTTTCATATCAACAAAGGTTGCACAATAACCCTTTCGTATTTGTGCGACGGGCGATAGGGAACCGTATGAAAAAATATAAAATTATCCGTTTAGGTCATCAGGGCGATGGCATCGCTGATGGACCATTGTTCGCGCCGATGACTTTGCCCGGTGAAATAGTGACCGCAACGCAAGATGGCGATGCGCTGAAAGACGTGCGTATTCAAACGCCATCTTCGGATCGTGTTGCTGCGCCTTGTCGTCATTTCAAATCGTGTGGTGGCTGTCAGTTGCAACATGCGAGTGATGAATTCGTTGCGACGTGGAAAGCAGAAATTGTGAAACGCGCTTTTGCCGCTCATGATCTGTCACCTGAAATTCGACCAACACTTACGTCGCCCGCTAAATCACGCCAGCGCGCAACTGTAGCTGCCAAACGCACAAAAAGTGGTGCGATGGTTGGCTTCCATGGTCGCGCTAGCGGCACTATTATCGAAGTACCTGATTGCCAGTTGCTTGATCCCAAGATCATGGCAGGTTTCCCAATCGCTGAGGAATTGGCGACCATTGGCACCAGCCGTAAAGCAGCATTAGCTGTTGCTCTGACTGTGTCTGAAGATGGCTTGGATGCATCTGTCACGGGCGGTAAAGAACTAGATGGTCCTTTGCGCTCTGAACTTGCGCAATTGTGTGACCGCAGTGGTTTGGCCCGTCTCACATGGGACGGTGAAACGATCGCAATGCGTACACCTCCACGCCAGGCATTTGGCAAAGCAAAAGTTGTCGTGCCTGCGGGTGGATTTTTGCAAGCAACTGCACACGGCGCTGCGACATTGCAGGCATTGGTTAGCGAGATTGTTAAGGGCAGTAAACGTGTTGCTGATCTGTTCGCTGGTAGTGGTACTTTCACTTTGCCGTTAGCACAGACATCGGCTGTTCATGCTGTTGAGGGCGATAAGGCGATGGTCGCATCACTTGATCAGGGTTGGCGCATGGCGCTTGACTTAAAACCGGTCACATCTGAGGCTCGCGATTTGTTCCGCCGTCCGATGTTGCCTGATGAATTGGCTAAGTTTGACGCTGTTGTTCTGGACCCGCCACGTGCTGGGGCTGTTGAACAGGTACGTGAACTTGCGAGCTCAAAGGTAAACGTGATTGCATATGTTTCTTGTAATCCCGTCACCTTTGCACGCGACGCCGCGCAGTTGGTTGAGGCAGGTTTTATTTTGGGATGGGTTCAACCTGTTGATCAGTTCCGTTGGTCTTCGCACGTTGAATTGGTTGGCTCATTCCGCCGAAAAAATTCCAAAGCTGAGGGGCCTAAACTCACTATTGGGTGATCATATTTTTTGTTCCAAAAGCGATCAATCATGTTAAAACTGAGTATCATAGGAAATAATTTGAGCGGGCTTTATGAAGCGTAGAGTTTTGATTTTGAGTGGGTTCGCCTCTGCAATTGTTAGCGCGTGTACTAAAGAAATTAGTTCTACGTCGGAAAGCAAATTTAAAACCTATCTAGGCCCTGAGGTTACTTATATTATTGTGAATAAATCTGAACGCAGGATGTTCTTTTTCCACAACTATACTATGCTTAAGAAATATAAAATTGATCTTGGATTTTCACCTGTTGGCGACAAATATTACGAAGGCGACGGCAAGACACCTGAAGGTAACTATTTTATTAATCGTAAAAATCCTTACAGTAAGTTTCACCTTTCTATTGGGATTTCATACCCAAACGAAAGAGATCGGGCAGAGGCTGCAACGCTGGGTAAACCTCCAGGTGGAGACATCTTTATTCACGGTGAATCAGATCGCCGTAAGTTGGGCAGAAACGATTGGACTTGGGGATGCATTTCAGTGCCGAACCGCGAAATCGAAGAGATCTATTCGATGGTGAAAAACGGTACGCCGATTAAGATCAATCCATAAATTGAGGTCTTAAGCGTTTGTTTCATTTCTCGGCAGCAGCAACAATTTCGGTAGCTTCTTCACCGATTGTAGCTGTTTCCTCTGAAACCACAATGGGCACCATACGGCTGGCTGCTGGATTGGCCGATGGGATCAACGGAGATGTCGTTGGGTTGCCCATTATCAAGGTCCACCAAATTTTACCGTTTTCTTCTTGATGCCATGCAAAACCCATATCTTGGGCATCGGCGGCGAGAATTGTGCGGCGTGTGCCTGGTTGCTCAATCCAGGCACCTAATGTCTCTAATTCGGTTTCATAAGATTCAGAGATGTTTTCTCCAACTAACTGTCCAGTGTAGCCAACGCGTTGTACGCGATCGATTGGGGATGAACCGTCTGAACCAAAGTGCCAAGGGCGGTTTTGAATGGACATATCGCGTGAGTGCGTTGCTGCGGCAGCATTCAACTGTGGATTTAACTCAACAGGAGTAGCACCTTTTGAGCTGCGCAGTGCGTTTACCGAGTCAAGCATACGGAACTGAAGCTTACCGATCGCATCGCCACCAATCTTGTAAATCTTCGCAGCTGGTTTGCCGTCACGGCCCAATTGAGGCTCTACTGGCACACAGGCGGAAAGTGAAAGCAACCCGACCATAATAATTGCGATCATTCTGGCCATTTTTTGCTCCACTCAGAAATTGCCGTTACTTCCACCATACCGTGAGTTGCGTGGTATTTCAAACGCACATCGGCGTGAGCGCGCACAATAACGGTTGTTTGATTTGCGACTGCGTCTTTTGCGCAATAATGTTCTCTTCAAAGCAAGAGTATAAGCCATGGAGAGGCAATAATGTCCATAAAGCTATTTGAAATTCCTACACGCCGTGCGTTCCTAACTGGATCTGCCGCCGTTCTAGCCACGCCTGTATTGGCTCAAACAAACGATTTGCCAGGCTTCGCAGAACGTGATCAGATGAAATCAGTGCGGCGCAACATCTCTAGTTTCCGTACTCTGGATTGGCGCCCTTACTTTAAAAATACACAAAAAGGCGCAATTCTTGTCGATATTGATAGTCGAGCAGTCCATTTTTGGAATGAGGATCAAACTGAATATAAACTCTACCCATCTAGTGTTCCGCTCACCGAAGAATTGACTCGCCGTGGTCGTACAGAAATTACGCGCAAGGTGGATGGCCCAAGCTGGCGCCCAACGCCATCGATGTTAAAACTTAATCCTGAATGGCCAAAATTCATTGGTCCAGGTCCAGAGAACCCTTTGGGGTCACACGCGCTTTACCTTAGCTGGACATATTATCGGATTCATGGAACGCATGATACGCGCAAGATTGGCCGAAAATCGTCTAGTGGGTGTATTGGCCTGTACAACGAGCATATTGCTGAGTTGTTCTCCAAGACACAAGTTGGCACTCAAGTGTTGCTAATTTGACGAAAAAGTGACTATTATTGTGATGATAACGACAAAGTATGTTTGCATTCTCGCCAATTAATTGTTTAGACAAGCTGACGAGGCACGTCTTGGGTGCGTACCCAATAGCCTGGGTACGCCTAATCTGGAGAATAATATGAAAAAACTAGTACTAGCAGCCGCTTTGACAGCTGCAGCAACAACATCTTTCGCGGGCTCTTACTCCGAGGCAGTAATTGAAGCACCAGTAATCATCGAAGAAGCTGGCTCTTCTTCAAATGGCGTCCTTTTGCCGTTGATTCTTTTGGCTTTGGTTGCAGCAGCTGTATCTAATTAAGCCGAAGCATTAAATTTTCAAAAGGCGACGCTTTTAAGTGTCGCCTTTTTTCGTTTCAGGGTATGGATTTCTAAAGAATGGAAAGGGCCCAGTTCTGGGCCCCAGTGACTAAATTGAAATGATTAGTCCAACCAACCCTGCAGATTTCTTTCGATAACTGCTCCCAAAGCCTTGATGTGCGCATCGTCATCATTCAGGCAAGGGATGTAGGTGAAGTCTTTGCCGCCTGCATGCTCAAAGCTCTCGAAGATCTCTTCGTTGATTTCTTCCAGTGTCTCGATGCAATCAGCTGAAAATGCTGGTGCGCAAACGGCAATGTTTTTTGTCCCAGCTTCGGCAAGACGCGCAACTTCTTTAACAGTGTACGGCTGCAACCATTCCTCCGGCCCAAACTTGGACTGGAATGTGGTTTTGATTTCTGTGTCGTCCCAACCTAACCGCTCTTTCAAAAGGCGCGTCGTTTTTTGGCAGTGGCAATGATACGGATCGCCCTGCATCAGGTAGCGTTTTGGAACGCCATGGTAGGAGCAGATCAAAAGGTCAGGACGTTTTTCTAGGCCTGCATAAGCCTTCTCAATCGATTGTGCCAACGCGTCGATATAGACTGGATCGTCAAAATACG
>JAOEQC010000092.1 GCA_028388995.1 Ascidiaceihabitans sp. | reverse complement strand
TGGGCAGACACGCACGGTGTATCTCAACCAGCGCTTTCGTAAGGCACTGCTGGAATACAGTGCTTGCATACGTATTACTGACCCACAGCGCCCGTTGTTTGTGAGCCAGAAAGGCGGGCACTTCTCAGCAAACACAATGTGTCAGCTGTTCTTGGACATCTACAAAGCTGTTGGTCTTAAGGATGCCTCAAGCCATTCGGGAAGACGCACCTACATCACGAGGTTGGCCAACAAGGGCGTAGGAGTGCGCTTGCTTGCAGAGCTGGCGGGGCATTCACATATATCCACCACGCAGAGGTACATAGACGTGAATGCTGAGCAGCTGAGTGAGGCGGTGGAGTTACTTTAGGAACTTTCGGCCCGTAGCCGACCTTCGTTGCCAACAAACAGCAAGAGTTGTCCGCCTGATGGACGTTAAGTGGAGTAGTGGTTCTCAGAACATTCTTCGCTGGGTATTTTGAACCTAGTTCAGAGAAGGTAAACAAAATGCCGATTAAATCTTTAGGCTATCTTGGAGTTAGATCTAACAAAGTAGATGATTGGAAGTATTTTGCTGGTAAAGTTCTGGCCATGCAGCTTGCTGACCATGGTGGACGCCAGCTTTCTTTTCGCATGGATGATCTATCACAACGTTTGGTTGTATCTGATGAGCCTGGTGAAACGTTGGCCTTTATCGGCTGGGAAGTATCACAAAAATCTGACCTCCAATATTTTGCTGCCAAATTAGATGATGCGGGACACAAAGTAACAGAGGGGGGTAGTGAGCTAGCTGACCGTCGCTTTGTAGAAGACTTAATTGTGTGCAGCGATCCTGCTGGAAATCGAATTGAACTTGTTTGGAACCCTCAAAAAGCAGAGGAACCCTTCATCCCTGGACGTCCAATTGACGGCTTCAAAACAGGCCCACTAGGGATGGGGCACGCAGTTTTACATGTTCCAGACGCAACAGCACTTTTGCCATTTTATTGCGATATATTAGGTTTTGCCGTTAGTGATTATGGGCTTGACCCGGTACCTCTTTACTTTTTTCACGTCAATGGCAGGCACCATAGTTTTGCTATAGTTGGCTCAGGGCAGTCCGGATTTCACCACTTTATGGTGGAGTATGAAAACCTTGATGATATGGGGCAAGGTTATGACCTGGCAAATCAACAAAAAGATGGCATCGCTTATACGCTGGGACGCCATACAAATGATCATATAACTAGTTTTTATGCGAATACGCCATCAGGTTTTTTTGTTGAGAATGGTTGGGGCGGACGGTTGATAGATCCTGCGACTTGGGAACCTCATGAGACCACAGTAGGCCCTAGTTTCTGGGGTCATGATCGACTTTATTTGCCAGAAGACGAACGAAGGGCTTTTGTTGATATGCGGTTGAAGGCTGCTGCGGATGGATTGCGTTCACCACCCATGGTGGATTGCCCATGGCTTTATGAACTACGTGGGCGTAGTCGATGAACGAGGCCCAAACTCAGCTTTTTGATGTTGCTATTGTTGGTTATGGGCCGACCGGCGCAACTCTAGCAAATTTGCTTGCACAGTGTGACCTAAGCGTAGTTGTCATTGAGCGGAATGAAGTAATGTATCACTTACCACGGGCGGTACATTTTGATGATGAAACTATGCGAATTTTTCAAACTGTTGGCGTTGCAAATCCACTTAGTGAAAAAATCCGGGTAAATCCAGGTATGCGTTTCGTAGATTGCGAAAAATCTGTGATCTTAGAGTGGCCACGCCCACAAGAAATTGGCCCACAAGGTTGGCACGCCAGTTACCGTTTGCACCAGCCCGATTTGGAACAACTATTGCGTGCTAAGCTTTCTGGCTTCACTAATGCAGTGGTTCTGAACGGGACCGAAGTTATAAACATTGAGCAGCATGATAAAAATGTAAGACTTCTTTGCCGCAATATCAGCGATGGGCATAAGTATTCACTGAATGCTAAATATTTAGTGGGATGTGATGGTGCTAACTCATTAGTGAGAAGTACTATTGGGTCTGATGTGGATGATTTGGGGTTTAATGAGCGGTGGCTTGTTGTGGACTTGCTATTAAAAAGAGAGCGACCTGATTTAGGCGACTACTCTATCCAATTCTGTGATCCTGTGCGTCCAATGACTTACTGTCGCAACCCTGCCAAACGGCGGAGGTGGGAAATCACTATTCTGGAGGAAGAAACTCATGAGGAGGTTACCCGCAGTGACACAATTTGGAAGTTCCTCTCGCCCTGGGTTACCGCTGAAGATGCTGAATTGGAGCGTACGGCAGTTTATACATTCAAATCTGTAGTTGCAAATAATTGGCGTAAGGATCGCTTACTAATAGCGGGTGATGCGGCTCACCTGACCCCTCCTTTTATGGGGCAGGGTATGTGTGCAGGTATCCGTGATGCCGCTAACCTGGCGTGGAAACTGGCGCTCTGCATCAAGGGGGCAGCAAATGAGGGTATTTTAGATAGCTACCAGCAGGAACGCTCCCCACATGTGCGTACATTCATTGAAATGGCGATACGGCTTGGTGGTCTGATTAATACAATTGATAGTCGGACTGCTCTAGAGCAGGCAGAAAGCAACTCAGAAGGAAGTGCGCGTATTTCATCAATTACTCCACCCCTTGGTACTAGTAATCTTGGTGAATTGATAAAGAGCAATAGACCACACTGCGGTAATTTGTTCAGCCAACCTATACTTCGGGACGGGCAGGGATTGGATGATAAAGTTGGTTACTGTCCTGTTTTAATTCTGCGCCATCCACTGCACGAGAGTATTATTCCAGTAGTCAGCGTTTTGGATGCAGAAGAGCACCCCAATCTCGCCACCACCTTAGATGGCCTCAATACAAACGCAGTATTAGTACGCCCTGACAGATATATTGCGGGCAGCGCTATTTCTGAAAATGATATTATAGATTTGGCTGTCACTGGCCTACCTTCACCAATTTCGGTAATAAAAGAAAGAGAACCTACACTATGAAACTTGCGTCCTTGAAGATTGGTGGCCGTGATGGCACGCCAGTTATAGTATCACGTGATATGTCACGCATGTTTATAGCAACTTCTGTGGTTAGAAGCGTTCGTGATGCCATCGAAAATTGGGGACACATTGAGCCTATGCTGCGGGCTCTTAATAAAAAAGTTGAGGCTTCTGAGGTCGAAACTATTCCATATGACCCCAAGGCTTTGGCTTCTCCCTTACCGCGCGCATTTCAATGGGCTGACGGTAGTGCATATTTAAGCCATATGCGGCTGGTACGCAAAGCCCGAGGTGCTGAAATGCCTGTTAACTCTGAGACAGATCCAATGCTTTACCAGGGAGGCAGCGACGGATTTCTTGGGCCAGTTGACCCAATCCCATGTGTTAATAAGGACTGGGGCCTCGATTTTGAGGGTGAAATATCTGTTATTACGGATGATGTGCCCATGGGTTGCTCCCCCGAGCAAGCCAAGTCGCATATAAAATTAATCATGTTATGTAATGATATTAGCCTTCGCCATATCATGCGCCCAGAATTAGTAAAAGGTTTTGGCTTTTTTCAATCGAAACCTGCCAGCGCTTTTTCACCAGTTTGCGTTACTCCTGACGAGCTGGGTGTAGCATGGACCGGCGGCCGCATTAATCTGCCATTAATAACGACTTATAATGGCAATAAATTTGGCAATGTAGATGCCGGAAAAGACCTTAGCTTTGAGTTCACAGATTTAATAGCACATGCAGCACATACTAGAGATTTGGCAGCTGGTACTATAATTGGTTCGGGGACTGTCAGTAATGAAAATCACGATGAAGTGGGTTCCAACTGCTTGGCAGAAAAGAGAATGATTGAAACCATACGGAGTGGCGAGGCTACCACTCGATTCATGAGGCCAGGGGACACTATTAGGTTTGAAATGCTCAACAGTGAAGGAAAAAGTATTTTTGGTGCTATTGACCAAACCGTAGTTGCGGGATGAAACTATAAGTCTGGGTGAACATTTTGTTTGCCTGAGATTAGGCTGGTTAAATGTCGTCAAGTCCTGATAGTGTGCGGGCTCTTTCACGTGGGCTAAATATTCTGCGGTTCTTAAACAGGGTAGGCGCAGCCCGCGTCGCTGAGATAGCCCTTGAATTAGGGCTGCCTCGTCCCACGGTGTATCGCTTACTTAATACACTAGAAGAAGAGGGTTATGTTCTTTATTCTGG
Organism: Ascidiaceihabitans sp.; assembly: GCA_028388995.1. GTDB lineage: Bacteria > Pseudomonadota > Alphaproteobacteria > Rhodobacterales > Rhodobacteraceae > Ascidiaceihabitans. The sequence continues at coordinate 496 of JAOEQC010000092.1, read as the reverse complement.
AAACGATTCTCGTATGCGTTTGTCGCCTCTGGCGGCCACCTTAGGGGACAGCTCATCGACACGTTCGCGACTTTGTCAAGTAGCCCTCCCAAGTTTGGCCAAATTTACTGATGCGCACGCATGGCCGGTTGATCTTTCCACTTATGCAGACACGCATATGATAATTCAAGAATCCACTCATAGCCGTAGCCCCCTATCGGTTGACCCAGGCATGGTTGGCTATTCCTTACCTATGCTACGATCTTCATCTGGACGAGCGTACCTTTCAGTCTGTGCGGGACGGGAGCGTGAGATAATAATTGATTTGCTACGAGCAGAAAATGTTGTGGAAGATTTGCCATTTCTACAGAAGGAGTGGCTCGACAAAAAATCTTACTACTTATTTCAAACAAGGCTTTGCTACACGTGGTCCTCGATCGTTTAGGCCCAAAACTTCTAGCCTTTCAGTACCAATCATTTCTGATGAACGTGCCATTGGGTGTCTGTCAATTATTTG
>JAOEQC010000091.1 GCA_028388995.1 Ascidiaceihabitans sp. | reverse complement strand
GTTTAGCGTACAGTTCATGTCCATATGACATCAGCAGCTTTTCTGCAGCAGCAAGGTCCGTAGTTCCCGTAGCTTTTGCAACCTCTGGCGTACCGAACAGGCTGCGCATGGAGCGAGGAACTGTAACTACAGTACTGTATCTGCCCTTAACGAGCTTAACTCTAGATGTTGGATAGTCAGCCCACGTGAGTCTTTTGACATCACTCACTCTGTACCTCACGTGAATAATTTGTCAGGCGGTACGTCAAGTGGTATGTCAAATGAAGCTGCATATCCATATTATTATGAATTAACCATAAAAAAGGGGCGTGAGTGGTGGCGTGGGGGAGACTTGAACTCCCGACCTATCGATTATGAGTCGATCGCTCTAACCAACTGAGCTACCGCGCCGTGAGGATGGGAATTAGGAGACCAGACCGGAGTCGTCAACCCACGAAATCAATTAAACATCACGTACGGCATCAATCATGCGCTGAACGTTGTCTGGATCGGCGTCTGGCGTGATGCCATGACCAAGGTTAAAGATGTGTGGACCGCCCGAAAATGCCTTAACAATAGCGCGTGTTTCGTCGACCAAGGCCTGACCACCTGTCACCATATGCGAAGATTTCAGGTTGCCTTGAACACACCCATCAACCTGAACATTTTTCATAGCCCATTCAGGTGTCACCGAATTATCAAGCGCAACACAGTCCACGCCAGTCGCTTTTGCGAATCCAATGTAACCGTCACCCGCTTCACGCGGGAAGCCAATGATGGGCGTATCTGGGTATTTCGCTTTCAATGCTGTCGTAATGCGGCGCACTGGTTCTAGTGAATATTTCTGGAACGCAGTACCGGGTAAGGAACCCGCCCAGCTATCAAAGATTTTAACAACTGCAGCACCCGCTTCAATCTGCATCAGCAGATAATCGATAGTTGCCTCAGTGATCTTGTCCATCAGCGCATCAAACACCTCAGGCTGTTCATTCATCAGCTTGTGCGCGGGTGCTTGATCCGGCGTACCACGCCCTGCAATCATATAGGTCGCAACGGTCCAAGGAGCCCCAGCAAAGCCAATCAAAGTGGTCTCTTGGGGCAACACCCCTGAAAGGTTGCGCGCAGTCTGATAGATCGGGTTAAGCGTTTCATGGATATCCGACACTTGCCCCAACTTATCAAGGTAGGCCTGTGACGAGATCGTGGACAGACGCGGGCCCTCACAGGTGACAAACCACAGATCTGCGCCTAATGCTTGCGGGATCAACAAAATGTCAGCAAACAAGATAGCCACGTCAAAACCATAGCGACGAATGGGCTGCAATGTCACTTCAGTCGCAAGGTCAGGATTGTAGCACAACGACAGGAAATCACCAGCCTATGCGCGTGTCGCTTTGTACTCTGGCAAATAGCGATCCGATTGACGCATCATCCAAATCGGCGGGGTCGGCAGTGTTTCACCAGCAAATGCACGCAGAATAGTTTTGGATGAAGTCATGGTCAGTATCTTTTTTACGGCTGGACGTTGGTCACGCCCTGTGGCGATTTTGTCAAGAGATCGTAGCTTGTCAGGCGCATATGACGCGCCTAAAAAGGCTTATGAATTTTGATCTCCCTTCCCCAGCACAGCCTCTCAAAATCGGCACCCGTGGATCGCCTTTGGCCTTGGCCCAAGCCTATGAAACAAGGGCGCGCCTGATGGCTGCCTTTGATTTGCTCGAAGATTCGTTTGTGGTCGTCGTGATCAAGGTGACAGGGGATATGATCCAAGACCGTCCACTCAAAGACATTGGCGGCAAAGGTCTATTCACACGCGAAATAGAAGAGGATCTTCTGTCAGGTAAGATCGACATCGCAGTTCATTCGATGAAGGACATGCCAACAATCCAACCAGATGGTTTGCTGCTGGACGTTTACCTGCCGCGAGAAGACGTACGCGATGCGTTCATTTCATCAAATTTGGGTTCTATCGCAGAACTGGCAAGTGGTGCCGTCGTAGGCACGTCCAGCCTACGCCGCCGTGCGCAATTGTTGAACCGTCGCCCAGACCTGAATGTCGTCGAGTTTCGCGGCAACGTGCAGACCCGTTTGGAGAAGTTAGATAATGGTGTCGCAGAATGTACTTTTCTTGCGGCCGCTGGCTTGAAACGCCTTGGCCGTGACGATGTACCCGCAACACCGGTTGATCCAGAAGATATGCTGCCTGCAGTTGCCCAAGGTGCTATCGGAATCGAACGCCATGCAGATGACGCACGGATGCAAGAGATGTTGGCTGCAATACACGATACCCCAACCGGCCAACGCCTTGCCGCAGAGCGTGCGTTTCTTCAGGCGCTAGACGGATCATGTGAGACGCCAATTGCAGGCTTGGCGACCTTGGATGGAGACGGGTTGCATTTACGCGGTGAAGTGCTGCGCCCAGACGGGTCACAGTCTCTTAGCGGTGAACGCCGTGGTCCGATTAAAACCGGCGCTGCAATGGGCGTTGAGCTTGCAAAAGAGCTTTTAGAACGTGCTGGCGAAGGCTTCTTTGACTGGCACACACACTAAACGTTAGCTCAGGTCCATTTCGCCATTGGCGGCAGGCTCATCAAAACTGCATTCGCATCATGACCCGTCTCAAGGCCAAACTTAGTCCCACGATCATAGACCAGATTATATTCTGCGTAGAGACCGCGATGAACAAGCTGCGCATCCTTGGCCACTTCATCCCAATCTTGGACTTTGCGCTTTTCCACAAGCGGTAGGAAGGCGGGTAAAAACGCACGGCCAATGTCTTGGGTCAGGGCGAAATCAGCCTCCCAATCCCCAGTGCAACGATCATCCATAAAGATGCCACCAACACCCCGCGCGCGGTGACGGTGCGGGATGTAGAAATAGGTGTCGGCCCATTCCTTTAACTTAGGATACAGATCGGCCCCGTGCGGATCGAGATGCTGCTTCTGTTGGTCATGAAAGTGCGCTGTGTCTACATCATATTCTATGCACGGGTTCAGGTCTGACCCACCACCAAACCACCACGCATTTGGGGTCCAAAACATACGTGTGTTCATGTGAACCGCAGGGGCATGTGGGTTCTGCATGTGGGCAACAAGGCTGATACCAGCAGCCCAAAACTGTGGATCGTCTTTCATACCTGGAATGCCCTTGCGCGCGGCCATAGCGTTTTGCGCGCGTTCACCCAAAGTGCCGAAGACGGTTGAGATATTCACACCAACTTTTTCGAACACGCGACCACCACGCATCACGCTCATCAAGCCACCACCAGCATCTGATCCATCGTCGGACGTACGCGCGGTTTCCGTCAATTCAAACGCACCTACGGGTGCGTCGGACATTGGGCCTGTGGTGTGGTTGGCTTCAATCCCCTCAAAGGCAGTAACGATCTGATCGCGCAATTCACCAAACCATGCTGATGCGCGTGTTTTTTCGGCGTTGAAAGCGTTGGTTTGATCACTGGCCATATCGATTGTCCTTAAGTTAATGGGCTGGCGCTGAAATTGGATCAAGCAAGCTGCGCCCACCATCCACTGTCACAACTTCGCCCGTCATAAAGGCGGATGCATCTGAAGCAAGAAATTGCGCCGCATCCACCAACTCACCTGGGCCAGCAACGCGGCCAAGAGGTGTTTTTTCTTCGATTTCGTCACGCCAGTCACTGTGTTCAATCATCGCAGCTTGAAGCGATGCGGACATGACCGATCCAAAAGCAACCGCATTGACACGGATACGGTTTGGCGCGAGAGCCAGTGCCATCGAACGGGTCATTTGCTCCATCGCGGCGGACGCAATCGAATAGCCCATCAATTCAGGGCGCGAACTGCGTGCAGCGATCGAACTAAGATTAACGATAGTACCTACCGTGCCTTCAGTCTGTTCACCCGCCTGTTTGATCATACGCTTGGCGACCTGTTGCGTTAAGCGAAGACTGGTCATCATGTTCTGCTCAAGCAGCACTTCAACTGAAGTGTCTTCAACATCCATCACATCCGTAGTCATTACCTGACGGGAGGCGTTTACCAAAACATCAACCTGATCAAAGGCGTCAATTGTTGCAGAAATAAGGTTTGCAATCGTCAAACGCTGACGCAAGTCACCCGCGAAGTAGCGCATATTGCCTTCATCAAGTTGAGAGCCCAACTCGTCCTTAAGGCGCGCCTCGTCCATATCTGCGCACATCACGTTTGCGCCGCGATCCGCAAAGCTGCGGGCGATTGCCAAACCAATGCCATTAGCCGCGCCTGTGACGATGATTGTCTTACCTGAAACGGAAAATGCCATGGCGATGGTCCTTGCAGAAATATTGTTTAGGCGCGTTTGCGCAAAGGCCGCGCAGCGTGGAATAATTTGAACCGCGTATCACCGCCAAGGTCCGTCACCTTACCAAAGTTGGCGTTCAACGCGCCTTCATAAGGAAGGTGCCGGTTTGCAACCATCCAAAGCTGACCAGAGTTGGCCAATATACGAGCAGCTGTTGCCACAAACGCTTGGCCCAACGAAGGCTCTGCTGCGCGACCAACATGAAAGGGTGGGTTCATAATAACGGTATCAATGCGGCCCTTAGGGGCCCATTTTGTCGCGTCAGCCCAATGGTATTGGGCACGCTCATCTGTGACATTGCGTTTCGCACACTCTAACGCCAAATGCCCTGCTTCGACCAAATGGATTTCGTTGCTACCGCGCGATAGAGCATGGGCAGACAGATATCCCCAACCAGCACCAAGGTCTGCAACATTCTTGCCCAATTTTTCAGGTAACGCTTGCACCAATAATTTGGATGCAGGGTCCACGCCATCGG
>JAOEQC010000090.1 GCA_028388995.1 Ascidiaceihabitans sp. | reverse complement strand
TTAGTCGCGCATCAATTTCAAGCTAAACCGTGCGGCCGCTCTCGCTGAGTGACGTCAACTATTGAGCGTATAGATTTAGGCTGTGCTAACAATCTGATGCGAGTTTTGATTTGTCTGACAGCTCCCTTGCCTCCCTTCCGCTTTGCGCGCCCCTCTTGGAACAAGGTAAGCTTGTTCGCGTATCAGAGCAGATATTGGAGCCCCCAAAGACCTATTGGATGGTCGGAAAAAAAGCGGGAATTACAAAGTCCCAATGAAACGACCTAGTAGATATTTTTGCTTAAGCCGCAGCATTTCAGCTTTTCTACTTTTATTCGCTACAAGAAAGTAAAGCCGCATCGACCAACCATTCCGGCAGCCCGGATTGTGCGACACCGCTCACAGCAACCTCAGCGCAGTCTTTGAGGCTTCCAAAGCGCACGTCGCGGCCCGTTAAGCCCTTTCCATAGTGGGAATACTTGCCAGAGTTTGTCATCAAGACGGCTGCCGTCGTTGGAAAGACAGGTTCGGTAATTGAGCACCAGCAAATGTCCGGGATCACCTGAACACCAGCTTTTTCAAGCCTATGAATGAACCCCTCTTTTGTGGCCGCCGCAAGAACGTCGCGTCCAAACGTCACAATAGTCTTGGTGTTAGCATGGCACTTTCGCCCATCCAGAAGATCAGCAAGACGTTGACATTCCGTGAGAGATGCATGGGGGCTTCCGATCGCGACCAGATCAACCTGATTGGTGCCCGCGTTGAACCTCTGCCACAAAGCAGCGATATCTGCGATTGTGATAGTCGCGCGCTGCGCGCCGTCGCGCAAAGCTAAGTCCCCCTCCGGCGTATGGCCGCGCACATGCAACATGGGTGCCGCCGAGGTTGTACCGAAAGCCGCGCATAATCCCTTGAGATCATCAGGCGAGGGCGATGCCTGTTCCAAGCCCGTCAGTACGGGAATGTCATTGGGGAACTTGGCACCGGCAAGCCAACCCAGCATTGGCCAAAGCGCATCATCGTATGTCTTGGGCAATGCAATATGCACTTCGCATTGAGGCCGGCGGTTTTGTTCAAGGTAAACACCTGTGTTGGGTGCGCGTCCTGTCATGGCGATAAACAGATCAAGGTAGTCGGGGTGCTTTTGTGTCCGCGCGCCCAGAACTGAATTTGCATAGATCACGGCATTGGACTCTGACCAGCCAATTGCTTCGTCCTGCTGGGGTGCGTCATCCAAAAGATAGGGCGCACAGGTGAACGTTGGGCGGGCCCCCATGTTGACATAGGCATCAGCCAGACGACTGGCCTTTGATCCAAAATCAGGCACCACACCTTGCGATTGCCAGTTCTCACGGTCCACTGAAATTGCGTTGATCGTTGTGGGGATGCATGTCTTTGCGCCCATTGCATGCATCTTTTCTGCAAAGTCGAGATTGGCATCATGCGCAAGGATACACCCGTCAATATGCGCGCGCGTCACGTCAGTCAGACGGCTTGCACCTTGTGCCGCAGCCATCATGCACAGAACCTCCATCGCGATTTGGCAGGCCTGACCGCCTGTCCCGCGCAAGAGATTTTCATCTAATTCGCTGAGCTCAAGAGACTGCACGTTGAGATGTTGCAGAGCAATAGAGCGGTCGCCAAAAAGCAACCAATCGTGCTCAACCTCCGCGGTTTCTGCATGCGACAGGGCCTCGTAAATCGAAGCGCTCAGCCTCAAGACCGAGACGGGTCGGTCAAAAAGACGCGCAGCAATCAAAGCACCAAGTGTCAGAATGTCTTCTTCTTCGCGAAACACGAGGGCCGCGGGGGCTTTTCCATTGCGGGCCAGCTGCAACAGGACGCCACTGCCACTGCACGATCCCCGCGAGGTGGGCATCAAGACGATACGTCCTGCGAGAGACGCACCGTGATTGGGGTGGTGCACGTCTATGATCGTTCCGGTGTCGGGGTCGACACCGCCCCAAAAACTCAGCCCTTGCTGGCAAGTCAACACCCGGCCCTTTGCGTTGGTTTGGACGAACGCAACGGCTCGGTGGTTGGCTTCTAACGGCTTCACAGGCGCACCTGTTCGGTCGCGTGGCGCGCCAGAAAATCCGCAACATCCCATTCTGAGGGCGCGACACCAGCAAATGTTTCAACATAATTAGGCACGCGAGCGAGCCTTTCTTCTTTGCTTTCTTCAATCTGCATCGAAAAATAACCGATCTGTGTATATATCACTGTCATGCCACGGACATTCGCCTGGTCACGCGCGTATCCGTGGCGCTCGAACATTTTCACGACAGCCTTGACACGCCTATCGTCCGCTGCCCTTAGACGCACACGAAGATCCGGATCAACGCGCGCCCAGTTCCGAATGGCCAAATCAAGCGGGGCATCAAAAAGGGAAGGGTCGTGCCAGCAATCCACCAGATTGAACAGCGCTTGGCAGATGTTTGATGCATCTGCATTGCAGCGCGCAATGAGACTGTCAGTGTTGTTGCGTTCCCATCGTTGAACCATTGCGTCGTGGAGTTCGGAAATATCCTTGAAGAACCAGTAGAATCCGGTGCGCGTCAAATTCAGATGCTTTGCCAAGGGCATGACTTTTACGGCATCGATCCCTTCCAAGATCAACAACTCATAAGCAGCATCAAGCCAAATGTCTTTTGATCCGCGTTGGCGGGGCAGAACAGCATTCATAGGATCAATCTAGAATACTTGACACATATGTCAATTCAGCTTCACAGTGCAGGCTTAACACATGCGGCAAGGCGCTTGCCCATGACTTAAGCCACATAGCTACAATTGCGAGGGGGCAACCCGATGTCCAAAGATCCACTTCTACAACCGTTTCAGCTTAAGCATCTGACGCTGAAGAACAGGATCATGACGACGAGCCATGAACCAGCCTATCCAGAAGACGGTATGCCCAAGGATCGCTACCGGGCGTACCACGAAGAACGGGCAAAAGCGGGTGTTGCTTTGGCAATGACAGCTGGGTCTGCTGCGGTGTCCAAAGACAGCCCCCCTGTCTTCAACAACATCCTGGCGTACAAAGACGAGGTTGTCCCGTGGATAAAGAACCTCACTGATGGATGCCACGCGCATGGCTGCGCTGTCATGATCCAGCTGACCCATTTGGGCCGCCGCACAAACTGGAACAAGGGCGATTGGCTGCCCTCTGTGTCATCGTCCAAACATCGCGAACCGGCGCACCGTTCGTTTCCGAAGCTCATTGAGGATTGGGACATTGAACGGATCATTCTTGATTTTGCGGATGCCGCTGAACGGATGCAGGCGGGGGGCATGGATGGCATCGAATTGCTGGTCAATGGTCACTTGCTTGATCAGTTCTGGTCGCCACTTACCAATGACTTAACCGGGCCATACGGAGGCGACACACTGGAAAACCGTATGCGGTTCCCGCTGGATGTCCTTGCTGCGATCCGCAAACGCGTCGGTGCGGAATTCATCGTCGGTTTTCGCTTTACTGCAGATGAAAACCAAGACGGCGGCATCACGGCTGATGAGGGCCTGACGATCGCGCGTAAACTCGCCGAGACAGGACGACTCGATTTTCTGAATGTGAACCGCGGGCGCGTTCATACTGATCCTGCCATGACGGATATGATCCCGATACAAGGGATGCCCACCGCGCCACATCTAACTTATGCCGGACAAGTCAAAAAGGTCACCGGCATGCCAACCTTTCATGCCGCAAGGATACCTGACGTCGCAACAGCGCGCCACGCGGTCGAGGCGGGTTTGCTGGATATGGTGGGTATGACCCGCGCCCATATGGCCGATCCTCATATTGTTAGAAAAATTATGGAAGGTCGCGAAGACGAAATTCGCCCCTGCGTTGGCGCCACCTATTGCCTTGATCGCATTTACCAAGCTGGTGATGCCTTGTGCATTCACAACGCCGCGACAGGGCGTGAGTTGACCATGCCGCACATTATTCAACCTGCGAGCATAAGGCGCAAAGTTGTCATTGTAGGTGCAGGCCCTGCCGGACTAGAGGCGGCGCGCGTTGCCGCCGAACGTGGACACGACGTTGTCGTTTTTGAGGCGCAACCCGACCCGGGCGGGCAAGTACGTCTTACAGCCCTCAATCCGCGCAAACGAGAGATGATTTCGATCATTGATTGGCGAATGTCTCAATGTGCCGCACGCAATGTCGTCTTTCATTTCAACACTTGGGCCGAAGCGAACGATGTGACCGCTTTGAACCCCGATGTCGTGATCGTGGCCACAGGGGGCATGCCAAACCTTGAATTGTTCGAGACGGGAAAAGAGGCATCACATGTTGTCTCCGCATGGGACATGATCGCCGGAGACGTCAAACCAGCACAGACAGTCTTGATATATGACGAAAGTGGAGATCACCCAGCTCTGCAAGCGGCGGAAGTCGCAGCTGTGTCTGGATCAACGGTAGAGGTCATGACGCCTGACCGAACATTCGCCCCGGAAATCATGGCCATGAACCTTGTTCCATACATGCGGGTTTTGCAGGATAAAGATGTGACGCTTACGGTCGCAAGCCGGCTGCTGGGTGTGGAGCGTGCTGGTAACAAGTTGCTTGCCACGATTGGGACGGATTACAGCGGCTACACCTATGAAAAAGAGTACGACCAAGTTGTCCTGAACTATGGAACTTTGCCGTTAGACGATCTCTATTTCGACCTCAAACCACACAGCTTGAATGGTGGTGCAGCCGACTACACTGCATTGATAGCTGGTGCGGCTCAATCCATCACACGCAATGACAACGGCTCGTTTCAGCTTTTCCGTATCGGCGATGCCGTATCCGCGCGGAACACA
>JAOEQC010000089.1 GCA_028388995.1 Ascidiaceihabitans sp. | reverse complement strand
GTACGATGAGCCCGCGTGTGGCCCCTCAACTTACGATTGTTAACACTAAATGGGTCGGAGGCCACATCTGTTTATTTAAACGGTGGCCTTCGATCTAATCCATGTAACCCAAGATAGCCACAAACGTGCCAAGATTTATAATTCAGGTATTTTCTGGAGGTTCCACGCTACGCAGGCGCACCTTACAATCTCTCAGCAGCCTAAAGTGAACTCATGTGACCCAGAGCTTACTACTGCTCAGTGAGCCGCTACGGCCCTCTACCAACGTGCCTTCATACGCTGAACTGTAGTGGCTAATGCACCTAAGAAATCACCATCAAGACCTTTATCAGACTAGCCCAGTAAAGATTGTTGTGTTGCTACTTTGGTTATCCTTGCAAACGTGTGGGGAAGCGTGTGACGAACCCGTTTCGATGCCACAGCCAAACAATCAAAGTTCCCCACTATCATGTTGCTTGGGAAAAGATTGTTTGGGGTCGCAACCCCAACAACTTTGGTTCTGACACTGTGATTGGGATGGGGTTCTTGTGACATCCGTCACCACTCTTGTCACTACTCCTGTCACTACTTTACATTCCTCCATAAAGTGACAATATTATCATAAATTAATGAAATTAAACAATAAAATCATAACTTAAAGCGTTACTTTCAAATTGAAAATACGAGTTCGATTCTCGTTACCCGCTCCACTATCTTTACAGCGATCTACAATAGAAAACGGCGCGTCCAAACTTTGGTCGCGCCGTTTCGCCATTTGTGGGCCAACTTATCCTAATAGGACATTGCCAAACTCATCCCTCAGGTTTCGCTTAAGGACCTTACCAGTCGCGTTCCGAGGCAAAACATCAGTAAAGACAACGCAGTCAGGGATTTGCCACTTCGCAATCTTACCCTCAAATATTGCGAGCACGTCTGCCTCTGAAGGTGTTTCGCCTTCGACAACAACGGCAATCAAAATTGGGCGTTCATCCCATTTGGAATGGGATGCTCCAATCACCGCAGCATCCGCAAGCTGTGGGTGACCAATCGCGATATTCTCCAAATCAACAGACGAGATCCATTCCCCGCCCGACTTGATAATGTCCTTTGAACGGTCCTTGATACTAAGATATCCATCTGGATCTAGCGTCGCGACATCACCTGTATGAAACCAATCATCGGTCAAAGTTTCATCACGGGTTTTCTGGAAATAGCTGTCTAAAATCCAATGGCCACGCACCATCAAGTTGCCTTGCGTTTGCGCATCGTTGGGCAACTCGCCCCCCACTTCGTCAACAACCTTCAATTCGACGCCCCACATTGGGCGGCCTTGGTTTTCGCGAAGTTTGTGTTGCTCTTCAATCGGTAAATCAAGATGTTTGGCCAATGGCTGATTGGCGGAGCCCAGCGGAGACATTTCCGTCATGCCCCATGCGTGAATGGTTTCAACATCGTATTTCTCACGGAACGCCGTGATCATCGAGGGTGGGCAAGCAGAGCCACCAACAACCGTTCGCTTCAAGGACGCAAGTTGCGAGCCCGCTTTTTCCGCTTCACCTAGAAGACCCAACCAAATCGTCGGAACGCCCAGGGCGGTCGTAACGTTATACTTGTCGATCAAGGCAACCAGTGAAGCACCGTCTAAGCCAGGCCCCGGCATCACCATTCGCGCGCCTGTCATCGCACAGGCATAGGGCGTGCCCCAGGCGTTGACGTGGAACATCGGCACGACTGGCAGCACAACGTCCATTGCAGAATATCCGATACAGTCGGTCAAATTAGACGCCAAAGCATGCAATACGGTAGAGCGATGGGAATATAAAACTCCCTTTGGGTTTCCTGTGGTTCCTGAGGTATAACAAAGACTTGAAGCCGTGTTCTCATCAAGCTCAGGCCATACATATACTGGATCACAATCCGCAATCAGCTCATCATAAAAAACCAACCCGTCAATAACTTCTGCGGCACTTTCATCGCGACCTTCCATCAAAACGATGTGCTCAAGATTGGGTAGTTTGTCACGGATCGCAGCCACAAGCGGGATAAAGGTACGGTCCACAAACAGCACTTTGTCATCGGCATGGTTCAAAATGTAGACCAATTGTTCGGGGAAAAGACGCGGATTGATTGTATGGCAGACAAACCCAGCACCTGAGACGCCAAAGTAAATTTCCAAATGGCGGCGATTGTTCCATGCGATCGTGCCACACCGCGCCTGTGGTTCCAGACCCAGCTTGGACAATGCGTGCCCAAGGCGGTGTGCATTGGCTCCAACTTGGCCCCAAGTGGTCTCCTCCACCCCACCACCGGTGTTGACAGAATACACCTCAGTCCCCGTGTGATAACGAGCGGCATGATCCACTAGGGATTGTATTGTCAAAGCGGACGTCATCATTTGGCCAAGCATCGGCACCTCCATATTTGATATGTAAAGGCGCGTCATAGGCTGCGCGTCCTCTGATAAGAGAACCCTGCCAAGCGTAAGTTGATCTGGCAAGCCCTGCGCGCAAGGCTTGCCAAATTACGTTATGTAAAAGTGATTAAGCGCGATGGCGCTGTACGTAATCCACCAGACCGCGGGTCGATCCATCTTTATCATCGGCTGATTGCGTGCCAGCCACGACTGGTTCAAGTGCTGTTGCCAGCTCTTTACCCAGTTCAACACCCCATTGGTCAAATGAATTCAGGCCCAAAATGACGCCTTCAACAAAGACACGGTGCTCATAAAGCGAGATGATCTGACCCAAAACGAACGGATCCAGTTTTGGATACGCAATTGTCACCGACGGACGGTTACCAGCAAAGACGCGATGTGCAGCTTGGCGTTCAAGCTCGTCACCTGTCAGGCCTTTGGCAGTCATGATTTCGCGTGCTTCATCCAATGAACGGCCACGCATCAATGCCTCTGATTGCGCTAAACAGTTCGCGACCAGCAATTGGTGGTGATGCGCTAGGTCCGGCTCATGCCCTTCCGCCGCAACCATGAATTCACACGGAATGACGCGGGTGCCTTGGTGGATCAACTGGTAAAATGCGTGTTGACCATTCGTGCCAGGTTCGCCCCAAACAACAGGACCACTGTGGCGCGGTAACTGCGTGCCATCCATTGCGACGCTCTTACCGTTGCTTTCCATCTCAAGCTGTTGGAAATACGCAGGAAGTAGGCCAAGGCGTTGGTCATATGGCAAAACAGCACGTGTCGCGTGACCACAGATTTGGTTGTGCCAAATACCAACAAGCGCATGCATCAACGGCATGTTCTCTGCACCCTCTGCAGCACAGAAATGTGTGTCCATAGCTTGGCCACCACGCAAGAACGCTGTGAACGCTTCACGACCGATGCCAATCATCAGGCTAAGGCCAATTGGGCCCCACATGGAGTAGCGACCACCTACCCAGTCTTCAAAGTCGAAAACGCGTCCCGCTGGAATACCAAAAGCTGCTGTGCGTTCCTCTGACGTGCTGAGGGCCGCAAACTGTTCATCCGGTTTACCACCGTTCTCAAGCATCCAAGCGCGCGCAGTGCGGGCGTTTGTCATCGTCTCGATTGTGCCAAAAGTTTTAGAGGCAACAATTACCAACGTTGTTTTAGCATCCAGCCCCCGCAACGTGTCAGACACATCGGCACCATCTACGTTTGATACGAAGTGAACGCGTGGACCATCGTGGTACGGGCTCAGCGCCATAACTGCCATCGCCGGACCAAGGTCAGATCCACCGATCCCAATGTTGATCACGTCGGTGATTCCGCTTGAGCGGACCAGATCCGCGTAATCACCCATGCGGTTCAAGGTTGCGTGCACCTCTGGCATGACATCAGCGCCGTCTACCAAAACCGGATCGCCATCAAGGTTACGCAGTGCGGTATGAAGAACAGCACGCCCTTCTGTTTCGTTGATGACAGCGCCACCAAACATCGCAGCGCGGCGTTCATTTACGTTTGCCGCTTCGGCCAATGCCAATAGCGCCGTCTTGGCTGCGCCATCAATGTTGGTTTTGGAGTAATCCAACAACATATCGCCAGCTGTGCATTGGAACGTATCCGCACGTGACGCGTCGACTTCAAACAAACTAAGCATATGGCGGTCGTTAACGCCAGTTTCCAAAGTTTCGAGTGCAGTCCAAGCAGCGTTCATTTTATCAGTCATTTATACAGCCCAGTGAATTTTTGCACCGTCAAGAACGGCCGCAACTGGTGCAACCTCTGGCAAAGATCCTTTAGCAACATCAAGTGCTGCACGTTTGTCATCACCAAAGATGACGATGTGTTTGGAGATAGCGCGGTTCAAAACAGGGGCGCTCAGTGTGACGCGCTGTTCTTGGCCTTCTGCCTGAATTGGCAATAATGCATCAGCATCCGCTCTCAATGCGGCATCCAAACCGTTCGCCTGCGGGAACAATGACGCGGTGTGCATGTCAGCCCCCATGCCCAATACCAAAACAGAAATCGGCCACTCAGACGCAAGCTTTTCTGACACATCCTTACAAGCATCCGCTACTTCAACATCAGGCACATAGAACGGCGTAAACTTTGCAGCCGCCGCGCGATTGACCAATAGACGATCACGCAAAAGCTTTGCGTTTGAGCGGTCATTGTCGTCCGGCACCCAGCGCTCATCACTCAGCATGACGTGCACGCGGTTCCATTCGATGTCAGCGGCACACAGAATATCAAAGATTGGGCCTGGCGTCGTACCGCCAGGGACAACAAATGAAACATTCTCTTGGGTCAAAAGTGCTGTCTTCAGATCCCCCACAATTTTTTGGGCAACTTCGATGATCAGCATTTCGCGGTCAGAATATTCTTGAAAACTCATGATTTAATCGCTCCCCATGAACGGCCATCGCGGGCCAACATTGTTGCTGCGTCCCCTGGGCCATCGCTTCCAGAGT
>JAOEQC010000088.1 GCA_028388995.1 Ascidiaceihabitans sp. | reverse complement strand
TCAAGGTCTCGCCTCCAAACGTTGCCCCAAGGAACAAACCGTCTGGGCGCAAAGCGCGGCGGCACTGGATGATTTGTCCAACTGGATCGTTGGCCCAATGTAATCCCAACGCATGGATGACAACATCGTATTGGGATGTTTCCAGCTGCAGGGTTTCGTCATCAGACACTGTTACAGCGTGAGGCAAAGCTTTTGCCCAATATTTTGGAAACGGACTAACAACGGCAACTGAATTAAACGGCCTATTAACCATGCTCATACGATCTTGAACCTCATCGGTAGCTAGATCATGCAAGAACAGGCTGTCAGATGACGCGCGGGCGCGTTGCAGAAGCAAAGATTTGGAATCGGTCAGAAGTTTTAGTGATATCATACAGGGTAGATAGAATGCTCAGCGCTACAATTCAAACAGCTCTTGCAATGATATATCCTCCGCGGTGCCTCACGTGCTCGTATCTGGTGGACAGTGACTTTGGATTGTGTGGGCCGTGTTGGAGAGACACGCAGTTTATTGGTGGTGCCATTTGCGATAGCTGTGGGGTTCCGTTGATTGGACACAGCGGCGACGGCGAATTGCATTGCGATGACTGTTTACGTACGCAACGCCCGTGGGTGAATGGACGATCAGCAGTGTTGTACAAGGATAATGGACGTCGAATTGTGTTGGGGCTAAAGTACGGCGACCGACATGATGTCGTTGGGCCGGCGTTAATGTGGATGGCGGCTGTTGCACGTGATATTTTGAAGCCCAATATGCTGGTAGTCCCAGTTCCATTGCATTGGACTAGATTGCTGAAACGACGTTACAATTAGTCAGCGCTTCTTGCGAAAGATGTGGCGGCCCAGCTTGAGTTAGCGTGGTGCCCTTATGCGCTTCAACGATTAAAACGAACACGACCTTTGGGAGGTATGGGGCATGATGGGCGGTTCTTGTATCTATTGGGGGTGATTAAGGTAAATCCGTATAGAAGGCGACGTATGATTGGGCGGTCTGTGCTATTAGTTGATGATGTTATGACGACAGGTGCAACCTTATCTGTAGCAACGGCGGCGTGCTATGCTGGCGGGGCAGATCACGTACCCGTGCTAACACTGGCGCGTGCCACAAAAGATGCCTAAATCAGGGCATAGCAAAAATTATAGAAGGACCTGATCTATGAAAAAGGTTGAAATCTACACCTCTCCTTTGTGCGGCTTTTGCCACCGTGCCAAAAGCCTGTTGAATCAAAAAGGCGTTCAGTTCGAAGAAACAGACGTTTTATCTAACCCTGATGAAAAGCATGCGATGATCAAACGTGCAGATGGTGCCCGCACTGTTCCGCAGATCTTTATCGGGGATATCTACGTGGGTGGCTGTGACGAATTGTTTGCGCTGGAGCGTGCTGGACATTTGGATGGCATGTTGGCCGCATAATGCGCGCCGCAATTATACAAACGAATGCATCAGACGATCCGTCTGAAAACCTGTCGCACATTATCAAATATGTGCGGCAGGCAGCATCTACAGGTGCTGAATTTATCTTTACGCCTGAAGTGACTAATTGTGTTTCGACCAGCCGCGCGCGCCAGAATGATGTGCTGCGCCATCATGGCGACGATGAAACACTGAAAGGACTTTGCAGTTTGGCACGTGAATTGTACATTTCAGTTTCTATTGGCTCATTAGCAATTAAGACTGATGATCCAGATGGGCGTTTTTCTAATCGCTCATTTTTGATTAACCCGTCGGGTCATATCGTCGGGCAATACGACAAGATTCATATGTTCGACGTTCAGATTTCTGAAACCGAAACCTATCGTGAATCTGCAGGTTACCGGCCTGGTGACAGAGCAGTTGTTGTAGATACTGTGCTGGGCAAGGTTGGAATGGCCATCTGCTATGACCTGCGTTTCCCATTGCTTGCGAATGCGCTGGCGCAGGCGGGTGCGCAAATTTTGCTATATCCATCTGCGTTTTCACCGGTCACTGGTGCAGCTCATTGGCACAGTTTGTTGCGGGCGCGTGCAATTGAAACGGGATGCTATGTAATTGCTGCTGCGCAGACGGGTACTCATTCAACGACAGGGTCCAAAGCGCGGTCAACTTATGGGCATTCCCTTGTTGTTGATCCGTGGGGCGAGGTTGTCCTTGACGCGGGTGTTGATGCTGGCATTTATGCATTTGACATCGAAATGGTTAATGTAACCAAAGCGCGGCAAAAAGTGCCGTCATTATTGAACGCTAGACCGTTCTTGGCCCCTCAGTTAAAGTCTTAAGACATGAGCACGGATAAAAATGCACTCGCGATCTCACTCTTCAGTGAGATTTTAGCGGCGGATCAAAAAGTTCGTTACCGTCTTACAAGTGTGTTGCCTAAAGGGATGGAAATTTCACACTTTTCAATCCTAAACCATCTGGCTTGGCACGAGGGGGAACGTAGTCCTGCGCAGTTGGCTGAAACATTTAATGTTACGCGCGGTGCAATTACCAATACGTTGGGTAAGCTAGAGTGGGCAGGATACATCCACATTCGGCCAGATTGGGACGACGCGCGCCGCAAGATGGTTGCGATAAGCCCCGCAGGGCGCCAAGCGCGTGATGAGGCATTAAATGCAATTGCACCGATTGTTGATAACGTGATCGAACAACTGGGCGAGGAAGGCGTGCGCGCCGTCCTGCCCATTCTGCGCGAATTGCGAAAGCAGCTTTAGACTGTTTTCGTGCTTGCAGTGACGTAGTTCACGCTCAAATCACGGTCAGATAGACGCCATCTCCATGTCAGTGGATTGAACACAAAACCTTGGCGATCCACTGGGGTCATGCCTGATTTGTCTAGCAATCCAAACAGCTCATCTGGCGTGATGAATTTGCTCCACTCGTGGGTCCCTTTGGGAAGCCAGCGCATAACATGCTCTGCCCCAATAATCGCAAACATGTAGGATTTCGGATTACGGTTAATCGTTGAGCAAATGTGCAACCCGCCGGGCTTTAGCAATTCTTGGCACGCGGTCAGATAGGTCAGTGGATTGGCGACGTGCTCAACAACTTCCATATTCATAATGACATCGAATCGCTCGCCATTTGCGGCCATCGCTTCGGCGGTAGTGTGGCGGTAATCGATATTCAGCCCAGATTTTGCAGCATGTGCTGTCGCAACAGGAATATTTCTTACAGCCGCATCAACGCCAATTATTTCTGCCCCAAGACGTGCCATCGGCTCAGACAGTAAACCGCCGCCACAACCGATATCTAGAATGCGCAGCCCTTTAAAGGCGTCAGATGTTGATAGATCGCGATCAAACTCACCGGCAATTTGGCTTGTGATATAATCAAGACGGCAAGGGTTTAGCATGTGCAATGGTTTGAATTTCCCGTTGGGATCCCACCATTCTGTGGCCATCGCTTCAAATTTGGCGACTTCTAATGGGTCTACTGTCGTTTGAGGCGCTTGCATTTTGCTCTCCATCTGTTTTCTTAGCGTTCCCAGGTTATATAGGGCTCTAATGGACAAACACACGGACCAAAAGCGCGCAGTTCAATATCTGTACTCGCCGATCGACCCTTTCGATCAGCGGATGATGGATGTTGGGCAGGGTCATCGTATCTATGTTGAGCAATGTGGGAACCCAAAAGGTGTCCCCGTTGTGGTGTTGCATGGTGGCCCGGGCGGTGGATGTAGCCCCGCAATGCGTCGTTATTTTGATCCAGACATTTACCATATCATCCTGTTCGATCAGCGCGGCTGTGGTCGTTCACGCCCGCACGCTTCGGTCGAAAACAACACAACATGGCATTTGGTTAACGACATCGAAGCGATCCGTGCGTCGCTGGGTATTGATTCGTGGATTGTTTTTGGCGGCAGTTGGGGCGCGACACTGTCGTTGATTTACGCTCAATCCTATCCTGACCGCACGACGCATCTGGTCCTTCGCGGTGTTTTTCTGATGACCCAAGCAGAGCTTGATTGGTTCTATGGCGGTGGTGCTGGGAAATTCTGGCCGGAAGTTTGGGACCGATTTACAGGTCTGATTCCAGTGGATGAACAAGACGATTTAATCGCTGCGTATGCTAAACGTTTATTTTGCGGGGATATGCAGACTGAATTGAAATATGCAAAAGCGTGGTCCTCATGGGAGAACGCGCTGGCCTCAATCAATTCAAACGGTAGTGTGGGTGAATCCCCAGGTGAATATGCGCGCGCTTTTGCGCGCCTTGAAAATCATTATTTTGTTAATGCAGGTTTCTTGGAAACTGATGGTGAAATTTTGACAAATATGGACCGCATAGCACATATTCCCGGTGTGATTGTTCAGGGACGTTATGATATGATTTGCCCACCAAAAGCAGCCTACACCATCGCAAAAGTTTGGCCAGCTTGTGATTTAGATATGATTCCCTATGCGGGGCATACGCTTTCGGAACCTGGAATTACGGCTGGGTTGGTGCGCGCTATGAATAGGATTGCAGCATCATGAACCACATCGATCGCCGAGTTCTTTTTACATCTGGTGCCGCAGCTGCATTGCTGGCGGCGACGGGTGTATCCGGACAAACTGCACCGTGTCGTGGCGGTCGTTTGCGCGCGGCGTTATCTGGCGCAACGCGCAGCGATCATTGGGGCGCATTTGATGGTGCATTCATGCAGGCGGCGCGCGGCGCAGTTTTTGAAACCCTGACTGAGATCGCAGGCGATGGAACCTTGCGAGGCGATATTGCGCAATCTTGGGAAACCAATGATGCTGGTAAAACCTGGTCGTTTTTGATCCAACCCTCAGTGATGTTTCATGACAATATTGCGTTGCATGCTGATGATTTGGTTTCTTTGTTTGAGCGGCACTCACGCCTCGGTGCTCAAGGGGCAGCTATTAGGCGGTCCGATCAAGTTGTTGTAACGTTGACTGA
>JAOEQC010000087.1 GCA_028388995.1 Ascidiaceihabitans sp. | reverse complement strand
TTATTGACCGTTTTGTTTCGTTATCTTACTTTAAGTATCCATAACTTGTCTGGCTGAATGTCTGGCTTATGCCCATTATAAAATGCACAATAGATCGACGCGCCATAGAAAGCGCTACCAAGCAACAAAGGGTGCTTAAGCAAAAAGTCATTCTCGTTGATCCATCTGGCTTACGACTGGCGGTGAACGCAAAGAGCGCCTCATGGAATTATAATTACCGTAAGCGTGGTCTGGACTATTATGGCAAACGACACCCACAAAAGACACTTAGGCTAGGTGATACCGTGAGCATGACACCTCAAGAAGCAAGGCTTCGTGTCGAAGAGTTGAAAGCTGAGGTTCGTAATGGCGGAGATCCAGCCGCAAAAATAAAGCATGAGGCGGAACAAGCTCGAAAGGAAACTTTCAAGCATCGCTCACTTATGGATTGGATATCAAGCTACTCTGAATGGTTAGGAACCAACACTAAACATAAAAAAGAGGAGCTGATGCACGCTCATTATGGCCTAAGTGAATTAGGCATACTGAACAGCCCCCCGTCTTCAGTTACAGGTCGGCTACTCCGTAATATCACCCAAATACATTCGGAGCGTCCATCTACGGGACGTCACAGATTTGGTGCAATTTCCAGATTTCTTGATTACCTAATTGATGAAGAGGCTCTGGAGCGCAACCCAGCTAAAGATGTATCCAAGCACTACAAGCCAAAGCCACCATCTCCTCGAGCTTCATACTACTCAATTGAAGAACTGCGAATGCTTTGGACCCCCCATGAAACGCTTCGTAGCGATTATTTGAGGTTCCTGCGCTTTATGATTGTCTGCCCACTGCGGATGTCAGAAGCAAGTGAGATTATTCCAGAAAATATTTTTTGGGATGAACAGCAACTCAGGCTTAGCGCCAAGCAAACCAAAAATAATGAAGCCTTCACACTGCCTTTGTTACCTATCGCAATCGAAACTTTGGAACCGGATAACTTTGAAGTCAGCAAGCGCTGCTTTCAATTATCAAGCAAAGGTGATGCTCCTATGAGGTCTTGGTCATATTTCAGAAAAGCTATTCGACGCACTACAGGAATAAAACACTTTACTCCCCATGATCTAAGGCGAACGTTTACATCATTGATGTCAGAGCATTCCACTTTCTCTGAGAGTATTATCGATAGCTTGCTCAATCATAAACGTGCGGCGACACGACAGGGTGTAATGCGGCACTACCAACATGCAAAAAATCTCAAGCAGCGGCGAGAAGTTATGGAGTGGTGGTGCGATTTCTTGGAGCGTGAGGTGATCAATGGATGAGCAATTCGAAATCGTCATTAGCCGGCTGGCGAAGCTGGTTGAATGCGACCCTGCTATCGTCCAAATATATTACGATCAGCATAAAATTAGCGAAGCTTTAGACACACAAGATAGTTCAAGACTAGTCAGTGATGCAGATAAATATTCATTGGCTTATGATAAAGTGAGATCGGCACGAACTGCCATTTCTAATTTGTCTGATTTTGAAAAATCTGTCCTCTTAATTGAAGAATTTGAACTAGAGAGGAGCCTAAAGGATGTGGAAGCGTTTTTGAGTAAAAAGGATAAGACGCGGCGTGCGATGAGGGCGGAATTCTCAATTCAAGGCGGCAAGAATGTCAAAGCGAATGCTGTCGCAAATATGGTGTTGGATTTGTTTGTTTATTTAAATTTGGAAATCAGCTTAGCCAAAACCTCTGAGACCAAAAATAGCCAGAGCGATTTGCCTAGCTCAAAATTTGCCATATGCGTCGATCAAGCCCTCAAAATTACCCATACAGATGGTCGATTAAATAAGGTTAAGTTTGAGGACATTAAAGGCCGAACGGTTGTTAGAAGTCATAGTCAATATGCGCATTGGAAAGCGCCTGCTACACAAGCTGTTAAATTATTGAAGAAAAGAACTTCCAAAAAACAATAGAAGTTGTCCCGTCCTCAACTAAGGTTCTTTAAGTCACACTAAGTCATCACAGCTAAAGGATTTCGTGATGACTTTTAAGACTGCTCACTGGGAGCCAGAGTTACCATTGCCACGCAATGCAGACCGCAAAACACTCGCTGCAATTATCACTCACCATTATTTTCCGATCAGCCATCGGACATTACAAACTTGGCCTTTAACCGTGCGTCGGCCAAACCGCGCATCAGTCTATGATGTGCAGGAAGCGATGGAGTTTGCTGAGAAGAAACTTGCAGCCTCAGTTTCGTATAAGCAAGCGGCGGATTTCTGATGGCACTCTACCTAAAAGCCCCCTACCCATCAAGATATACCGGATTAACCCCAATAGTTATTCCTTCACACAGAGAGCGCGACGACAATTACCCAGGCGTAATCGTTCAGCTCGATCCGCGTTGGCGCATCATTGAGTGCCGAGACGCTATTCAATGGATTATCCAGAAGCGTTCTGCAAAACCCTTGAACCCAGGCTATTGGCTTGGTGCAAGCTACGTTACTGACCGAAACAAGCTGATCGAGCTGAGTACAGCTCTAGGATTGCTCTCAGAACCATCTTTGCGGGCTGTGCTGGAGGCACTCCCATCAAGCGCAACTGAGCTGTGCAAATAGTTAACCCACGGCGCTATGACCGTGGGCTTGGATGGCGTGTAATTTTACAAGTTACCCATCCACTATACCAGATTGGTCAATGCGCCTCAATGATGAGGCACTTAAAATGCACGACAATACGTCAAGCGGAGAGCTAAACAGCTCTGCATATATATCGATATTGAGAAATCACCGATGGATGGGCAAACGTTTCTTTTTGGACGATAACGGCCAGTTACAAAAACAAGCAAACGGCTTGTTCAGCAAAGGTTATGTAACAGTACAAAATGCAAGCAACGCTCAAGAACTGGCAGAGCTGGCGCAAAACCTCACACCACAAGACGCATTTTGCCTTGGTCAGCCCAGAGGCGTAAATGCTTTTGGTACTGCACCAGTTACAACACGACAGGCACAGCAGGCATTGGCCCAAAGTTCTGCGCAAATTCTCTCTCGCACTAAAGACGACTTTAGCTTTGGGCAGGGTCAGGGTTGGCTGCTACTGGATTACGACACAAAAGGCCTTTCAGAGGCGGTTTTCTCCAGAATAGAACAGCATGGTGGCATCATGAATGCCCTGCATCATGTGTGGCCAGAACTGGAAAACGGTGACTTCGTGGTTCGGCCTTCTTCATCTGCCGGTGTGCATATTATTGGTGATCCAGCACCTAGTGTCAGTGGCTTTCACATGTTCGTTCGCCTGAAACGAGCTGCCGACATCCCACAGGCTCTTAAAACACTCCACAGCCGCTGCTGGTTACACGGTCTTGGATACCACATGATCAGCAAGTCAGGACATTTGCTGGATCGCTCCATTGTCGACATTACAGTCGGCAGCCCAGAGCGTTTAATATTCACAGCGCCACCAGTATTAGGCGAAGGCATTGTACGCGAACACCAGTATGCAGCCGTTCACCAAGGCGTAGAGATGTTATGCCCCAAAGCGCCGTTCGGGGCGCAGTGGAGCCGCGCACGCGACATAGATCGTCAACGGTCTCAACCTTATGCTGCCAAACAGCGATCGATATATTTACGCAAATCGATTGAGGACCGGCAGGCAAGTCATGGCGGGTCATACGCCGCCGCGGAAACGATAGTCTTAAACCGCATTGAAGGACGGCAGCTGCTTGATGACGATGTTTTACAACTCTCATCAGGGGCGAAGGTCACCGTTGGTGATATTCTTGATCAGATAAAACTCGGTGAACGCATTAGCTGTGCTGACCCAATCGAGGGGCGAGAATACAATCCCACAGCTGCAGCTATCTTGTGGGAGCCACCCCATAAGTTTCCAACTCTGATAAGCCATGCCCACGGCGAACTTACGCGGTATAGTTTTGCACGCTTTTCTTCAGCGAGAGCCAAGTCTTGGGAGGTGATGTAATGAAGACTAATGTTAAAACCCTGTCGGATTTGGATCTCGCCAAAATGCTGGAAGATCAGTTTGGAACTGAAAACCTTATCAAGGCTCCATCTGGAATTTGGCACTTTAATGGCCTGACTTGGCGTCTGCTCTCCGACGACGAACTAAAAGCTGCGGCGACTATTTTACTCGCCGAAAGAGTAGACAGTGTTATGCGGAGCCGCCTTTCGGGAATGCTTGAGGTGTTTAAAACATATAACTGGATATCGAATGCCAACTTTGAACTGGGCGACCCCAGTATTGTGGTTATGGCAGATGGATACCGAGCTTATAGTTCTGGGGCGTGGAATAAAATTGATGCGGATCGTGAGCTGCGCCGCAGGATATGTCTTCCAGCGTCCTATACTGAAGCACGACCCAAGCAGTTCGACACGTTTTTACGTGACATACTGTGCGACGCAGAGGGCAAACCTCTTACCGACCGCGAGGCTCTTACAGAATTGATATGGGAGATGTTGGGTTACTGTTTGGCAACCCATACCCGTTATGAACGCTGTTTTATACTCTGTGGACCCGGCGCGAATGGCAAAAGCGTTTTGGGTGCCGTCGCAAAAGCTATGGTTGGCCGAGCCAATACTGCATCCATTCAACCCGCCCAAATGGGCAGTGTGTTTCAACGCTCCAATCTCGAGGGAAAGCTGCTCAATCTTGTTACTGAGCTTAATCAGAAAGAGGAGCTGCAGGACGGTTTACTTAAAGCCATCGTATCCGGAGAAATGATGTCAGTGGAGCGTAAGTTTCAGCCGGTGCGGGAGATTGAACCATTTGCCAAACACATCATCCTGACAAACCACCTGCCGCGTATAAGCGATTATTCTGACGGTTTGTTCCGCCGTGTCAGCATCATTCCGTTGCAACGGCAGTTTCTCGGATCTACGGCAGACCCACTCCTAATCAACAAACTAA
>JAOEQC010000086.1 GCA_028388995.1 Ascidiaceihabitans sp. | reverse complement strand
GAATGTGGAATGCCAGATAGTAGGCAACGGTGAATCCGATTATTAAGGTAAACGCCCATGTAATGAACGCATATTTGAACGTGTTGAGAAAGACGGTGTAGGTTACAGGTGACCCAAACAGGAAAGCATAATTGTCCCATTCAAAGGCCGGAATGATGGAAAATTCGGTCGCACGCCAAAAGCTGACGATTACGATAAGTACAATCGGCATAACGAGAAAAACGAGCAGTACAGCCGCAAGCGGGGACACCATCAGCCAGCCGGTTACATTGCGATTTTCTAACAGCTTTTTCATGAGTATTCTTTATGTTGGATTGGGTGGGTGCGCCGGTTGGCGCACCCGTTGGATGTTCTTAAGCGGCGATAAATTCGTTCCACTTACGGACCATGTATTGGTTCTCGTCCATGACCGAGTTCCAGCACACGACTGATCCCATGCGGTCAAGGAAGGCCCCACCATCGCGAACTTCGCCCGTACCGGCCAGTTTGTCGCCAGTTGGGGACAAAATGTCACCTTGGGCGGCTTTGCCTTCGTACCAAAATCCCCATTCGTCTGCGGTCATGAACTCTTTCGACGTTTCGGGAACAGCAGAGTAATAGCCCTGACGCATCAGATAGCCGCCAACCCAACCGGACAAATACCAGTTGATGTATTCATAGGCAGCATCAAGCTCCAGACCAGACAGTGCAGCAGAGATGCCCAAGCCGCCGCCCCACGAGCGGTAGCCTTCTTCCAAAGGCTGGTAGACGCATGGGACACCTTGCGATTTGACGGCTGTGATCGCAGGGGACCACATGGATTGGATCACAACTTCGCCGGACGCCATCAGGTTGACGCTTTCGTCAAACGACTTCCAGAACGCACGGAACTGGCCGTTTTTCTTGGCCTCAGTAAAGATGCCAAGCGTCAGATCTATCTCTTCTTTGGTCATGTTGCCTTTGTCGGGGTAAGTGTATTCGCCCATGGATTCCACGACCATCGCCATGTCCATAATACCGATAGACGAGATATCAAGTATCGATGCTTTCCCCTTAAACTCTGGATTTAAAAGCTCGGACCATTTGTTGATCGGACGGCCGATCAGATCGGGGCGAATGCCTAGCGTATCGGCGTTGTAGATCGTTGGAATCAGGGTCATCCAACCAGATTCTTCTTGAATAAATTCCGTACCATTCTGGCCCGATGTAAAGCCGACAGTATGTGGTGCTGTGCCTTGTGCGATCGTACTTGTCGGTGTCAAAAGACCGCTGCGGAAGGTACCGGCGATCTTGTCGTAATTGGCGATCTTGGACGTGTCCATTGCCTGCATGTTGCCAGCGGCCCAGACCTTTTTACAGATGAAGTACTCGATGTCTGCAATGTCAAAGCTGTTGGGCTGTGTAGCTGCGCGTTGTGTCAC
Organism: Ascidiaceihabitans sp.; assembly: GCA_028388995.1. Classification (GTDB taxonomy): domain Bacteria; phylum Pseudomonadota; class Alphaproteobacteria; order Rhodobacterales; family Rhodobacteraceae; genus Ascidiaceihabitans. The sequence continues at coordinate 3,663 of JAOEQC010000086.1, read as the reverse complement.
GCTGTCCGTGTCAAGTGCAGTCATTTCAAGCGTAAAGCCAAGGTCTTCCTTCACTTTGTTGGCGACATCATTAAGGTTTGACACCCCTGTGCCGAACTGGCGAATGGTGACGTCCTTGATGTTTTGCGCCCAAAGCATCGGTGCGCCCAAAGTTGTTGATCCAGCAGCGATAGCTGTGGATGCAGCACCTTTCAACAATGCGCGGCGGCTTAGGCCTGTACGGGAAGTAAACTTTGTCATTTTTCGTCTCCTTGTTGGTTGTGAATTGCCGCGTTTATGCGGTCAGTGGGTGAAGGTTTTTGGCATCCCAATGCAGACCAATCTGGTCGCCAGGTTGATGCGGGGTCGTGAAGTATTCTGCTTCGGGCACAATGGCCGTCACCTCTTGGTCGCCGGAAATATGCGACATCAAAGAGACGTGGGTGCCTTGGTATTCAACGGCCATCACCTGTGCGCTCAAGGTACCTTTTTTATGCGCAGTGACGGTGACGGCATCTGTGCGAATTGCGAAACAGCCATTGGGCAGCGAGATAACATTGTGCCCACCCATAAACTGCGCCACAAATCGGGTTTTAGGAGCGTTGAAAACGTCACGCGCAGGGCCTGCTTGTTCGATCACAGCATCATTCATCACAACGATTTCATCAGCCAGAGCGAGTGCTTCGTCTTGCCCGTGGGTGACATGAATAAAACTGATACCTAGTTCTTTTTGCAGTTTTTTGAGTTCGCCGCGCATTCGAATGCGTAAAAACGGATCGAGCGCGGACAGTGGTTCATCCAGCAATAAGACCTCAGGGCGAGTAATTAATGCACGGGCCAGCGCAACGCGTTGTTGCTGTCCGCCAGACAATTGATCAGGCAGTCGGTCTGCAAGCGCCGTTAGGTCGACCAACTCCAGCATCTCGCCCGCTTTGATGTGGCGTTCCTTGACGTCCACCCCCTTCATTTTTAAACTGAAGGCGATATTGTCGCGTACGCTCAAATGTGGAAATAATGCGTAATTTTGGAACATCATCGCTGTGCCACGCTGGGCTGGTGGTAGATTGGAAATATCGCGCCCAGACAACAAAATCGAACCTTCAGTCACGCTTTCATGGCCTGCAATCATCCGCAGGGTTGATGATTTTCCGCAGCCCGAAGGGCCAAGTAAGCAGGTGTATGAGGACGGCTGGAACCTATGCTGTATCGCTTCCACCGCAACGGTCGAGCCATAGCGCTTGGTGACGTCGACCAGTTCCAGATCATGTTTTAAAGTCATGTACGCTCCTGTGTTGAATTCATTCGAGCGCTTGTGATGATGTAAGTTCAAACAGTGCCTGCGGTTTTTAGAAAGAAGTCAGGCCAATGGCGCAAAATTGAGCGGATAAATTCTGCGGTGCATAAATTTTGAACACAATGTATATACTTTATTGTATACAATATTGCTGCATCTTGTTTACGCAGCATGCCTCTGGCATCAGTGATTCTGAAGGAAACACCCATGTCGTTACTGCACATCTCCACGCCCAAACCAAAAGATGTCACACAAAAAGTGGTTGATGCGCTGGCTTTAGCGATCCATGAACATCGTCTCGCGCCAGCGACAAAGCTGGGTGAGGACGAAATTGGTGAAATCTACAACGTGTCTCGCACTGTTGTACGCGCGGCACTCCAATCCCTCGCGCATATTCAGCTTGTAGAAATCCAACGGAACAAAGGTGCTTTCGTCGCAAGCCCCACACCGCGCGAGGCCCGCGAAGTGTTTGAAGCGCGCGCGTTGCTGGAGCCGCGCACGGCTCGTTCTGCTGCTAGCAGGGCCACCCCAAGTGACATTGAAATTTTAAAAGATCACATCGCCAAAGAACATGCCGCTTTGGATGCGGGTGACAATGGTCGCGCGCTGAACCTGTCAGGGCGCTTCCATATCGAAATCGCACGGATTGCCGATCAGGACACGATTGGGCGTTTTATCGAAACATTGATCGCGCGCTCCTCGCTGGTCATCGCGCTCTATTGGCGTCGCGAAAGTGCGCTTTGCGAAAGCCACGCTCATCATGCACTGGTGCAGGCAATTGCCGATGGGGACGAACAAAACGCCGAAGAACTGATGCAAAGCCACCTCGTCGATCTAAACTCGGCCCTCGATTTCCGTGATCGGCCCGCTCAAACCCTAAACCTTCGAGAATTACTCCAAGCGACAGATCAATAGTCTATCTCTTTGGGCGCTAATTTCTATTGGTCACCCCTGACGTCGATCCATGCTCAGTGTACGGCTACTTCGTCCGCACAGCGGACCTCTATCCAAACCGCAGCGAACGTCTGCTATCCGCCAAACGTGTTGTTCGCTATCACTCATTAGTGTCATGCTGATCTTCAAACTCATCTCGCGACAACTCATACCGCTTGCCCGTGAGCATATCCTTTTTGAGGCGCGGCGTAAGATGGCTGTAGTGGCGCTCAATCATGCCAATTGATGTGCCCATCTGTATTGCTAGTGCGTGTATATCCATACCGTCGTTTAGTAGGGCAAAGGTCGCGTAGGTGTGGCGCAGACTGTACAGCGTGCGGTTCTGGTTTGTACGCGGGCATGTGATGAGCCCTGCGTCTGTGACGAACTTGCGGAACGTCTGGTGGATGTTCTTAGAGACCGTTCCATCGGGCAACCGAAACACAGGCAAATCAACACGCTGTTTCAGTAAGTCTTCAAACGTGATGTGTCGTATATCTTCACTGCACTCGTGGATGCGCTTGAGGTAATTGATGGTCCCACTGCGGCAGATGATATCCCTGCGCCCAGTTTTACCTGTGACACTCATCTCCAAATACTGGAGGTCTTTCTCCTCAAACAGTGTCACATGCTTCCACTTGAGGTTAAGCGCTTCCGTGCCGTGCCTCATGCCCGTATTTGCCATGATCAATACGTAGTCACGCATAAGGTGGCGCATATCGGTGGGTTTGCCTGCTTTGCCTGAGTTGATCCAGCTTGGCATCTTGCGGATCAGTGTGGCGTATTCTTCGTGGGTGAAGTCTGGGCGGCGCTCACTCTTCTCACCACGATTTACCATCAATGGCACGCTCTTGTGCGCGATAAAGCCCCGCGCCACGGCTTCTTCAAACACACGGTTCATGGCTGAGTTATGAGTATTAAGCGTGCTTGCCTTTGGCTCACGCCCCATCTTTGCACGCCGCCACTCATAGAAGTCTTGGATTTTTTGGTAGTCGATTGATGTGACGAACTGTGCTCCAAAGAAAGGTATGAGGTAGCGCTCAATGCACACGATGTAATCTGCAAACACATTACGCCCTAAGCCAGCATCCAGCTGTTTGCGCATATCCACGATGGCCAACATTGCAACGTCGCTGAACTTCTTGGTCACAACAGGCAGGTCGTTCTTGTGACGGAACTTATACTCGAGGAATGTATCGCGGGCATACTCCTTGGCCTCAGCCAAATTGCGCTTTCCAGTGCTGATGCGTATGGTGTGCCCATCAATCACAAAGGCTGCCTGCCAGCGCTTGCTGCGCTCACGGCGATACACTCGCACCTCGCCGTCCAGTATCAGATGTGTGTCATCGCGCAGCTGCCGCATGTCCTGCTCCTCATCACAACACTACGGCTCAACGCACCAACAAGTCTACCAAAGTGTGTGTTTGGGCGTGTAGGACGAAAATCAGCAGCACAAT
>JAOEQC010000085.1 GCA_028388995.1 Ascidiaceihabitans sp. | reverse complement strand
TTTAATCTGACAGTGCCAACAGAAAGGCTGACACAAGAAACTAAAAATCTCTTCTGCCAAAACTAGTTTAACATTTAGACTGGACTGAAAATCAAAAGAGCATAGGTTTATTTTAATAAATCTTTGGAGAAGTCTAAATGTCAAATTCACTAGCGAGTAAGTCTTTCAGCAATCCAGATGTGTTAAAAGAACCCGATAAAACTCATTCTGCTTCAGTCGATTTGGGTGTGGCAACAGCTACAAAATTGGTTCTTCAACCGGGCTGGAAATGGTCAGAATGTGTCAAGCCTTTGGTGGGCGGTCACAGTTGCCAAGCGGCTCATGTTGGCGTTGTCATTCAAGGCTCGATGACTGTTGCCCATGATGATGGAACTGAAATCACAGTACATGCAGGTGACGCATATACATTTGCTCCAGGCCATGACGGCTGGGTGAATGGCGATGTCGAGTTTATTGGCTATGAAGTCACAGTTTCAACCAAAAATTTTGGAGCCTGGAGCAGCGTTAATTCGTAAGTTTTCATCAAAAAACTGCGTAGTCCTTCTTTGTCTTAATCAAAGGTAGACTACTCTCACAAGACAATTTCGTCCGTCCTAAGCTCGCATACGAATAGATGAGTCTGAGAAATAATTCATATGACCAACGGGACCATTACTCAAAGAGTATCAACTTTAATTGGACAAATTATGCAAAAACTATCCATCATTAGGTTCAAACCTAAACCTGAATGTTTTGAAGAATTTACAGCGAATATTACTGCTTTTAATGAGACAAAGCACCGTATTTTTCATTTGATGCAATCAAGTGATGAGCTTCATGCAATTGTGATAAGAAATTCAGAAATACTTGCTCAAGATGCGGCTGATGGTGTGAATTGGTTGGATGGTCAACGGCATCTTCTACAAAAATTTGATGCGATCAATCGACACACAATAGCGCTGAGCGGTGACCTGCTTCATAGCACTGTCGAATAATAGTCTTTGCACTCTTCAACTGACTTAATTTTGAAAGAACTTCGCAGTCACTAAAAGGATAAATAAATGTTATTTATGATAACAATGACGCACGACTATTCAACTTGCCAAACCCATGATCCTGAAAGAGGGCCGCTGTGGAAAAATACGCTCAGAAGTTTACCAGACCACGGGCTTAAGATTCACGCAAATTACGTAAACAGACTTTAGCATAAGGGTTATATGGTTGTTGAAGCAGATAGTTTTGAACAAATTGATGCTGCTTTTGATCCAGTTTTAGAGATGGGTCACTACGAAGTAACGCCAGTTATGCAGCGTTAATTACGTTGAGCCAATCGAAATGCTCTACTACTCAAAGCGATACGCCAGCTTATCTTTTTGTTCGCTCATCGTGTTGAGACACAAAATAATTAAGGGATATTAAAATAATGACCTATGCTCGGATAAACACAATCACGTTTGCTTCAGAAGAGGCCGCAGACGAGCTTCAAGCAAATTACGCGTCAACAGCACCTGCTGGATTTCCCGAAGCTCAATTACTTGTTTCAGTAAGAACTGGCCCACTAACCGCTTCGTTAACATCAATTTATGAAGACAAAGCTGCATTTGATAGATCAGTTGAGGAACGCACGAGGCGTATGGCAGAAAATGGACATTTGATGGATGGCGTTGTTGTTGAAGAAGGTGAAGTAACATTATTTCACATAAAATAAGACCCTACGAATTCACTGTTTTCTCTTTTAGCGGGTCGTAAGTGTCAAAAGAAGATATTGCGAGAGGGGTGTGCTTCTCCGCCACATATTACGGTTCACATTGGGCTGACTGGAGAGAGGCAGTGGTGTTAGTACCGAGATAGCCACTACCTGCTGGTTTAACCCAAATTGGAGCAATCTAATGAATGGAATAAAGCGATTAAACGTCAATAAGTTTACGTCGGAAGAAGATAATGATGCTTTTATTGAAGAATTGAAGCAAATGTGGCTTGAATGGAAAAATCCGTCAATTACAAACAAGATTTCAGTCGATATTAATAAAGATCGCAATGATCCCACCAGAATGACTGCATTTGTTTCAGCCACAGGTGATGACGCAATCGATGCAATGAATGAGTGGAGTAAAAATGTGATCATGCCAGTAAGAAATAAATATAAGCATGAAAACATCTTGATTGACGCAGATTTAGTTGTCTCTATTTCTAAATAATAGTTTGATATAATTACAATAAAAATGTTTGACGACACGAGACGCGTGCCATCAAACAATTGAAACATAGCATCGGATTGCTCCCACAGCCTAAATCTATTCGGTCAACAATTGACGCCACTCAGCCAGAGCAGCGGCACGGTTTAGCTTAAAATTGGTGCGTGAATAGAGATGGCGTTCCTACAGCGCCACACAGCCATCAAAACCCCACACCCAGCCCCCTGTTACGCCTTTAACGTACAAGACGTGACCGTATCACAGAAAATACTATTATGGCATGGATACATACTAAAATAATTGCATTTTATAGTTAAAACTACAGGATGCCATCAATTACAAAAGGAGTCCCAATGCCCAAAGGATACATACTAAGCGCTCACAGGAGTGAAGCAAATGCAGCTAAAAAAGCGGCATATAACCTTTTGGCGAGAGATGCTCTGGAACTGGCTGGCGGACAGGTGATCGTCATGGCGAAGCCAGGCTCAAACCTATCAGTTCGTGAAAACGGCATAGAACAAAGCACTGTTATAATTGAGTTCCAGTCATACGAATTAGCCTTAGCTGCCTACGAAAGCCCACAGTATCAGAAAGCACTCGCTGCTTTAGACGGAGGCGCAAACAGAGACATAAGAATATTCGAGGGTTTATAGTGTTATTAGACACACTCAGCCGTTTTTACGCCTTTAATGGATCAGTTCTTACAAATGGGTGGGGTCAAAAATGCTTTTCATCCAATAAGGTCAATTTCGCTTACCAAATATACCATCCCAGACCGCATTATCCGTTAAAGTTGAGCTTTGATTCTGCGTAACATTCAACGCTTTTTCCATAAAATAAACTGTTTCAGCTAATTCGTCAGGGATATCTTGCGGCAACGGAATTTCTTCAAAACCAACCTTTTCATAAAGGTCACGAGCGTGTGTCAAGAACCGCGCCGAACTGAATTGTGTTCGCTCATAGCCATCATTTTTCATATGCCGAAACATTTCGGTCAAAAGTATGTGACCAACGCCATGTCCGCGCCCGCTCTCAGCTACAAATAAGCGTTTTACTTCGGCCAATTTGGGGGCCATTTCTTGGTACATAACACATCCAACATAATCGCCATCAAGGCTCGCCAAAATAATTGCTCCCTTTGGCCGGGCATGGATAGATGGCAAATTTTCTAAAGTTTTTGCATACTCGATAGGATCAAAAACGCTTAGTATTATATCTTTTTTTTCAGGAAAAACCTTTAATTGCCAATTAACCCAATCACGGCAAAGATATCGTGCTGCTTCGAAATGCACCTCAGATTCAGCAGCAATAACCGTTATTTTTCCAGACATAATACACTTCCTCAATCAACTTTCAGAACACAACTACACAACAAGCGCTCTCAAATAATACAATATAACGAATTTAAATATTTTCAGAAAAATTATGTTTTATTTATTTCCACCCATTTCAAATCCGCAGCTAGCCCCTGTTTTGCCTTTTACAGACCAAGGTAGCCGAGATCGAGAAGGTAAGTGTTGGCCTACTTTTGTGCTGCAAAACGGGGAGTTTTTTGCCATTAGTCGCTCATGCAAATTAGCAGCGCGTCTCAAATATTTTTGTGACTGACTAGGCAATCGGTTTGATTAAGTTTTCTTCAAATGCAATACAAAAACTAAAGTGGATTTGGGAGCCTGATAATAACAATGCTTGATCAAGGATACGTAGAAGAAAAAATGTGTCCAATTGGGCTCGCCTCTTTTTTATTGGCAGACAAATGGATACCCATAATCATTCGGGATATAGCCTTGTTTGATAGGAGAACTTTCAACGATATAATTAATAACAACGAGGAGGGTATTTCAACTGGTTCCTTGTCGTCTCGATTAAAACAAATGTTACATCTGAATTTACTGCAAGTTGAACGATCAGAAGAACATATTCAGAAAAAAATGTATTATTTAACTGAGGCGGGCATCTCGTTTGTGCCAATACTCTGGCATTTAGCAGCATGGACGCAGGAATTTAGAAATCCATCTCAAGGTAATGTGGAATCAGTGAAACGTTACTCAAGCGACAGGATGGCGATAAATTCTCATATTAATATTTTAAGAAAAATACATATTGAAAAAACTATCCAACCCGAACCTAATTGGTGGGTTTAAATTAAAATTAGTGGTTAATAAAAAATGACAATCCACCTTAAATAGAATTTTCTACACACCCAAAATGAAACAACAACCAAATCGTTAATTAGCTTTTACTAACCACTCCCTCAGCACACTCATTGGGTAGCCTGAACCATATCCCTGCCCCACACCATCAGTCGTCCAACCACCTATTTGGTCTGTAATATCTGATGGACATTGTACTGCCCTCAATCTGTCTCGCATTGAGTGTCTGAAGCTGTGCATCGTGCATCCATCAGGGACATACTGTTTCAACCATTTATTAAGTGCTCCACTCGCTGAATTAGCTGCTGTAGCTGATCCTCTGTTATACCTTGGAAAGGCAAAGTCTGATGAGTTATCTGTCTCCACTATGCGTTTAGCCGCCCACAACGCTTCGCCGACCAAGGGTATCTTACGTTCGCTACTGGCAGTCTTGAGATTACGCGAAGGATGCTTGGTAATACAAACATACGGCAGATCAGTATCAAGCCCAATAAAGTCTTGCTTAAGCAGCCCTGCCCCTTCAGCCAGCCTCATTCCAGTGTCGGAGATTAAGGCTATCAACCACCGCATATCGTCGTCGATTGCATGACACTCCGATTGAATATTTCGAATATCATCTATTGGTATTGGCTTACGAACTAAGACCCCAGCACTTCGATCATGATAAACACCTATGAAGGGGTTACGCACGTCTAAGGCATACTCTGATAAAGCAAAGTTAATGACAGCCTTAAGATAAGAGAAGTTACGGGTAATACTGGAGCCAGTAAGTCCACGAGCAACAAGCCAATCCCTGAATTGAAGCGCATCTTGGCGTGTGTAATCTGACAACTGCTTGTTCCCACATAGACCAATCAAGTAATTGCATGACCTCTCAGCAGCCACACGGAAGGTCTTAGGGC
>JAOEQC010000084.1 GCA_028388995.1 Ascidiaceihabitans sp. | reverse complement strand
GTAAAAATCCTAGCGGACAAAGATACCGATCGCATCCTTGGGGCCCACATTATCGGCCCTGCGGCTGGCGATTTAATCCATGAAGTTTGCGTCGCAATGGAATTTGGCGCATCTGCCGAAGATCTGGCAATGACATGCCACGCCCACCCTACTTATTCAGAAGCCGTGCGCGAAGCAGCCTTGGCTTGTGGTGATGGCGCTATTCACGCCTAATTACTGTTCCTAAAACCGAAAGGTGGGCCAATAGCCCGCCTTTTTACATCTCAGGTGCATTCAGGCCTTACCACATTGTCTTGGCCGCTCGCCCGCCCCATTCTGCGTCATAAGAAAGACCACCAACTTCGCCATCAGTCATCTCTGCGAGGATTTCCCCTACAGTTGGCAATCCTTCTGCATCATCGTGTGACCATGTACCCGCACGCATAAAAGCACGCGCACATTGGCTGTAAATCTCTGCAATTTTGATGACAATTATGGTGGCTGGTTGGATGTTCTTACGTTCAAACTGCGCCCGCAATTCAATATCATCAGTTAGGCGCGCAATTCCATTTACCCGTACAACATTGTTCGATCCAGGAACGACAAACATCAGTGACACTCGCCCATCGACGACAATATTGCGCAACGAATCCAAGCGGTTGTTTCCACGCCAATCTGGCATCGCTAATGTGTGTTCATCAAGTTCTTTGACTGCAGGGCCATCATCGCCACGCGGGCTGCCGTCCGTGCCATCAGGACCCACAGTAGACAGCACGCACAATCGCGATGCCATTATCCACTTGCGGTAAAGCGGGGTCATCCGTGTTGCCACCTTACGCAAGGACGCATCACCCGAGGATCCATAGCGACCTTCAAGGGATGCTATGTCCTTGATCCAATTCATGATGGATCAAATCCGCCTTCTACCATCAGCTCATTGGATTTAGTTTCAACAACCTCTTCCAAAACTGACATGAATGCGTCCCTATTTAGACCAACAGGGATGATCGGCAGAAACTCAACGACAGCTAGTCCCGGCTTGCGCAGAACACCTGTGCGCGGCCAAAAAACACCTGTGTTCGTCGCCACAGGCACACACTCCTGCTTCAGTTGGTTGTATAAAACGGCGGTTCCCACCTTGTAAGGTGCCTTAACGCCGGGGGCCAAACGCGTGCCTTGCGAATAGATAATCAACTGACCCGGCAACGCATGCCCGGCTTCGACATCTTTCACCATCTTGGTGATCGCAGCACCGCGCTTGCCGCGCGCAACAGGAACGCATCCCAAACGACGGGCGTATAGTCCGATAACTGGGGTCCAAAGAATTTCGCGTTTCATAATGAATTTAGCCGTCGGCAATGCCGTAAAGATCATCATGATGTCCAAGAACGACTGATGCTTTGCGGCAATGATAACCTCACCACTTGGGATCGGACCGCGCACTTCGACGCGCAAACCCAACATCCAGCGCGACAACCAGAAAACATAACGGCTATAGGCTTTAGCCCCTGCCCTCGCACCCTCGGGCGAAAGTAACGCGTAGGGACCCCAAAGCAACCCGATCACAACCATCATGAAGTAAATGTGGATCATAAAAATCAGCGAAACAAACCAACGTATCATTAGCTAAGCGCCTCCAACGCTTTTTGTGAGACGATGCGCGTCGCGATCAATGCAACGCCCCCAGCCATCACAGGGATCAACAAAAGTGCAAGCCACCCTACTCCTTGAAAACCCAGTCCAGTAAGGAAGCCTGCGTCGTTACTTACTGAAGGCAGTAATAGCACGGCGAGCATTCCCAAAATCATACCAACAGCAGCACCAATAAAGGCACGGATGGTAAACCGCCGAATAAACGCTTCAGCGATATAGCGGTCTGTCGCACCAACCAAGCGCAAAACGTCAACGACCTGTGCATTCGCTGCAAGGGCTGCATTGGCTGCCAAAGTTACCATCGCGCCAACTGCAGCACCAATCAAAAGAATTGCGACCCAACCCAACAAACGTAGGCGATTTGCCGCTTGTACCAATGGGGCACACCAGCGGGTGTGATCATCTAAAAACGCTGCCGGTACTTCGGCCGCAAGCCGAAGCCGCAGGCCTTCTGCGTCAAAACCAGATGGATTTTCGACCACTTCGATCAACCGTGGAACAGGTAAACTACGCAAATCAATTCCTGATCCAAACCATGGTGATAGCAACGCTTGTTGCTCTGCGTCCGTCAAAGCACGCGCGGTTTCCACGCCCGCTGTCGTTTCTAAAACTCGTAACGCTGCATCAGTTTGAATTGCGCGTTCACCCACAGGTGCCACGATCATAATTGTAGATGTGCGGGCCAACTCATCGCCCCAACGGGCGGCCAAGCGGCCAGATGCGAGTGACAGTGCCGACGCGAAAACAGCCAAAAAGGCCATCGCACCTGCAGCAAACAAAGTAAGTTGTGCTGTAAAGCCAGAAGACGGAACAACGCGATCAGCTTGCTTGTCGCCAGCAAGAAGGGAACGCATCTCTGAAACAGTAAACTTCACAAATCTGCCCCTGCCAATTGCAATCGTCGGTTTGAAATCCGTAATACACGCGCTTGGACTTCCGATTTAGCGGCACGAATAAGAGATAGATCGTGCCTTGCGATCAAAACCGTTTTGCCCATTTTATTTAGTTCAATTAACAACTTCAATAACCGCTGGGACATCTCCAAATCGACGTTCCCTGTGGGTTCATCTGCCAACACAACATCTGGCGACATAATGACAGCCCGAGCTAGAGCAGCACGTTGGCGCTCCCCACCAGACAACTCTGGCGGCAATCCCGCTGAACGGTGGTTCAGACCAACTCGTGCCAGCAGCTCGCCCAAATCCGCACCGCCTGCTTCGTTTTGACGACCAGATACTGTGAGCGGCAGCGCAATGTTGTCTGCAACAGGCAGGTGATCCAAAAACTTAACATCTTGATGCACAACACCAACAATGCGCCGCATCATGGCAACGCCATCACGATCAAGATTGCGAACATCATTACCCATAATCCGAACTCGTCCAGCGGTTGGCAACAACGCGCCATAGCATAGCTTTAGAAGGGTTGTTTTTCCAGCGCCTGACGGACCGGTCAAAAAATAGAACGACCCTAGTGCCAACTTAATAGAAATATCGGACAGCAACTCGCCACCACCATAGCTATAAGCAACATTTTCTAACTCAATCACGGGGGTTCCCCAATTAATTGGACCTGTTGTGCCTGTGCATCGGTCCCGTTGCAATCCACCGCCTCTAAGCCGTTGACCACAAATAGCACTTTTATGCCCATTCGTCGCAACATATGTTAAGTTTCAAGGAATTGACGGGGGTCAAAATAAAAAATGCGGCTGATATGTCCAAATTGCGATGCGCAATACGAGGTGCCAACAGAGGTTGTTCCAACCGAAGGGCGTGATGTTCAGTGTTCTAATTGTGGTCAAACGTGGTTTCAACACCACCCCGATCACACGCCCCCAACCAAAGAAGAAGTGGCTGCAGAAGCTATTCCAAAAAACGAAGAGCGCGTTGAAATTTCGACCCAGCCACAGCGGAAAAAAATTGATCCCGTAGTCGCAGATATTCTGCGCCAAGAGGCCGAGCATGAAGCAGAAATCCTTGACCAAGAAAACACAGGCCTCAAAAGCCAACCCGATCTAGGATTCGACGACAGCGTTGACGATGGAGGTGCACGCGAAGCGCGTGAACGTATGGCCCGTATGCGCGGCGAAAAGATCGAAGCCAATTCGTCTGCAGCAGCTCTAGGATCACGCCGTGATCGTTTGCCTGATATCGAAGAAATCAATTCAACCCTTCGTTCAACCAATGATCGCCAGTTTGCTGTCGATGAAAACGGTGGCACCCCTATCAAAAAGAAGCGCGGGTTTAAGTTTGGATTCATCACAGGCGTTCTGATCGCGATTGTATTGGCAGCGATCTATATTTTTGCGCCGGACATTGCTAAAGTAGTACCAAAAGTTGATCCATTACTTAGCAATTATGTCTCCATTGTCGATCAAGGTCGCACATGGTTAGACGGTCAATTGCAAGGTCTTGCAAAATGGCTGGATGCAACGGCAGCGTCCCAAAACAACGGGTAAGTTCAGAAGCGATCTATAAGACGCTTTAGGTAATCCAACTCAGCTTCGGGGCGTTCGCCTTCGACAGATCTGCGGCGAATTTCTGCAAGCAGATCGCGCGCCCGACGATACACCTCTGCATCAGAAGTGTTGCCTTCAGCATCTGGGTCCACACCGCTATCACCTTGTCCCCGCCCTAGCGGGTCCATGGATTTGCCATTTGCTTCTTGTTTCCCCTGATCTGAATTTTGGCTCCCCTGGCTCTCTCCCATTGCTTCGGCTAAGGATTGCAGGCCATCACGTAGCGCTTCCATCGCCTGCGCTTGGCTATCAATCGCCTCGCCCAATTTATCTTGGCGCAATTCACGCTCTGCATTCTCCATCGCACGTCCAGCACGGTCTAAGGACTCGCGTGCTGCATCCCCTTCGGGAGTGCCTTCACCCGGCAGTGCATTCAGATGACGCTCAAGTTCATCACGCAAAGCTTGTTGGCGATCAGCGAGGCTGTCCTCTTGACCAGATGGGGTTCTGGCCGCGCCATCACCACTGCCTTCACCGCCATTACCTTCGTGGCTTTCACCCTCGCCCTGTCCACCATTGCGTCCCACATTGTCGTCGTTTTCACCAGCTTGAGAATTGGGGTTGAACTGTTCTTGCAGATCACGGAATGCCTGATCATTCAGCCCTTGTTGTTCGCGCATGGTATTGGACAAACCTTCCATGGCTTGTTCTCCTGCGGTGTCACCGTCTTGACCCTCACCCTCAGAAACCCGCATGTTCTCTATCATCTCTTGCAGTTCTTTTAGAGCCTCTTCTGCCTCAGCCATCCGCCCTTGCTCCATCAGTTTTTGGATGCGGTCCATCATGCGCTGTAGGTCGTCTTGAGACATCTGTGAGGCGTTCCCGCCCTCTTGGGGAGGTTTATCAGTCTCTTGGGATTGTTGCTGCTGAAGCTGTTTCAAATACTCTTCGGTTGCGCGGCGCAATTCCTGCATAAGCTCTGCAATTTCAGTATTGGTCGCTCCATCTCGCATCGCTTGGTTCAATCGCTCTTGCGCTTGACGCATCCACTCTAAACCATCCTCTAAGTCACCTTCTTCAAGCTCGACGGCCAATGCCCAAAGTTCTTCAGCCAGCTCCTCCTGTGCGTCAGTCGTCAGGCGATCCAATGCATTCCATGTCTCAAGTTGCTTTATCAACTTTCGAAGACGAAGTTGCATCACCTCTTTGCGAAATATGTCTTCTGGACGATGGCTAATGGCACGAAGGATTTGCGAAATTCGTTCAGCGTTTTCACGCGACCACAACAAATCTCGCCGCTGTTCAATAATGGCAGCCGCCATCGGGTCAAAGAAGCGACGACCGGGCAAAAGAACCGCAATAGGTTCTGACAGAGATTGCTGTTCTGCCGCATCCAGCACACTGAGGTTCACATTAAC
>JAOEQC010000083.1 GCA_028388995.1 Ascidiaceihabitans sp. | reverse complement strand
CGACGCCAGCGAACAAGGATGAAATAGCTAACGGCCGCAAACAAGGTCAAAATCAGGGTGTTCAGGATTGGCCAGCCTTTGGACGCATTCGGCCCATCGACCACTTTTACAGAAATCGCATTTGGGAAGATCGACAGAAATTCATTGCGCCAGCCATAGTTTTTGATCATCGCATACTGCGGTGCCTCAGCCGCTGACTTCAGATCGCTGGCTTCGGCTTGCAGGTTCGTTGTGTCGAACTTGAAATACGGTGGCCAACCCCAATCTGTATCTTCATTACGGTACACCATCACTTCACCGCTTTTGGCCAACTTGGTTTGGATAAAGAAAATGTCGCGGTTCACAGCCGTGCTCGCATTGCCCATATCGGCAGAGGCCCAGAAGATCGAGTTCTCACCGAAATCAATCCGCTTTTCATAAGTATCGGTAATCCGCACGATATCTTTTTGGGGCAGCGTGTAATGAAAGAACGCCGCAACAAAGGTCCAGAATGTGATGATCAGGAACCACTTGAGATAGGTCATGTCTGTGCCCCCTTAGGCAAAATTCGTAAGATAAATGATGACGGCAACCAGCACCGTCGGAATGATATAAACGCCCAAGACCAGTTTACGACGCACAGAGCCATCGTATTCTTCAAGGCCCTCTCGAATATATTCATCGCGATCACCAACCTTTGTGGCATCGTCCATCTGCTCAAGGTTCCACTGCGCCTTCAGCTTACCACGGCGCACAGCGCGGGAATAAAACAACAGGCACACATAGACGATTGTCAATACTATAAAGCCCATAACCAAGAGGCGTGCGAGTGCAAACATCTAACATCTCCTAACAGCGCCCCAAGGGCCAACACGTGCAATCAAATCTTCTTTCGCTTGATCGGTGTCCATTTCCATGCTGGCCTCATGGCCAAACAGTGCAGCACGCGTACCCGCCTTGTCCACTTGGTACTCGCGCCCAAGGAAACGCGCAACGTAGTCTTTTTTCGTCTCGGGCCAGCCTGTGTAAGTGGTGTAAAATAACTCCTTGTGGCAGATGAAAAACTGGCGAATGTCAGCCATGCACAACTGCGCCAATAACATATTCACCAATCCAATATCGCCATGTTCCGCCGCCCGAAGCGTATAAAAATACGCGGGGTGATCAACGGCCACGCGCCCCCATGTTTAGCCCATGCCACCGGCTTGCTCAGGGCGGTATAACTCTCTGGCAAAAGATGCGCCTTTTCGCGGGCCAACCGGCGCATATAACGACGGCTGGTTTGGCTAAGGTCGATACCCTGATCGGCAATGGTACCGATCAAAATGAAATCCATCTTTTGACGCAGGATCGCAGTGCCATCGACACCACGCGCCTTAATGATCGGCTCAACTAATCCATTCAATTCTCCGATCTTTGAAAAGCTTACCAATGATATAGGCAATGTAATGCCCACTTACATTACCCAGCCCTGGACTTCATTCACACTGTTGCAAAATCAATGTGGCATTGAAAGGGCTGTGACTTATTCCACTATCAGAACTGACAAAATGTCACCGTCTGGATCAGCCAACGTATCGATCACATCGAAATGGTGCTTGCCCTGCGCCACAACCTGATCGCATTGCCACGCGTCCGCCAACCACATTGCTTGGTCAAGGAAAGCAGGTCGCTCATCGCTGCCAACCCAAACCGTTGCTTTGGTTTGAGGGGCTGGTTGCAACATCGGGCTTTCTGCCCGTGCCATACCTGCGTCCATTTGAAAGTATGCATTCATGTCCGTTTGACACAGCGGCTCCAAATCACTCAGGGGAGAAATGGGCACCACGTGCTGCAACCGGTCCATCACTGCCGCGGGCAACATTCCCGGTGCCACCATCCGCGCCACGAGATGCCCACCAGCGGAATGCCCCGCTAAACTGATCGGCCCCTCTGTGCATCCGGCAATATGCTGAACTGCCTGCGCAATTTGTTGGGTTATCATTGCGATCCCAACTTGTGGACACAAATCATATGATGGCATCGCTACCGCCCACCCCCGCGCCAGCGCGCCCTCGGCAAGGAACGACCAAATGTCGCGATCAAACATCCGCCAATAGCCACCATGCACAAAGATCAACGTTCCCTTAGCGGACTGTTCTGGTTGGAAAAAATCATATGCTTGACGTTGTGAGGGGCCATAAGGAATGCCCAGTTCGGCGCGGTCTCCTAGCGCCTCTCGAAGTGCCTTTGACGCGGCATCCCAGCGTGGTGGGTACAGTGCAGCCCCGTCGATGTAGGCACCGTTCGCGTATGCGTCACTTAGATCAGTCATATCACCCTCATCAATTCGTCTGGACAAGTACCACATTAGTTGCTTTCCCTGTTCACTCAATCTCAGGAGAACATGAAATGCTGGAAACGACAACGAACCTGAAGACAAAGCTAGGCGATCCTACGCTGTTTGAGACCCGCGCTTATGTGGGCGGTGAGTGGATTGACGGAGACAAAGGCACGTTTGACGTGACCAATCCAGCCCGTGGCGATGTGGTTGCCCAAGTTGCAGATTTAAGCCGCGAACAAGTTGGAGTTGCCATTGCCAAAGCAGAAGTCGCGCAAAAGGAATGGGCCAAATGGTCTGCCAAAGAACGCAGCGCAGTTATGCGCACGTGGTTCAATCTAATGATGGAAAACCAAGACGACCTTGGCATTATCCTGACTGCAGAAATGGGCAAACCATTGGCAGAAGCCAAAGGCGAAATCGCATACGGCGCATCGTTTATTGAGTTTTTTGCCGAAGAAGCAAAACGTATTTATGGCGAAACCATTCCGGGTCACCAGCGTGACAAACGCATAACCGTTTTGAAGCAACCCATAGGCGTTGCTGCATCCATAACACCGTGGAATTTCCCGAATGCAATGATCACCCGCAAGGCTGCCCCAGCACTTGCCGCAGGTTGCGCATTCATTGCGCGCCCGGCGGAGTTAACACCATTATCTGCCACCGCGATTGCGGTGCTTGCAGAGCGTGCTGGCATACCTTCCGGTGTGTTCCAAGTGGTCACAACATCTGATGCGCCAAGCACAGGACAAGAGTTTTGCGAAAACCCGATTGTACGTAAATTGACCTTTACAGGGTCTACTGGAGTAGGCCGTATCCTTTTGGCTCAAGCCTCACAACAGGTAATGAAATGCTCAATGGAATTGGGCGGTAACGCACCTTTCATCGTATTCGACGACGCTGACCTAGACGCGGCGGTTGAGGGCGCAATGATGTGCAAATTCCGCAACGCCGGTCAGACCTGCGTCTGCGCAAACCGCATCTACGTTCAGTCCGGCGTTTACGACGCATTCGCTGCGAAACTGAAGGTCGCGGTTGAAGCCTTGAACGTTGGCGATGGCTTTGACGCGGCCGTCACGACTGGCCCGATGATCACCCCAAATGCGGTGGCAAAGGTGCAAGAACACCTTGATGATATCCTTGCCAATGGCGGTGCCGTTTTGACCGGTGGTGCAGCCCATGAATACGGCGGCAGCTTCTATCAGCCAACTGTTATGACTGGCGTTACCCAAGACATGAAGGTCGCCCAAGAAGAGACATTCGGGCCTCTCGCGCCGTTGTTCAAATTCGACGATGTGGATGATGTCATCGCGATGGCCAACGACACGATTTTTGGTCTGGCCGCGTATTTCTACGCTTCTGATCTAAGCCGAGTTCACAAGGTAGCCGAAGAATTGGAATACGGGATTGTCGGTGTGAACACTGGCATCATCTCAACCGAAGTTGCGCCATTTGGTGGGATTAAACAATCTGGTTTGGGCCGCGAAGGCAGCCATCACGGCATCGAAGAATTCATGGAAATGAAATACATCTGCATGTCAGTGTAACGTATTCCCTAACGGCAAAACGTAAAAAGGCCCGCTGGTTTCAGCGGGCCTTTCGTTTGATCAGTTGACGGCTTTGGCGTCGACCACATCCTTTGCAATCACGTTCTGGCTGGCAATCTGAATGCGCCGTGGTTTCAGCGCTTCCGGCACTTCACGCGTCAGGTCGATATGCAGCATTCCATCGGCGTGGCTGGCTCCCTTGACCCGAACATGATCGGCCAAATGGAACCGCCGTTCAAACGCACGTGTGGCAATACCACGATGGAGGTATTTCTTATCCTCATTTTCGTCAGCTTTTTTGGCCACAACGATCAGGGAATTTTCCCGCACTTCAACATTCAAATCCGGCTCTGAGAACCCAGCCACCGCGATAGATATGCGATACGCATCGTCATCCGTTTTTTCGATGTTGTAGGGTGGGTAACTGTTTTGGGGTGCATCGTTCGTCAGCACGCGATCCATCATATCAGCGATTTGGTCAAAGCCAACAGTGGCGCGGTGTAGCGGTGCAAAATCAAAAGTACGCATAGTTTAATATCCTCACAGATGAGCGATTTCATGTCGGACCCTCCTGTAGCGGACGGGCCAAGTTTAATATCAAAACCCAGTATTAGGCGTTCCGATAACATTAATGTGGGGAGGAATTTTGTGGGTTCAAGACCCACTGAGTTTGGTAAATTTCGCACCCGTATCATTGCGTGTCTTGCCAACACCTATGCGACGCACCTTTGGCGAAGCCGTGACAGAGGGGGTGTATGACGTCGAACGAAGTTCCAATTTTAGGTCCGGAATTAATGGCGGCAGATACATCCCAAGGGCAACCTTCTTACCGTTGATCATGGTCATCCCAGAGACAACAGAGACCATACGCCCCCAGCCATTGGGGTGGGAAAACACAGGCGCGCCTGAGGAACCATAGGTCACGTCACAGTCAAAGATCAGCACGTTGTCTTGGCGATCCATCATCTGGCATTCACGCTGTCAAGATTGCGCATCGGCGTGCCCATAGGACACCACGCTAACAGGTCCATTTTTAACCACATCCGTATGTAGCGCGAAGGGATCCATTTCGGAAAACGGGATCGGGCTGCTCAGCTTTAATAACGCTACATCATGGTTGACGTTCTTCGCTGAAAGCGGCCCCATTGGTGCGTAACCGGCGTGGGCAGCCACGCGACAATACGGCGCTCTGCAGCTAATTTTCCTTCGCGCAAACCTGCACGGAAAACGAAGTCCTTGGGCGTATAAGCCACGCCTGTGGTGCGATTATAAACGCAGTGCGTTACGGTCAAAACCAAATCTGGGGCGAGCAATGTGCCCGAACAAAACCCACTGTTGGCGATGTCGAGACGACCAACAGCTTGCCAACCACGCGCCTGATTTTGGGTTTTTAATTTCTTTAGATTGGTACTGTCTGCCTGTGCAAAATCTACGCTTAGACATAGCAAACATGCAATCAAAAATTTCTTCATGGCTTGACAAATTTCGCGCCTGTATCGCGACGCGTCCCATTTACCAAAACTCTTTCGCGGTCTTTCTGGGCAACCAATTCCGCACGCAATCGTGCAAGTGGTGCACCAAGAGCTGTGCCCAATGAAACCTTTTCACCGTCCACTTCAGCCTTGGCTGAAACCACAGAAATGATATGCGCCTTCCCCTCTTTAAAAGTAAAAATAGGTGCGCCTGATGATCCAAAATCAACCAAACAAGACGTTACAAGAATACCTTCCTGGCGGGCCAAAACAACACAGA
>JAOEQC010000082.1 GCA_028388995.1 Ascidiaceihabitans sp. | reverse complement strand
ACGACGAAAAGAGGCTGGTATCGACACCCTCCCCTTCGTATCGACCTTATGGTCGCTTTCGCCTCTGAACCTACGTGCCACTGTTGGCCTCGTCCCTATATCTGTGCGCGGATTGCGCTAAATTCTTCCCCAGTTTTTGAAATGAAAACGGAGAATTGATCGAGCTGCCACTGATCAATTCTCCGCCTTCGTCCCGCTTGACGGGTATGTCCAGCTGCGCGCGCCACCTGGGGGGGATGCTTGCTCGCTCACGCGCTGGATCTGTCGTCTAATGAAATCGAGGTGCCTGTATGAAACCTGCTAGAGTTTTTATTATTGCGGGGTCGTTTGGTGCCCCTTGGCTCGTTTTCATCTGATACACTATGGATAGTATGGGAATTCATGGGTGGCAATGGTTTTTCATGGGCCAAAGCAAGAAAAACAGTAAAAATTTGACATTAAACTTCCATAAGCGCAAATTTATAAAACAATATATAGTCAAATTATGAGTATTTATGCTGTAAATACACAATATATAGAGCAGGGTTTGATTTAAAATTTTCGGCCCATAAAACCCCAAATAAATTCAATAAATCCAACACGCAAATACATGTTCTACATACGTTCTCAAATCACAACACCTTAACACAACACAACAAGTAATAGCTGGGATTAGCAAATATTCAGGCCTTGATTCGCACAATCACTTGAACGCCCCTCTTACTTCAATGTCAGTTAGGCTGGCCTAAGTATTAATCAACGTCAGCAATACCCTGCGCCCGAATACGGGCGCGACGGGCACGGTACGTTGGCAAGACCACCAACAGGACTGCAAAGGCGAGTAAACCCATCGTCATAGGACGTTCAAGGATAAAGCCAATGCCACCTTCAAGTTGCATAGAGCGGCTAAAGTTGTCCTCTAACATTTGCCCCAAGATGAACCCGATCAATAGCGGAGCAAGCGGATAATCTGCAAACCGAAGAATAGTGGCGCAAATCCCGAAAGCTACCAAGATCAGCAATTCCGTTGCATTGTTCTGCCCAATATAGGCCCCCATCAGAGTAAAAAACAAAATAAACGGGATCAGAAAAGTGCGCGGAACAGCCAACACTTTGGCAATGTACGGGATCAAAGGCAGGTTTAAAAACAGCAGCACCAAGTTCCCGATATACATAGAGACAATGACGGCCCAGAACACCTCAGGCTCGTCAATCATAAGACGTGGCCCCGGCGTGACGTTCAGAGCAATCAAAGCGCCAAGCAGAATGGCTGTGGTACCTGATCCCGGAATGCCCAGTGTCAACAATGGCACAAACGATCCAGTCGCCGCTGCATTGTTCGCAGCCTCAGGTGCCGCCAAACCTTTGATCGACCCCTTACCAAACTGCTCTTGATCCTCCTTGGAAGCGATGTTTCGCTCCACCGCGTATCCCAGGAAGGAAGCAATCGTCGCCCCTGCCCCCGGCAAGACACCGATCAAGAACCCTTGAATAGACTGGCGCCCAATCACAGGCGCAATCTGTTTCGTCTCATCACGCGTGATGCGCAGGTCTTTAATCTCGCCACCCGCTTCATTGTTGGACCGCGCAGGGTCCAACACCAGATATAATGCCTCAGGCAAAGCAAACATCGCCATCGCCAGCGTGATAAAGCCAAAGCCCGACTGCAAATCCATTATGCCCATCGTAAACCTTGGCGCATTGAACAACGCGCCCTCGCCCACAGTGGCCATGATGAGCCCCAACAAAGTCATCAACAAGGCTTTGCCCACTTGGCCCGTGCCCGCGAAGGCGGCGATGGCAGACAAGCCTACAACCATCAGCGCGAAATATTCAGCAGAGTGGAACAACAACGCGACAGAAGCCAACATCGGTGCAAAGATCATAAGCAAGATCGCACCAATAGTCCCACCACAGAACGAAGCAATCGCTGCAACGGTCAACGCCTTGCCCGCTTTGCCTTGTCTGGCCAGTGGATATCCATCAAACGAGGTTGCAACCGTTGATGCGACCCCCGGAGCGTTGATCAAGATCGAGGACGTCGATCCCCCAAAAATCGCGCCATAATAAACACCCGCCAGCAAGATAAGCGCCGCGGACGGATCACCGATAGAAATCGCGACAGGGATCATGATCGCGATGATCGACATGGGACCAAGACCGGGCAACATTCCAATGAATGTGCCGATTAGACAACCGCCGATGACCATCAACAGATTGGTGCCAGTAAATGCGGTCGTCAGGCCGATCAGAATACCTTCTAACATACCCTACACTCCCAAAAAGAACGGCCAAGGCCGTAAGAAAATGCCAAGGACCTCTTGGACCAAATACCAGATACCGCCAGAGGCCAATGCCGCGACAGGTATCATGATGAACCAACGGCGCTCTCCGAGCGCAACAGATCCAGCGATCAAGAAAAACATTGTTGAGCCAAGGAAACCTACAGGACGTAAGCACAGTGCATAGGCCACCATTAAACCCAGCAGGAATAGCGCCTGACCGATTTTGTAGTCACCCAAGCGCGCATAATCGATGTCCGGCTCTTTGCCCCCAGCAGTGTCTTTTTCAAGGCCCAGAACAACCGAAAGGGCAACAAAGACCCCAATCACAGATAGGATTTTAGGAAAGGTCGACGGCCAAACAGGGTTGCGTTGCATGAACGGCGGCAATGTTGCGTCCATCGTGAAAAATGCAGCGTATCCATACACCAAGCAGATCATAAAAATGATCAATGCGATCCAACGGTCTAACGCCATTGCCGCTCCCCCCAATTTTAATAAAAAACGGCTGGCAAGGATCGGTCCCTGCCAGCCATCAAATCTAGAACTTACAAGAAGCCCAATTCACGCATTAGATCACCGATTTCTTTTTCTTGGCCTTCAAGGAAGGTGCGGAAATCGTCGCCTGAGTTGTGGATGTTCACCCAACCGTTTGTCGCGCGTACGGCTTCCCATTCTGGGGTGTCGTACATTGCTTCAAGTGCAGCTTGGTACTGTGCTGTCTTTTCGTCAGACAGACCTGGTGCACCAAAGAAACCACGCCAGTTTACAAACTCAGTGTCGATGCCCTGCTCTTTCATTGTCGGCGCATCAGCAAACGCGGCAACGCGATCAGGGGCTGTCACGCCGATGATGCGGACTTCGCCAGCTGTTGCCAAAGCAACGGCTTCAGAGAATCCAGTTGAAAGCGCTTTGATCTCACCAGACAACAGACCCGCCATTGCAGTGCCACCGGCATCGTATGGGATGTAGTTTACACCAACAGGATCTTCGCCCGCAGCCTTCATGACCATAGCCGCAACCAAGTGGTCCATGCCGCCTGGAACAGAACCACCGCCGATAGCCGTACCTTGTTGGTCGCCTTTGTAAGCTTCCAACAATCCTGCCATATCAGCAATGTCGCTAGACGCTGGAACAACCAAAGCAGCGTAATCGCCGATTGTACCTGCAACCAATGTCAGGTCGCTGAAGTTATATGGGAAAACACCAGTCAGTGAGCGGATCACGATAGGTGTTGAGTTCACCATCAAGGTGCCTTCTTGGCTTGCTGAGTTTTCGATCAAGTAACCGATGGCTTTACCGCCACCGCCGCCAGACATGTTTTCATAAGATGCAGAGCCAACCAAACCAGCTTCGGTCAATGCTTGGCCAGTCCCACGCGCCGTGCCATCCCAACCGCCACCAGCGCCGCCGGGGATCAAGAAATGAATGCTTTCAACCTTTTGATGGCCGCCTGCAAAGGCAGGTGTGCTAAGCGCCATGACAGCTGCTGCTGTCGTCATAAGAACGCGACGTGTAAATTTCATTGTTAGGGTTCCTCCCAGATTTACCTAAATTGACATTGCCGAACATTTTCGGACATCGTGCATCTTAATCACGCCAACCTGACATCCACCTGTCACCTCATCATTTATCCTTGGATCACATCACCATGCGCCTTCTCCTTGTCGAAGATAACGAACGCTTGGCACAGGCCTTGGTCGAGATGCTTTCGCTGGACGGTCACGGTGTGGACCATGCGGTTGTCATTTCTGAGGCACGCGAATTTGCAAGTGCGGTCTCTTACGACTTGATATTGCTTGATATTATGCTTCCTGATGGTGACGGCCGAGACTTTCTTCAAGAGCTACGGCAAAGCGCGCGTGACGTTCCTGTAATCGTCTTAACAGCCCGTTCTGAGGTGTCTGATAAGGTCAGCGTTTTGGACCTTGGCGCAGATGACTATCTTGTGAAACCGTTTGAATTTACCGAGTTGGAAGCCCGCTGTCGCGCGATTTTGCGGCGACGTGGTGGGGCTGCAACGAACATCAAACGAATCGGAAATATCGAATTTGATCTACTTGGTGGCGTGCTGAAAACCGAAACCACCCGTGTGGAACTACGAAATCGTGAGTTGAGGTTGTTCGAAGTTTTCGCTGCGAACCAAGATGTCATCCTGTCCAAATCCAAATTGATGGACCGCATATTCGCAGGCGATGAAGACGTCTCTGAGAACGCAATTGAGGTCTATGTCGGGCGTCTGCGCAAACATCTGCGTGGCTCAACAGTTGAGATCATTACAGTTCGTGGCCTTGGTTATCGCATGACGTCAGCATGAACATTCAAGGCTCAATTTACCGGCGACTTATGCTGCAGCTGGTCGGCAGTGCAGCGATTCTAGCGGCCATCCTTTTTCTGCTATTCCAATCTTTCGCCCGTCAATTGGCCGTGGAGTCCCAAGACACCACACTACAAGCATCTGCCTCGGCCATCCTTGAATCTGTATCAGTTCAGAAAGGACAAGTTGTTGCGGACATTCCATATGCCGCCCTCGCGATGTTAGGGAATGTTTCCGATGACCGCGTCTTCTATCAAATTTCTCGTGGGGCCGAGGTTCTTACAGGGTACGAGGATTTACCACGCAACCTTGAAGATACATCATGGACAGCGGAATATCGCGGTGATCCGATACGTTTGGTCAAGGTTTTGCGCTCCCTTCCCATCAACGGTAGCCTCACAAGAGTTGCTGTCACGGTCGCCCAAACTCAAGATGGATTGGCGCAAAAGCTTGGTGAAATCTCACGGACCGCAATCTTGATTGGCCTTATCTTTTTCGCGGTTGCAACGATTCTTGCCGTTTGGGCTGCGCGCAGCAGCGTACATCCCCTCAACATCGTTGCCGCCGCCGTGTCACGCCGTGGCCCTGCAGACCTGCGCCCAGTGACTACGCCTGTCCCTTCCGAAATGGCACCGCTCACTAAGGCTCTCAATGCTTTCATTGCGCGCCTCGACAGATCCCTCAGTCAATCTGAAGACTTCATCACAGAAGCCGCGCACCGTGTGCGCACCCCGCTGGCCACAGTACGTGCCCAAGCCGAAGTCACATTGCGCCGCGTGGATAAGGAAGAAAACCGTGTAGCTCTAAAACAAATGATACGGGCCGTTGATGAAAGCAGTCGCGCCGCGGGTCAATTGCTAGATCACGCAATGGTTGCCTTCCGCACTGATCACCTTGAGCGGAGCAAACTAGACCTGAGAACTATCATTGAAGAAATCGTTGAACGTCAAACACCGATTGCCGATCTGAAAGATATTGATTTCGTGCAAACAACCGCGCCCGATTGCATCGTTTTAGGGGACACCATTCTAATACAAAACGCCCTCACGAACATCATCGAC
>JAOEQC010000081.1 GCA_028388995.1 Ascidiaceihabitans sp. | reverse complement strand
CTGCTTGTGGATCTGCGGGCAAAACTGGGGCTGAGCTATCTTTTCGTGAGCCACGATCTGCATGTCGTGCGGCTTCTTTGTGACCATGTGATCGTGATGAAAGACGGCGAAATTGTCGAACAAGGCCCGTCCCAAGAAATCATGTCAAATCCTCAAAGTGACTACACCAAAACGCTTTTGGCCGCTGCGCCAAAACCGCCTGCGCGGCGTCAGGCTAACTAACTTAATGACCGGAGAACAGAATGCTGCGTAACCTACCCTTCACGCTCACTGCCCTACGCGAAGCCTATGCGTCGGGTACTAGCCCATCTGATGTCATCGACGAAATATTCTCGCGCTTCGATGCTGTGAATGATCCCAATATTTTTATCCATCTGAGAGATCGCGACAACCTCAAGGCCGAGGCGGCAGCCATTGGCGCCTATGATCCAGACATGCCGCTTTGGGGTATCCCGTTTGCCGCCAAGGATAACATTGATGTCGCAGGAATCGAAACAACAGCCGCTTGTCCGGCCTATTCCTATACGCCAAATAAAGACGCTTTCGTGATTGCCAATCTTCGCGCGGCGGGGGCGTTGATGATAGGCAAAACCAACCTTGATCAATTCGCAACAGGTCTTGTGGGAGTTCGCACCCCTTATGGCGCACCGCTGAATGCGGTGGACCCTGAAATCGTGCCCGGTGGGTCATCCGGTGGGTCCGGCGTGATCGTCGGCCACGGTATCGTGACGTTTTCGCTTGGAACCGATACCGCAGGATCGGGGCGTGTGCCTGCGGCGTTGAACAATATCGTTGGACTTAAGCCGACGCTTGGGGCCTTGTCGGCGACGGGCGTCGTACCAGCGTGCCGTACGCTGGACACCGTGTCGATCTTTGCGTTGACAGTGGACGACGCCTATGAGGCCTTCGCTGTGGCGCGTGGGTTTGACAAGCTGGATGCCTATTCAAAGCCACTTGTGCATGAGAAGCTGATGGCCATTACTATGCCACTACGCATTGGTGTCCCTGATGCGAGATCCATCGAATTCTTTGGAGACCATGTCCAGCAAGCCGCATTTGACCGCGATGTCGCCCTTTTGAAAGCAAAAGGGGCAACGATTAAATACATCGACTTTACGCCGCTCTATGCGATTGCAAATATGCTTTACGAAGGGGCTTGGGTCGCCGAGCGCTATACGGTCATAGACGATTTGTTGGCGACAAACCCTGATGCGATACATCCTGTCACGCGTCAGATTATATCCCATGCAGAAAGCATGTCTGCGGCGGATGCTTTCAAGGGCATTTACCGATTGGCTGATCTCAAACGTGAGGCCGAGCCGATGTTGGTGGAGTTAGACATGATGTGCGTGCCGACGATCCCAACGTTCTATTCGGTTGCGGATCTTGAGGCCGATCCGGTGACACCAAATTCCAATAACGGCACTTACACCAATTTTGTCAACTTACTGGATATGTGTGCCATTGCCGTTCCAACGGCGCCGCGCAGCGACGACAGGCCGGGTAGTGTCACCCTGATTGCGGCGGCTGGTAAAGATGCAGATGTTGCTGTGATTGCACGCGGGTTTGAGGCGGATTGTAGCCGCACTTTGGGCGCGACGGTTCATCCAGTGCCGCCCCCCCCTGCTTTGCCCATGGGAGCGTCGGACCAAATTGATCTGGCTGTCTGCGGTGCACATATGACCGATCTTCCTTTGAACTGGCAGCTCACTGATTTGGGGGGAACCTTTGTGCGCAAGGCAGTGACTTCAGAGCAGTATAAGTTCTACGCTCTTGCCGGTGGTCCTCCAGCACGACCGGGGCTTGTGCGCGTTAACGGGACCGATGGTGGCGCCATCGCACTTGAAATATGGTCGCTTCCAAAGACAGCATTCGGCACGTTTATAGCGGGTATCCCCGCACCTTTGGGAATCGGGACGGTTGCATTATCTGACGGGTCATCGGTGAAAGGGTTCATCTGCGAAGCCAATGGCACAAAAGGTGCCACAGACATTACAAACCTTGGCGATTGGCGCAGTTTCTTGGCGCAACAAGACGTGCCCGCATGACGTCGCAAGTTGAACAACGCATGGCAGAGATGGGTCTCGCGCTGCCGCTTGATTGGACGCCACGCGGTCAATTCCTGCCGTTTCGCAAGGATGGCACGACGGTCTATCTTTCGGGGCAAATCTGCGAGTGGGACGGCACCGTGACCCATGTGGGGCCCGTTGTCGATACGCCCGACGGGATTGTAGCCGGACAGGCGGGTGCGCGTATCTGCGCGTTGAACCTGATCTACCGTTTGCGTGCAGCTTGTGACGGTAACTTAGATCGTGTCGACATGATTTTGCGGTTAGGCGGTTTCGTGAATTGCCGGGCTGGCTTTGCGCAAAGCCCTGCGGTGATCAACGGGGCAACCGAAGTGTTCATCGCGCTGTTTGGGGATCAAGGATGGCATGCGCGTACTGCGGTTGGGGTATCGGGCTTGCCTGGGAATGCATCGGTTGAGGTGGACGCAATTGTGCGCCTTAAAGACTAGGCATGTGTGGTCGCACAAGCGGCGGGCTTTGTTCTGCAAGCTGAGCAGCCAGCGCCAATAATTGAGTGTCCTTGTGCGGATGTGCGGCAAGCATGACCGAACGTGGTCGTCCCAAGCGATCCATCCCCCATGGTAGGCAAATGAGCGGTCCTCCAAAGACCGTCCACGGCGTGAGCCAGTCCTGATACCCTGTCGTTCCGTCGATCAGCGGCGCACCTTCTGGTACGGGTAAGGTTAGGATAACATCGACGTCCTTCAGGCTCTGCCAGAAGGCTTGCTTTGCATCGGTGAGAATGGCCGCAGTATCTGCAGCTTGGGAGGGCGATACCTCAACCCCCGCGCGCAAACCGGCGAGAAACTTGGGTTTGAGCATATCCACGCGTGCGTCTGACAACATTGCACCATGTGCTGCTGCGGCCTCACAATTCATGACGACCCTGTGTGCCGCGACGATCAGGTCAACGTCGAAGTTGAAAGCGGCTGACACGCTTGAAAGTCCAAGGTCATCTATTGTATTGGATGCATCGGCGAATGCCTCCGAGGTGTCTGGGCTTGGCAAAACATCAGAGTCCCAAAGCGCGCAAAGGCTGGTTTTGACCTCCGGATGTGGTGCTTCATAAGCGGCTGGTGCAATCTGCCTAAACGCTGCTTGCACGACGCCAACGGACCCCGCGATTATTCCCACGGTATCAAAGCTGGGGGCCAAAGGCGTCACACCATCAGTCGGCAAAACCCCATAGGACGGTTTGAAACCGACTGCACCACAATAGGCAGCAGGACGACACAATGATCCGGCGGTCTGCGTGCCAAGTGCGATATCGACAACACCGGCCGCAACCGCCGCACCCGAGCCACTGCTCGACCCACCTGGACTACGGTTCACGTCGTAAGGATTGCGGCAAGCCGTGGCGTCCGTAAAGGCAAACTCAGTTGTCGTTGTCTTTCCAATGATATCCGCTCCCACATTGCGCAATGCGGCCACGACATTGGCGTCGTGAGCCGCTGGCGGAGCGTCGCGGCAAGCATCGCTGCCGTTGCGCGTTGGCAAGCCTGCCACATCAATGATATCTTTCACACCGACGGCCATGCCCGAAAGCGGGCCTGGTTCGATCACTTCGGAAGGTGTCTCATCAAGCGTGGAAAACGCATGAATATATGGTTCCCACTGGCGGACATTATCGCGCCAAGGGCATTCGGTTTTCATCCATCACCTCGGGCGACGCCGATCAAGTGGTCGCGTGAAATCATCGTTTCTAGCTCCGAAATCGTGTATCTTTCAACGTCATGCGGTGGCTCTGGCAAAACGAGATAGCGCATGTCGGCGTTGCTATCATGCACAACCAGCTTGATATCTCGCATCAGGTCTAGTCCAAATTCAGCCAAAACCTGACGCGGCTCTCGCACCGAGCGGGCACGATACGCCTTGGAGATGTACCACGATGGCGGCTGCCCCAAAATTGAACGCGGATAGCATGAACACAGCGTGCAAGTAATTAGATTATGCAGCTGGGCCGTGTTTTCAACCACAATGATGCGCGCCTCAGTGACAGGGATATCCAGTTCTTGAACAGCAGCGCGGCCATCTGACAAGAGACGCGACTTAAAGGTCGGATCGGTCCATGCTTTTGCAACAATCTTTGCGCCCAAGTGCAGACCAGGACTTTCCAGTTTGGCAATTGCAGCCGTCACTTCATGGGCGGTCAGCAGGCCTTTTCCGATCAGCACCTGTTGCAATGCATCAATGATAATCTGGGCTTCGATATTGCCTGCTTCATCTTCGATAATCAGCGCTTCGTGTTCGCCGTGCTGGTGATCATGGGGCATTCTCGGTTTCCTTTACTGACCGCAGCCAGTGATCGTAAATTTCGATAATAAGAGTATCTTGCGCTGGGATTGCATCATCTGGCCAAAGCTGCCTTTGCAAAAATGCCACTCGGTAAAGGTCAACGGCGCGGCCCGATGTGTTGCCAACGGCCAGATCCTCGGGGTTCAAATAGGTGCCGCAGTATTCAGTAACACGACCGGTTTGATGGCGAATATAATGCGGGATCCGCACGTGGCCTTCTTTGCCCAAGGCAAGAACTTGGACATGATCACCCGCTGAAAACCGTGTCATAATTTTTCATCAAGATCAGACCAACGCACTTTGCCAGCCTCGATTGCGCGATCCAATTCTGTGCGCGAAACGATGCCTTTCTCGATCAGGATATCGGTCATGGCTTCAAGGCGGCGTCTATAAAACGAAAGCGTATTGTATTTTTCGACACCAAAGCTCTCAAACCCCCGGCGCACTTCATCAAGCGAAACGATCCGACGGGTTCCATCGCCAAGAAGGCCACGAATAGCCTCGACCTGCTTTTCCCAATGAAGCCAAGGCAGTTCTACCATCGGGATTTCACCCGCCGCATCGCCGCCCACGTCATGATAGCCTTTTGGGCCCTTGCCATCTTGCATTTATCCGCTCCAGTTGGGGCAAATATCGCAGGCGATCGGGGTGTTGGCCAATGCTCTTTTTGCACCGAAGCGGTGCAAAAAGAGGTTCGCTAAGAAGGTCTTTTAGGTATTATCAACAAAAATAATTCGCGTTACTAAAGCACTTGGCGAGGAATTAAAATCATTTAATATGGGTATGTTTATTGTCGCAAGTCCTATGGCAGGAAACAATGCTTTGCAGTCATCAAAGCGTTGCGCAGCATTTGACATCTTGGGCTCCTTGCGGCCTTCCGCACCGCATCACAACCCCCGATACCAGATTGTTTAAATGTCGGCTTTCGCCGTTGATGAACTGCCACTTCGCATCTGCAGCGAAAGTCCGCTTTCTGCCCTTCATGTCGAAATGTGCATAGCGCAGCATCTGTCACTATCGCCCTAAGCAGCACCCCCCAATGCTGACTGGTTATAACTTCCTCATCCACGGGGCCTTCTGGCTCAACTCAAACCCGTCACCATAGTTGCTGCCGATGCCGGCCATGGCTCCACCCTCCCAATGCATCAATGATATCTGCAGGGCATCGAGCCGCTCGCAAAACGATCCCGGAAGCTGTGCCGGAAAGAGTGTACAAGGCAGCCATCTGGCACGGGGTCCATGGTCCTGCGGTCTGATGGTTGAGAGCACTAGGCACAGTCACACCGGACCGTGGTACGCTGCGCGGGTGCCGTGCAGCGCCATGGACGATCCATGGCATAGGCCTCCGAACAAAATCCCAGCCCAACGAATCTACAACGCTAACACTAAAGGCCCGTGGTCCGAGACGCGGGGCCCTAGGATAGGGGGGTGCGGTCCGTGAGCCTCAATCTCAACTATAGAGATTAGGTGCAGTAACCCCCACTTTTCAGCGGCCAAATATCTGCACATCAGACGCTGCGCCATAGGTACGGAACTAAAAAAGGCTTCAATTTTAGATGAAATGTGAGTTTTGCTTTGCCTAAGCGCAGGAAAAATAGCCTTATTGATCGTCAAACGGTGATTTTTTG
>JAOEQC010000080.1 GCA_028388995.1 Ascidiaceihabitans sp. | reverse complement strand
TATGAAACCGGTAACATTGATGTTTATTCCTGAATGCTAATAGCCTGTTATACTAATCATATGTGTCGTATCGGGACACAAAATATGATCGGTATAACAGTGGTTAGCGACTGCGCCATAAGCTTTCCTTCGGATCTGATGACCAGTCCAACCTTAAACAGCGTATTTAAGCTTACACCCAGCGCCATTCCCTCCAGTCTTCCACCTATGTCAGCTAGAAGCGCTACTTGGGCTGAGTGTAGGATTAAATTGACTGTGTGGTGGGAGTTAGAAGCGCCATCTCGAAGCAAGGATTTATGCAGCTGTAAGTGAGAACAGTTTACATGTGGCTTCTATTGTCCAAACGCTGGCATAGACCTCGAGTTTAATTTTGTTAAGCTCGGTGTGATACTTTGATATGAGGCAGAACGTCGTGAAAGAAATCTTGCAAAAATCGATCCCTTATCCGGTAGTTTGGGATGTGGCCTTGCCAGGGGTGTTGCCGCTTAGAGATGACGGTTGGATAATAGAAGATGAGGCCTTTGCTAAACAAATGGCGGAGCGCGATCGACTTGTCCAAGGATTCCCGGAGCTTGTAATCGCCAGTGTAGGTGCGAGTGACGGTGCTAGATTGGAAGTCTTGAAGCAGGTTTTGATTATTTTAAGAAATCGGGCAGGCTATGATGTGAGTGAAGAGCATGTCACGCGCCCCGATGGCGTTTCTGTACAGCTATCGGGTGATCCCTTGGTTGTGGCTGCAAGGTTGGTGCAAGAGGATCTCTGTTTGCACGAAAAACGAGGAGATCAGCATGTTTTGACTGCCGCCGTAATATGTTTTCCTGCTAGTTGGACATTGGCAGAGAAGATTGGAAAGCCGCTGATGGATATTCATGTCGGAGTCGGTGCATACGATGCTGACTTGGGAAAGCGCGTACAGCGTTTATTCGATGGCATTCAAGTGGATAAGCCTTTGTGGCGCTATAACATACTGCGTTATCAAAACCCTGAGTTGTTTCAGCCACGTGGTGTAGGTGATCGGCGTGATGAGGAGGAAGGTGGTAGCTACATTCGTAGCGAACATCAGGCACTCGTTCGAATGGCAGTAAGTGGAGCGGTTTTATTTGCAATCCATACTTACGTTATTAAAGTTTAGCATGAGGAGTGTTTCGACATCTTGCTCATCAATTAGAACGGCGCACCTGCATTCGCTGTCTAATTTATTCCTCAAACCCAAGGTAACTTGTTATATTTTCGATAGGTCGCCGTCGTGACACAACTGAATTAGCAACGAACTCTTCATCGGGCCAGCCGAGAGCTACACAAGTCAGTATAACTTGATCTTCAGGAATATTAGCAGCTTCCCTAACTACGGGACTTTGCATGATCCCCTGGCCGTTAATAACTCCTCCAAGGCCTTTGCTCCATGCCGCAAGAACTAACCCATACGTCATCGCTCCAGTATCAAAATGGGCTATAGTATTTCCGAGAAGGGATCGATCAAAGCAAACCACTATAGAGACTGGTGCATCAAACTGACGAAATCCCCTCATGACCCAATCTTGTCGACGCTCTGCATCCTTTCGCTCGATGCCCATAGCTTCAAATAGCTGCACCGCAATTTCGATCTGACGCTTTCGATGCTCTCCCTTATATTCAGCATAGTCTTCGATTTCACGAACGGGTGTCACACCGGCAAGCATACGATCCGTATTGCCTTGCCTGACAACCTCGAGAGGCTTTCCCGTTAATACATGGAGGTGCCAAGGTTGTGTGTTCATTGAAGACGGCGCTCGATTTGCGAGGGCAATGACATCTTCGAGCAAAGCTTTGGATACAGGCTCGTCCTTAAAGCCCCTAATAGATCTTCGTTCTAGCATAGCTTTTTGAAGTTTCATTGTTTGCCTCCAGACTGAACCCTATCATGCCTATCATATATGTCATATTTCGACACAAAATATTATAGATATGGCACGTATGATAGCTATTGCGCGATAAGCTTTCCCTCGGTCTGCACAGCCAATTCAAGCTTTAAGCTTACACTCAGCGCCATTCACTGAAGTCTGCCACCTTTGTTCAGCTAGAAGCGCTACATGGGCTGGGTGTGTAGTTAGATCGGTTGTGTGGGGAGTAGGATACGCAATCTTTATTCATACATCTAGTTCGAGCCAGTTCATGCCAAGGTTCTTGCTCATTGTTCTCGATTACTGAGCGCATAAGTTGAAGCTGTTCCGACAATCTGGTGATAGATCCAGTTGTATTAAAAGGATCAGAATCGAAATTTAATAGTCGAAATTTTCCAATTTAGAATTTGTAGCGATAGACTTAAACATGTCCACAATTTCTGATGGAGGTATTTGATCAAGTATACCACTCTTGATTTGCTCTTGGCTCCATATCAAGGATATTGCGGGGTCATGCAGCATAGCCCAATTTTCAAAAACCCGTTCAGCGACAGGCCTGCTAACCAGTTTTTTCGCCCCAACATGACGGTCATCACGACTGATGCGCATATATGCAGCGTTCACCGCCTCTGAGGGGCCTTCAAGTAACTGAAGATATATGTCGTGCCTGCAAACAAGCGCACCTGAAATATTATCTCGTATGTTGCACCTCCTTGCGTCATTTAAGATGGTGGAGAGTAGCGTGCTATCATAGCCAAATGGCTGTGATGAATAAATGAGCTGCGTGAGTTTTGGGATGAAATTCACTCCTATTTTGATGATAAAATTAAAGCACCGATCAACTGTAGCTTTGCACGCTTTTATGTCGAAACCCTAACAAAAAAATTATTACCAACGCAAGATATACGTAATTAACACGAATGCTGAGTGAGACAGAGATATGATCAGCGATGTCATAACGGTTAGAAGTGCAAGGTGATCGAACTGAAAAGATCGTGTACCTAATCCATTCGGTTGAACCGGAGAGCCCATGGACCGGCCCATTCTATTTTAGGGCCCCGCGCCTCGGACCACGGGCCTTTAGTGTTAGCGTTGTAGATTCATTGAAGGGGAGTTTTGTTTGGGAACGCCATCTCTACTCACATACCAATTTCAAGCTAAACCGTACCGGTGGTCTCGCTGAGTGGCGTCAATTATTGAGCGTATAGATTTCGATTGCCCCATCAATCTGATGTTTGCAATCATTAGTCTGACAGCACCATTCATTGTATTGATTAAACAGAGTAAACACATGAATTCGTGCAGATCGATTCTCCTGAAGGACCATTATATGGAACTCAACGCAGACTTTAAAAAACGTGTCGTGGTTCATTCTGAGAACACCGCGTGGGCTTCGTCGCCAGTCGCTGGCATTGATCGGCGGATGCTTGACCGCATCGGAGGAGAAGTGGCGCGCGCGACAACGATTGTACGTTTTGCACAGGGCAGTCAGTTTTCCGAACATACCCATGCCGGAGGGGAAGAATTTATTGTTCTGGATGGTGTGTTTCAGGATGAATATGGTGATTTTTCCGCAGGGACTTATGTGCGCAATCCGCCAACGACTTCGCATACACCGAGGTCCTCGATGGGGTGCACAATTTTCGTGAAGTTGTGGCAATTCGACATGGAAGATCGCAATCAATTTTACAAGACGATGGCAGATGAATGCGCGAAGCCCATAAACGGGATCGCAACTGCGCAATTGCACCGCGATGCGCAAGAAACCGTTTCCTATAGTGAGCTTGATGCAGGGGCTATATTGGAAAACACAGATGCAGGTGGCATTGAAATGCTAGTGATCGCGGGAGCCATCGTTGAAAACGGGGAAACACTTAGCAAAGGCGGGTGGCTGCGGCTGCCTTCTGGGCAAGATTTGGACGCTGTAGCGGGTGACAGTGGGGCAAAAGTTTGGATCAAAACAGGCCATCTGACGTATGCAAAGCTACCCTTGGTATGAAAACGCTGATTGTTGGTGGTGGTCTTTCAGGTCTCGCGCTTGCTGAGGCGTTAGAATCGCAAGGCCGCGACTATGTTTTGGTTGAGGCGCGCGAGTGCTTTGGTGGGCGGATCCTGACCGAGCATCTTGAGAATGGTTATTTTGATTTGGGTCCTGCGTGGTTTTGGTCGGGTCAGCCGCGTATTTTAGGATTAATAGATCGCTTTAACCTTATGAAATTCAATCAGTATTCTGATGGATATCTCACGCAAGAAAATGAGATGGGTCAAGTGCAGAGAGGTCGTGGACACTCAACGATGGAGGGTTCTTGGCGTCTCGAAGGTGGGTTTGGTAAGCTCACCAACATATTGGCGAACCAAATTCCAGACAAACGCAAACGATTGAATTCGGTTGTAATGAAACTTGAGAAAACGGCGCAGGGCTGTATTGTGACCCTTAAATGTGGTGAACATATCTATGCTGACCAAGTTGTGCTTGCCTTGCCTCCGCGTATCGCTGCAACGATCGAATTTAAGCCGCCGCTGCCAACCATAACCAATGATGCCATGACGAAGGTTTCGACTTGGATGGCGGGGCAAGCAAAAGCGGTTGCTGTCTATGACACTCCATTCTGGCGAAACCAAGGGCTCTCTGGCGATGCTATGAGCCGCATGGGCCCAATGGTTGAAATACATGATGCATCACCACACTACGGCGGGCCATACGCCTTGTTTGGATTTATTGGAGTGCCACCAGCAGGTCGTGTGGACGAGCATCTTCTGAAGCAGCACCTGAAAGCACAATTTGTCCGTTTGTTTGGTCCTGAAGCAGCTGAAATGAATGAACTATATTTAAAGGATTGGGCGGTTGATCCTCTAACAGCGACGCAAGCAGATAAGGACCCAATTTATGCACACCCAACATATGGGTTACCGGAAGTGATGACCAACCAATTCGATGGGGCGTTACAGTTTGCGGGAACCGAAGTTGCATCTGAGTTTGGTGGGTATATTGAGGGGGCTTTGGCCGCAGCAGAAGACGTTTTAAGTGCGCTTAGATGACTGGAAGATACTGTCAGATTAAACATACCTGAAGCGGGCAGGGCTGCTTTGTAGCATCTTTGGATGAAAAAATAGTCTCCTTTTCGCTACTCCAAAACGAGCCCAGAGATTATTCGCCTGGCTGTGATGCTGTACGTTCGGTTTCCACTCTCACTCCTTAACGTTGAAGATCTTTTACACGAACGTGATATTGAGATCAGCCACGAAACGGTTCGGTATTGGTGGAACAGATTTGGCCCGATGTGCGCGGCTGAGATCCGAAGAAACCGGGTTAGTCGGATGCGATCATATTCGAACTAATTTGAAATTGAATTAACTCAGTTGGGCACCTGCGTTGATATTTTGAAGATGACCCAAACCTTGCAGAAATTCGTTTTAATATCAGTCAAATCTATAACCACTTCAACTATGAAAAACATTCAGAAAGCAGGCAAACCTTCAAGTGAAAACGCAGTGCCGCTTTTATTAAGTGGTTTAAAAACTGTGCTTCATTGATTTGTGTGATCGTTGTGCTTTGAGACACGTTAGGCTTTGTCTGACAACGCCTTTGACATTAACGGTTAAGCCAGCCAACTGCGATAATCACTGACTAAAAGGTGCTTTGGATCAACGTCTTCTTCAATGTTAGCAAATCGCCCAATTGGTTCACAAAAAATATTGTCGGTTTCGTCGTTGTTCACAGTGGAGACTTCTCCGATCAAAACATCCCCGCCGTCGCCCCAAAACGCATGCCAATCCCCAGGCATCAGTGTCACGCTCTCTCCGGGTTTAAGCTGCAGCTTTTCGCCCGCCGCGAAATCGCATTTGATACCGTCGCAAAAAACTGTTCCGCCTTTATCATCGGCAAAGTTTCCAGCGTCGTCTGAACCAAATAATTTCACTACGAGCGTCGCGCCACCACGATTAATGATGTCTTCTGCTTTCAGTAAATGGGTGTGCATTGGGCTGAGTTGATCCTGTTTTGAGATCAGTAGCTTCTCAGTGTAACACATGCCGCCACCTCGTTGGAGATCAGCCAATCGTCCGTTGCGCAGCGTGAATAAGAACAAGCCCATTTCATCATATTTTCCCGCGCCGTAATCAGTAATGTCCCACCCGCAGCGCGCGTCAATCACGTTTTTGGCTATGTCGTTGCGGGCCTTAAATTCATCTGGCGACCAATAGGCGAACGGCGGCATTACAAATCCAAAGCTGCGCATCATCTCGTCTGCTTCAGTAATAATATCG
>JAOEQC010000079.1 GCA_028388995.1 Ascidiaceihabitans sp. | reverse complement strand
GCAGATCGTAAATCTGTTGAGCCAATCCGTGAGCTTTTCTCTTCGCCACCGATTCATCGCTAGTACCTGTTGATCGCCTAATATCACGCTGGTTTGGGAATAAGTCTCGCAAGGATGCAGGGACACTTACTAACACATACCACTTTTTCTTTAGCTTAAGCTATTCGACTCGTGCTTGGGGGTAAGTATCAGGACTGTTTGTGTGGCTAACAAGCATAAAATGAGTGTAAGATTAGCTTAAAGTAGTGTCCAACAGGGGATTAAGTACCAAAAAGATCAATATTATCTTTATTTATATGGGGGATGTATGGTGCTGTAGGGGAGGATTGAACTCCCGACCTCGTCATTACCAATGACGCGCTCTACCACTGAGCTACTACAGCCTGTTCGCCGCGTGGTTAGACCCAATTTCATAAACGCGCAAGCCTATTCTGGACCATATCGAAAGCCTGCGCTAGACAGGCCGCATGTCAGACACAAACACATCAAAATCCGCGCCCAAAACGCCTTCTGCTCGCGAACTGCGACTGAAAGCTGCGTTAAAGGCGAATTTAGGACGGCGCAAATCCCAAACTCGGGCCCGCAGCGCTGCGACGGATGAAACACAGGCGAAGGACGAGCAGTAATGGATTCTATTTTGGTGCGAGGCGGTGGCCCGCTTAATGGACAAATCCCCATTGCAGGCGCGAAAAACGCTTGTTTGGCCCTAATGCCAGCAACATTGCTGAGCGAAGAGCCACTGACGTTGACCAACGCGCCGCGCTTGTCCGACATCAAAACAATGACCGAACTTTTGCGCTCATTGGGGTCCGAGGTGGCCATGATGCAGGACGGAAAAACACTGGCCATGTCATGCCACAGCGAAATCAATACACGCGCCGAATATGACATCGTTCGCAAAATGCGCGCCTCCAATTTGGTGCTTGGACCGCTTCTGGCACGCGAAGGCGTTGCCGAAGTGTCACTGCCCGGCGGCTGTGCAATTGGCGCCCGTCCAATGGATATTCACACCGATGGCCTGACCCTGATGGGTGCGGATATCGAACTGCGCGACGGTTATTTGCACGCCAAGGCCCAAGGTGGACGCCTCAAGGGCGCTGTCATCGACTTCCCATTCGCCTCCGTTGGCGCAACCGAAAACATCATGATGGCCGCGACCTTGGCCAAAGGCACGACTGTCATCAACAACGCCGCGCGCGAGCCTGAGATCGTTGATCTGGCCGACTGCCTGCGCAAAATGGGCGCACAGATTGACGGCGATGGTACATCTACAATCACCATCCAAGGTGTCGATCGTTTGGGCGGGGCAACCCACCCTGTTGTGATCGACCGGATCGAGCTGGGTACATACATGTTGGCCCCTGCGTTCTGCGGTGGTGAGATCGAGTGCTTAGGCGGTCGTATGGACCTGCTCACATCCTTCTGTGTAAAACTGGACGAGGCGGGCATCGACGTCACCGAAACCGACAAGGGCCTCAAAGTAAAACGGCGCACGGATGAGATCAAAGCAATTAACATTACAACCGAACCGTTTCCTGGTTTCCCAACCGACTTACAGGCGCAAATGATGGCGGTGCTATGCACCGCCAATGGCACCTCCGTGTTGGAAGAGAAAATCTTTGAAAACCGCTTTATGCACGCCCCGGAATTGGTGCGCATGGGGGCCAAAATCGACGTTGCTGGCGGTACCGCCACTGTGACGGGTGTGAACAAACTCAAAGGCGCGCCAGTGATGGCGACAGACCTTCGGGCATCCATCTCATTGATCCTTGCGGGCCTTGGGGCTGAGGGCGAAACCAAAGTGAGCCGCGTGTATCACCTTGATCGTGGTTACGAAAAAGTGGTGTGCAAGCTGCAAGCCGTTGGCGCACAGATCGAACGCATTTCTGAATGACCGATGCGCGGTTTGAAGACGGACGCGAAAAGCCCCTGAACCTTGGGGCACAGGACGCGGATGAACTGCAGGTGCTTTCGGCCCTGATCCAAGACGCGATCTTTCCGATTACCGAAATGACATGGCAGGTCAAACAAAGACGCTTTGGCCTGCTGCTCAACCGCTTCCGCTGGGAAGACGGCGTACGTGGGCAAACCGCCCCTGAGCGTGTGCAGTCGATATTGGTCGTGGACAACGTGATGTCTGTGGCCAGCCAAGGGGTGGATCGGGCAGAGACCGACATGATCCTATCCGTGCTATCGGCGACCTTTGAGGCAGGGGGAGACGGGGCAGGGGATATCGTGTTTACCCTTGCAGGTGACGGCGCTATCCGTCTGAGTATCGAGGCGATTGAGGTGACGTTGAAAGACGTGACACGGCCTTACGTGGCACCGTCTAAGAAGGTGCCGAAGCATCCTGAGTAGGGAAAACCTTAGAGTGGATTGACCTGAGCGATGAAATTCTTGATCTGGTTTGGTGTTGCTTTTGGGCTGTTCTATTATTTCTTTTTAGTCGGACCACATTATCAAAATTTCAAATTGACGGCGACTATTCGCACCCCAGATGGAGTGCAAACAATGAGCGTTGTGCGGCGCTTGACGTTTGAATATCAATGGACCGTTCCCAAAGAAATCGTAAATAAGG
Organism: Ascidiaceihabitans sp.; assembly: GCA_028388995.1. Classification (GTDB taxonomy): domain Bacteria; phylum Pseudomonadota; class Alphaproteobacteria; order Rhodobacterales; family Rhodobacteraceae; genus Ascidiaceihabitans. Next base: position 3,695 of record JAOEQC010000079.1, on the reverse strand, counting down.
TGGGATTAGATCAGTTTGGCGAGGCACTTGTTATATCTTGTGAGGACGGCTTCGTTCCTCTTGATTGCCGCGCAGAACTAACGCTCCTGAGAACTACACGAAGTTTACCCGTTGAGGGAATTAAGCCAAGTAGTCGTAACAAAAAGGCACTTCGGGCTTGGCTTCGCAAAATGAGCTATGAGCAACCAGCCCAGCCCGTGTTAGAGGCTTATTACCCAATTTGATGATGTCGATGACTATCGAACTGTCAGGGTTTTAGAGCGGGAAGAACTTCGCAAAATTCTTAAAGATGTCTTCTCAGTTCCTGCGTTCACAATAGAACCAACGAAAGAGGCCATTACTGAGCGAAACATCCAAAATGTTGTGCCTTGGATTGGGTACGTAAAAATAAATTTTGAACCTGCGGATCAAGCGTCACGAGATGCTCTTAAGTACGGAAAGCCATTTTCCCAAATTTTCCGCAGGATGGAGGAAAACCGATGACTATTTGGAGAGGATGAATTAGTGGGTCCTTGGGGAATAAATTCCATTTATTTTCCGAGTAAATCCATACGTATGTCATCTGCTGAATCGGCAGGCCGCTTCAAAAGTTGGCCTAAACTGGACTATGTCGTTTTGATTTGCCTGGAATCGAAGCAGCTATCTCCCCCAATTCCCCAACCCCACTTGAGACCCAACCCCCATCGCGCTAAACGAGCATCAGTGAATCGGAGAGACCTGATGCCCCAATTTCTTGATGCCCAAGCTGCTGACTTTGAAGCTGCCTTTACCACGATGCTGAACGCCAAACGCGAAGACAGCCCTGACGTGGACGCCATTGTTGCGGGTATCATTGCGGATGTGCGCGCGCGCGGGGATGAAGCCGTGTTGGAATTGACCGAAAAATTCGACCGTATAAAACTAACCCCAGACACTATGCGCGTCACCGCCGATGAGGTTGAAGAGGCCGCATCCCAAGTGGCTCCAGATGTCCGTGCTGCCCTCGAACTCGCTGCGACCCGCATCACTGCCTACCACAGCCGCCAAATGCCCGAAGATGCGGAATGGACGGACGAGGCGGGCGCAACCCTTGGTTGGCGTTGGACTCCACTGTCTGCCGCCGGTCTGTATGTGCCGGGCGGATTGGCCAGCTATCCGTCTTCCGTTTTGATGAACGCGATCCCTGCCAAAGTGGCGGGTGTTCAGCGTCTCGCGATTACAGTTCCTACGCCCGACGGTATCCTGAACCCCGCCGTTCTGTTGGCTGCGAAACTTGCTGGCGTCGATGAGATTTATCGTATCGGTGGTGCCCAAGCCATCGCGGCGCTTGCCTATGGCACTGAAACAATCGCCCCTGTCGATAAGATCACCGGCCCGGGCAACGCATTCGTTGCTGCCGCCAAACGCCGTGTCTTTGGTAAGGTTGGGATTGATATGATCGCTGGCCCGTCCGAGATTTTGGTGATTGCAGATGGCGACAACGATCCTGACTGGATCGCGCTGGATCTATTGTCCCAAGCAGAACATGACGAAAGCGCCCAATCGCTTTTGATTGCCACGGACGCCGCCTTTGGGCAGGCTGTGGCTGATGCGGTTGATAAACGTCTGGAAACTCTTGAGCGTCGTGCGATTGCAGGTGCCAGCTGGCGTGACTTTGGGGGCATCATCACCGTGCCCGACTTGGCCACCGCTGCGGCCCTGTCTGATCGCATCGCGCCAGAGCACCTTGAGTTATGCGTCGCTGATCCGGTCGCCTTGTCCAAGGACATCACCCACGCTGGTGCTATCTTCTTGGGTCAATGGACACCCGAAGCGATTGGTGACTACATCGGCGGACCAAATCACGTGCTGCCAACGGCGCGGTCTGCGCGCTTCTCCTCTGGCCTCTCGGTCATGGATTTTGTGAAACGGACCACATTGGCGCAGATGACACCCGCCAGCCTGCGCGCCATTGGCCCAGGTGCCGAAGCCCTCGCGAAATCCGAGGGCCTTGAAGCGCACGGCCTTTCCGTCACGGCACGTTTACGTAAACTGAACGATTAGACCCATCCAGTGATGTTGCCCTTGATTTGGGGCTGGTCTAGCATATGACAAACCCAACGGGACCCAACACCAATGCCCAGCATCAGCCACATCGTTCTAGACGACGCGAACTTGCCCCCTCCCACGCCGGAGATTGAGCAAGAGCGCAAAGTCGCCATGTTCGACCTGTTAGAGCAAAACACCTTTGTCTTGCCAACGCGCGATGGTCGCGAAATGCCTGCAGGGCCATACCACGTTGGGCTGTCCATTCGTGAAAAGCGTCTGGTGTTTGATGTCACAACCGAAGCGGCAGAGAAGGCGGCAGAGTTCCACCTGTCACTGGGGCCATTCCGCCAAGTGGTCAAAGATTACTTTCAGATTTGCGAAAGCTATTTCGACGCGGTCAAGAATATGCCGCCTAGCCAGATCGAAACCATCGACATGGCGCGGCGCGGTATCCACAACGAGGGCAGCCGCGTCCTGCAAGAACGACTAGAGGGCAAGGCCGAGATCGACACCGACACGGCCCGCCGTCTGTTCACCCTGATCTGTGTCCTACATTTTGGAGCCTAAATGAGCGAACAGCTTCCACAATCGGTTCTGTTTTGCTGCGATCATAACGCAGTGCGTTCTCCCATGGCCGAAGTGATCATGAAGCAGTTCTATGGCACAGACACCTATGTGCAATCGGTCGGTGTTAAGAATGACCTTGAAATCGACGGCTTCTCTATCGCGGTCTGCCAAGAACTGAATGTGGAACTGTCACGCCACCGCTCGCGCAGCTTTGACGAGATGGAAGAATGGGGCGAAGACCTTAGCTCATTCGATCTGGTGCTGGCACTGTCACCAGCCAGCCAACGACGGGCGCTGGAACTGACGCGGTTCTATCACATCGATGTGGAATACTGGCCGATCCTAGATCCAACGGGGTTGGGCGAAACACGTGAGGCGAAACTGGCCAGCTATCGCCAAGCGCGTGATCAGATTATTGACCGGTTGCAAGAACGCTGGGGCGATCCAACGCATATACCCAAATAGGGTTAGGTGCACATACGGCCCGCTTGGGTGCCGAACTCTTTCCATTTTCTCCAGAACCGCTCGTTTGATGCATTGTCAGACCGACGCAGATCTTGGGCGCGTTGCGGGTTGTTGAAAAACGGCACACCGCGCTGTTGCTCGCTTGAAGACAGGCTGCGATTGGCGACCGCTTGGACACATCCACAACGGGCACGCGACGCTTCTTTGCGGCCTGCCGCGCGACAGGCGGATGCGATAGGGCCAGAGGCATATAGGGTCGTGGATGAGGCAGAGGCACGCGCACCAGAAGCATTGTTGCTGGAATAGCGGGACCCACCACAAGACGCCAAAAACGCCATGATGAAAAATGCTGTGAAAATACGTACCACGTTTTGCCTCATACCAAATGGACACTGTGGGATTTGCCCCATCTTGATGCCCAATACTGTGGCCCCATGCTGGACCCTTGCTCGGGATTATTATGACCTAGATTACGGTTTGTTTCAATCACCCATGAGCGACGGATCGCGCAGAGGTGAAAGACAGAGGTCCCAGCCCCGTAAGTCGGGATTTTTTTATGGGAGTGTTAGGAGGTACTGTCTAATTTAATGTTAATTTTATAACTTAAAAAGTCTCACAACACATACTACAAATAATTATTCTTATCGTTTTTGATA
>JAOEQC010000078.1 GCA_028388995.1 Ascidiaceihabitans sp. | reverse complement strand
CAAGGCTGCCTTGCGATCCCGGCGCTTTGTGACAAAGCTTTCTAGGACTTCCCCTTCGTGATCTACTGCCCGCCAAAGATAGTGCGTCTCGCCGTTGATCTTCACGAAGACCTCGTCCAAGTGCCACTGCCAATTTGAATATGCGCGCATCTGGCTGACCCTTTTCTTACGGATCTCTGCGGCGAACAGCGGGCCAAATCTGTTCCACCAAAACCGAACCGTTTCGTGGCTAATCTCGATACCACGTTCGTGTAAAAGATCTTCAACGTTATGGAGTGAGTGTGGAAACCGAACGTACAGCATCACAGCACGGCGGATGATCTCTGGGCTCGTTTTAAAGTACCTGAATGAAGAGTGTTTTGTCATACGGCGAGGCTAATTGGTCGCCCTGCCCGCCTCAACCGATTTTGCTCTGACAACCCCTCTCCAGGTTTCTCTGGGTGAACCACTCTCAAATCGATCCTAAATTTCCCTACACCCACCTGCGAGACAACATTCCAACCCTTGGCATGTAATTTAAAAGCAACAGCCGACTCAAAGTCACTGTCGAATTGATCGATACCGTGCTTTGGACGCGGAGATGGGTGCGGATGATTTTGCCGCCCACCTCGAAACGATGCGCCTGAACCAACAGGCATAAAAAAACGCCCCATGTTAAGTAGGGCGTCCTTTCGTCTGTCATTGTCTGCTGTCGTTTATTTTAAAGCAGCGTCCGTAATCGCATGCGTCCAAGCGCCTTCTGGAGCGGCAGAGATAACTGGATCAGAGCCACCAGACAGCAATGTTGCAACGGTGCGATCAAAATCAACCACATCTAAGGCCCCGTTTGAACCAGCTGTTAGTTTGGCAATTTCGCCCATCATGCGGATTTGGGCCGCTTCATTCTGTGCACCCGTTTCATCGTTGTCCATGATGATGCCAGCCGCTTCTTCTGCATTGGCTTCAGCGTACTTCCAACCCTCCATGGAAGCGCGGACAAAGCGCACCATTTTGTCTACAAACACCGGATCATCAAGGTTATCTTCAAGAACGTAGATACCGTCCTCAAGTGTCGCAACGCCTTGCTCTTCGTATTTGAACGTCACCAACTCATCCGGGTTCACGCCTGCATCAATCACTTGACCATATTCGTTGTATGTCATGGTTGAGATACAATCCGCTTCACGGTTCAACAGTGGATCAACGTTAAAGCCTTGCTTCAAAACAGTAACGCCATCATCGCCGCCCTCAGTTGAAATACCAGCTTGGCTCATCCAGCTTAAGAACGGATATTCGTTACCAAAGAACCAAACGCCAATTGTTTTGCCACGAAAGTCTTCAACACTTGTGATACCAGTGTCTTTCCAACATGTCAGCATCAAGCCCGATGTTTTGAAAGGCTGCGCGATATTCACAACTGGTAGACCTTTTTCACGAGCCGCCAAAGCGGAAGGCATCCAATTCAGCATCGCATCTGCGCCGCCACCAGCAAGAACCTGTGGTGGGGCAATGTCAGGGCCACCCGCCAATACAGTCACATCCAAACCTTCGGCCTCATAGAACCCTTTGTCCAAGGCAACGTAGTAGCCCGCAAACTGAGCTTGAGTGACCCACTGCAATTGTAAGGTAACGGAGTTCGCGTGACCGTCAGCAATGGCAGATGTGCCACCTAGCCCTGCCGCAACAGCGGCAGCAATAATCATATTTTTCATCGTTTAGACCTCCAAGTCTCTGGTTTTGCTACAATCTTCATTGGACTGTTAGCGTTGTGAGGGGTGCCAAAAGGTAACCCCCTTTTCGATTAGTGTGACGATACCGTAAAACGCGGACCCCGCGATTGCGGCGATAACGATCTCTGCCCAGACCATGTCCAACGCAAGTTGGCCAAAGCTGGTGGAAATACGAAACCCCATCCCAACGGTCGGGGAGCCAAAGAATTCAGCAACGATCGCGCCAATCAACGCCAGTGTTGTTGCGATTTTTAGGCCATTAAAAATGAACGGCAGCGCAGCAGGAATGCGCAGCTTGAACAACGTGGGCCAATAGCCAGCGCCATAGGTGTGCATCAAGTCACGCTGCATCGAAGTTGTATCCCGCAGACCTGCAACAGCGTTTACCAAGATTGGAAAGAACACCATCACAGCGACAACAGCCGCTTTGGATTCCCAATCACTGCCGAACCATTTGACGAAAATCGGTGCGATCCCAACGATGGGCAAAGCCGCCATAAAGCTGCCAACAGGTAAGACACCTCGCGTTAAGAACTCGGATCGATCCGCAAGCACTGCGATGGCAAAAGCAGCCAAGCCGCCGATGATATATCCCGTCAATGCACCCTTGATGATGGTTTGGAAGAAGTCGGCCCAAAGCCGTGGCACTTCATTTGCCATACGCACAATAATGTCAGAGGGGCGCGGCAGGAACACGGGGTTCACTTCAAACCCGATCACAAAGCACTCCCACACCAACAGGATGGTCAGCCCAAAGATAAGCGGAATACCTATATTCATGGCCCAATGATCTGATGACTTACCGTTCGCCAAATATACATTCAGCAACCAGCCCAGTGCCCAAATGGCAAATCCAGCAATTACATACATCATGCCAGTTTCATCCCCATTTTGCGCAGCGTGCCCCGTTCAATCAGGGATATCATCCCAACTAATGCAGCCGCGGTGAGGGCCGCTGCAAATAGGGCGGCCCATGATAGGATCGGCTGACCGTATTGATCTCCAACCAACATACGCGCGCCAAACCCCGCCTTTGCCCCTGTAGGCAATTCGGCAACGATTGTGCCGATCAAGGATGCGGATATTCCGATTTTGAGCGATGCAAACAAATAGGGTGTTGAGGATGGCAGGCGCAGCTTCCAGAACCCCTGAATGTTGTTGGTGCTGTAGGTGCGCAGTAGATCCAACTGCATGTGGTCAGGGCTGCGCAGCCCTTTGACCATGCCGACAACCACAGGAAAGAACGACAGATAAGCCGCAATGACAGATTTGGGTAAAATACCGTGAATACCCGCCGCGCCAAGGACCACAATGATCATCGGGGCCAGCGCAAGAATCGGAATGGTCTGGCTGACAATCGCCCAAGGCATGACCGATTTGTCCATCACACGGCTAAAGACAATGCCCACAGCCAGTAGCACACCAAGGAGGGTACCAATCGCAAAGCCCAGCAAAGTTGGAGCCAAAGTGACCCAACCATGATAAACAAGACTGCGCTTCGAGGTGATCTTTTTCCCTAAAATGGTGTTAAACATCTCTGCTGAAACTTGATGCGGGGACGGTAGATTAGGGCGTTTCCCAACATAAGTCAGTGGGATCAGATGCGGGTTTTCCAGTGCAAGGGCAACTCCTGACACCTCTTTGCGCGCGATTGAGGTATCGGGCATCACAACCGCACCGTCACGCTGCGCTTGATCTGCGGTCAGATGCACATTCATTGGGACAACAGCCACGATCCAAATCAACAGAACAGCGGCAATAACGGTAAGAACAGGTAAAATTGACTTCACGTGACCCGCCCTTTTTTGTTGATTGACTTATACATGGGCATGCCCTGCCCGCAGCCCATCACGCACCCTTTGGGCAATGGCGATGAATTCAGGGCTGTCACGAATTTCTAACGGCCGTTCCTTTGGCAATGTGCTTTCGATCACGTCTGAAATGCGGCCCGGTCGTGGGCTCATCACCACAATCTTGGTCGATAAATAGACCGCCTCGGGGATCGAGTGTGTCACAAACCCGATCGTCTTTTGCGTACGTGCCCACAGCTGCAACAGTTGTTCGTTAAGGTGATCGCGCACAATTTCATCAAGCGCACCAAAGGGCTCATCCATTAGCAAGATGTCAGCGTCGAAGGCAAGTGCGCGCGCGATGCTAGCCCGTTGCTGCATCCCACCAGACAGTTGCCACGGGAATTTCTTATCAAACCCAGAGAGGTCTACCAGATCCAGAACGCGGTCCACGCGCTCTGACATATCAGATTTAGAAAAACCCATGATCTCAAGTGGGAGGCGAATATTGCCGCCGATTGTGCGCCACGGATACAGCCCGGCAGCCTGAAACACATAGCCATAGGCCCGCGCGCGGCGTGCCTCATCCGGCGTCATTCCGTTTACGGAAATCTCACCCGACGTCGGGGCTTCAAGCCCTGCAATACAACGCAAAAATGTGGTCTTACCGCAGCCCGACGGCCCAATAAAGCTAACGAAATCACCCTTGTTAATCTTAAGATTTACGTCCTGAAGCGCATGTACAGGACCGTCATTGGTTTCAAACGTCAAGTGAAGACCTTTGGCCTCGATGGTTGGGTTTTGCGTCATGGAGCGTCCTGCGAATGGGGCAACGAAATTTTGATCAAAGCATCAAACTCCACTGGCCGGAATGCCTGTGCGTTCAACTGGACGCGGGGACGTCAGTGCTTTCCAAGAGGACAGTGCTTTGTTCGTGGCTGTGTTGCCGGCACGTTTCACGAATTTGCCATGCCCCTCTTGAGTGCGCATTTCCCCATCATAGACGGCAACATGGCCTCGGGTCAACGTGAAGCGCGGCAAGCCTTTGACCTTTTGGCCCTCGAACACATTGTAATCAATAGCAGATTGCTGTGTGCTTGCTGCAATCGTCTTCTCTTTTTCGGGATCCCAAACAACGATATCGGCGTCAGCCCCAACAAGGATTGCGCCCTTACGTGGATAGCAATTGAGGATTTTTGCGATGTTTGTCGATGTCACAGCCACGAATTCATTGGGTGTCAAACGGCCCGTCGCAACGCCATGGGTCCACAGCATCGGCATACGATCTTCCAAACCGCCCGTACCATTCGGGATCTTGGTAAAGTCACCCAAACCGAACCGTTTTTGTTCTGTCGAAAAGGCACAGTGGTCCGTTGCCACAACACTAAGGGAACCAGACTGAAGGCCTGCCCAAAGACTGTCTTGGTGTTGTTTGTTGCGAAATGGCGGGGACATGACGCGACGTGCGGCGTGGTCCCAATCTTTGTTAAAGTACTCGCTTTCGTCCAGCGTGAGGTGCTGGATCAATGGTTCGCCCCAAACCCGCTTGCCCTGTTGACGGGCACGGCGGATCGCCTCGTGGGATTCTTCGCAAGAGGTGTGCACAACATAAAGCGGCACCCCTGCCATATCAGCGATCATGATCGCGCGGTTGGTGGCTTCGCCCTCAACTTGTGGAGGGCGCGAATATGCGTGCGCTTCTGGCCCTGTGTTGCCCTCTGCCAATAACTTGGCGGATAGTTCAGCCACAACATCACCGTTTTCGGCGTGAACCCGGATGAGTTGGTGACGTTCAAATACGAAGAGCAAGGCGTTGCGACACTTGAGGACGGTATCTACGTTCTTGAAGATAACCTTGATGATCCGGTGTTTGTAGACAAAATGGTGCGCTTTGTCCGCGCTTCCATGGAGGGTTGGAAGTACGCTGAAGCCAATGCAGAAGAAGCGGCTGGCATCATCATGGACAACGATGAAACGGGTGCACAGAATGAAGCGGCCCAAATCCGCATGATGGGCGAAATTGCCAAACTAACAGCTGGTTCAAACGGGGCCTTAGATGTGGTTGATTTTGATCGCACCGTTGCAACATTGCTGTCTGGTGGCTCTGATCCAGTTATCTCTGCCGCTCCAGAAGGCGCTTGGACGCATGCGATTACGGACGCTGCTTTAAAATAAACGACAGCAGACAATGACAGACGAAAGGACGCCCTACTTAACATGGGGCGTTTTTTTATGCCTGTTGGTTCAGGCGCATCGTTTCGAGGTGGGCGGCAAAATCATCCGCACCCATCTCCGCGTCCAAAGCACGGTATCGATCAATTCGACAGTGACTTTGAGTCGGCTGTTGCTTTTAAATTACATGCCAAGGGTTGGAATGTTGTCTCGCAGGTGGGTGTAGGGAAATTTAGGATCGATTTGAGAGTGGTTCACCCAGAGAAACCTGGAGAGGGGTTGTCAGAGCAAAATCGGTTGAGGCGGGCAGGGCGACCAATTAGCCTCGCCGTATGACAAAACACTCTTCATTCAGGTACTTTAAAACGAGCCCAGAGATCATCCGCCGTGCTGTGATGCTGTACGTTCGGTTTCCACACTCACTCCATAACGTTGAAGATCTTTTACACGAACGTGGTATCGAGATTAGCCACGAAACGGTTCGGTTTTGGTGGAACAGATTTGGCCCGCTGTTCGCCGCAGAGATCCGTAAGAAAAGGGTCAGCCAGATGCGCGCATATTCAAATTGGCAGTGGCACTTGGACGAGGTCTTCGTGAAGATCAACGGCGAGACGCACTATCTTTGGCGGGCAGTAGATCACGAAGGGGAAGTCCTAGAAAGCTTTGTCACAAAGCGCCGGGATCGCAAGGCAGCCTTG
>JAOEQC010000077.1 GCA_028388995.1 Ascidiaceihabitans sp. | reverse complement strand
CGGTCTTTATGTTTCTGAAGACGGCGGCGGCACGGGCCTTTCGCGCCTTGATGCGACCCTCGTTTTTGAGGCCCTCAGCATGGCCTGCCCTTCGGTTGCAGCCTTCCTGTCCATCCACAACATGTGCGCCAAGATGATCGACAGCTTTGGCAGTGATGAAATGAAGGCCCGCGTGATGCCTGACGTTTTGGCGATGAACACGGTGCTAAGCTATTGCTTGACAGAACCCGGATCAGGATCAGACGCGGCCGCCCTGAAAACTCGCGCAGAGCGCACAAACGAGGGCTACACCCTGAACGGCACCAAATCGTTCATTTCGGGTGGTGGCTATTCAGATGCCTATGTCTGCATGGTGCGCACGGGTGAAGGCGGCGCTGCGGGTGTGTCCACTGTCTATGTCGAAGACGGATCAGATGGCCTGTCCTTTGGTGGGCTAGAGCAAAAAATGGGCTGGCGTTCACAACCCACTGCGCAGGTTCAATTTGATGATTGCAAAGTCGCCGCACAGAACCTGATTGGTGAAGAAGGCAAAGGTTTTAAGTATGCGATGATGGGGTTGGATGGCGGTCGATTGAACATCTCTGCCTGTTCGCTAGGTGCAGCCCAAACGGCCCTGAACGCGACCCTTGATTACATGGGCGAGCGCAAAGCCTTTGGAAAATCCATCGACCAATTCCAAGGGCTGCAATGGCGCCTTGCGGATATGGAGATCGAGCTGCAGGCCGCCCGTGTTTTCCTACGCCAAGCGGCATGGAAGTTGGACACAGGTGCGCAAGATGCAACCAAATATTGCGCCATGGCTAAGAAGTTCGTGACCGAAGTGGGCAGCAAAGTTGTGGATCAATGCCTACAACTGCACGGCGGCTACGGCTATCTAGCTGATTATGGCATCGAGAAGCTGGTGCGCGACCTGCGCGTTCACCAAATCCTTGAAGGCACCAATGAAATCATGCGGGTCATCGTTGCCCGCGACATGTTGAAGAACCGCTAAATCATATGACTGACATCTCAATCCGCATTATCGGCCAGGCTGGTCGCATCACTTTGCAACGCCCAAAAGCGTTGAACGCCATGACCTACGAGATGTGTCTGGCGATTGAGGCCGCCCTTGATGAGTGGCGCGCAGACCCTGCTGTTAAGCTGGTTGTCATGGACGCTGAGGGGGATCGCGCCTTTTGTTCGGGTGGTGACATCGCGGATATGTATGCCACAGGCACGGCGGGTGATTTCTCCTATGGTAAAAAATTTTGGGCCGATGAATACCGCCTGAACGCCAAGATATTTGAATACCCAAAACCTGTTGTTTCCTTCCTTCACGGGTTCACTATGGGCGGCGGCGTTGGGATTGGGTGTCACGGGTCACACCGCATTGTTGGTGACACCAGCCAGATCGCAATGCCCGAGGTTGGCATTGGGTTGGTCCCTGACGTTGGCGGCACCTTGATGCTTGCCTTGGCCCCTGAGCGTTTGGGTGAATACCTTGGCACAACGGCGTCACGCATGAATGCATCCGATGCGATCTTTGCTGGTTTTGCCGATATCTACATTCCCGAAGGCAAATGGCCTGAGTTGATTGCCCAACTTGAGACAACGGGCGATACAGCTTGCCTTGTTGCTGAGACCCCTGCCGAAATCGGACCAATCCAATCACAGATGCCTGAGATCACCAAACATTTCCGCGGTGTTGGCCTGTCGGATGTTTTGACCACATTGGAAAACGATGACAGTGAGTTTGCCCAAAAGACATTAAAGCAACTGCGCCGGAACAGCCCGCTTTCTATGGCGTGTACCTTTGAAATTCTGAACCGGTTACGTGGCTCTAACATCTCGCTCGCCAAAGCATTGGACCTTGAATACCGCTTTACCGCGCGCAGTATGGAGCACGGTGACTTTATGGAAGGCATCCGCGCCGCGATCATCGACAAAGACCGCAGCCCCAAATGGCAATTCGCAGATGGCACCGTCCCTGCGACGGCCGTATCAAAGATGTTGCTGCCTTTGGGCGAAAACGCATTAGACTTGCAGACCAACACATCGGAAGGACACGGCATGAACATCGGCTTTATCGGACTGGGCAACATGGGCGCACCTATGGCTGCCAACTTGGCTGCTGCGGGACATAACGTGACGGGCTTTGATCCAGCGGGTACAACGGCTGAGGGCGTTGCTGTGGCGGCCACATCTGTTGAAGCTGCGACCGGTGCAGATGTTGTTATAACGATGCTACCCAACGGCGCGATCCTGCGCAGTGTTGCGGCCGAAGTGATCCCTGTGATGAAGTCAGGTGCGACCTTATTGGATTGTTCCACCGTTGACGTTGAAAGCGCCAGTGCGGTGGCTGCGGATGCTCAAGCGACGGGCCTATTGGCAGCAGATGCGCCTGTGTCAGGTGGTATCGGTGGCGCGGCGGGTGGCACGCTAACGTTCATGGCGGGCGGGTCCGAGGCGGCGTTCGCAACGGTGTCCCCGTTGTTTGAGATCATGGGGCAAAAGGCGGTGCATTGCGGCGCGTCAGGTGCAGGCCAAGCGGCCAAGATTTGCAACAACATGGTTTTGGGCGCGACGATGATTGCGACCTGCGAGGCCTTTGCCTTGGCTGACAAGCTGGGCCTTGATCGTCAAAAGATGTTTGACGTCGTCAGCACTTCCTCTGGATACTCATGGTCGATGAACGCCTACTGCCCTGCCCCAGGCGTTGGGCCAACCAGCCCCGCAGACAATGATTACGCACCGGGATTTGCAGCTGAGTTGATGTTGAAGGACCTTGGACTTAGCCAACAGGCCGCCAGTGCCGTGAATGCGGACACACCAATGGGTGAACTGGCCCACGCGTTGTATAAGAAGTTCGTTGAGGACGAAGGCGGATTGGGCAAAGATTTCAGCGCCATGTTACCACGGTTCGAGCAACGCAACCGTAAGGTGTAGTCTGGAAAAAGCCCTGACCTAAATGTGTTTGAATTACGTTATTTTTCTCGGACGATCAATTTTTTCGGCTGTGGAAGCAATATAAAATCACGATAATTTATTGATATCAAATAATTAATTTCAAGAAACGAAAATACGTGTTTGGTTAGCGTTTCATTTATGTGAACCCATTATTTCCTTATTCGCTACAATCGAATGACAAACTTTCCCTGCATACCTGCCTCAAGACGGATCAAATCCGCGTAATGAGGACGAGGGAAAAATGGCGACAGCAACAGAGCTGCCAATCAATACAAGTGCGACGGCACTTGATATGGCAAATGAGATTTTCGGCAGCGGCATGGTCGTCAATAGCGCCACCTACAGCGGTGACGCGGCGTCGAGTGGTACATATTCCAATGGTGACATCGTTTCCCCATTCGCAACACCCGGTGATACGGGCGTTATCCTTTCGACAGGCAACGCAGTCAATTTTACAAACAGCGACGGCACCGCAAATACCAACCAATCTGGCGGAACCTCCACTATTACGGTTGGTGGAATTGACGGTGACGCGGATTTTAATGCACTCGCAACGGGTTCGTCCTTTGACGCAGCATTTCTTGAGATGACCTTTACGCCTACTGGCGATACGCTAACCCTTGATTTTGTGCTAAACTCCGAAGAGTCCCCGACTTTGTGAACACACAATATAACGACGTCAATGGCGTTTGGGTCAATGGCACTCTCGCGACGGTCAGTGTTGGCGACGGCACGGCGTCCATCAGCAATATCAATAATGGCGAAACTCAAAACATTTTTAATGATAACTTGGTTAACCAATTCAATACGGAAATGGATGGCTTTACTGTCACACTTACTTTCACTGCACCAATAACCCCAGGCGCTATCAATACCTTAAAAATTGGCGTCGCGGATGTTGGCGACAGCGGCTATGATACCAATCTTTTGATCGCAGGGGGTTCGGTTCAGTCGACCATCATTGCCCAAGATGACACCATCATCTTTGGCGAAAACGATACCAAGATTCTTGATGTTTTGGACAATGACAGTTCAACCGGTGGCGCATTGACGGTGACACACATCAATGGTCAGGCTGTTGTGGCTTCTGACCCAGCGAACAATTCGATCACGTTGGCGACTGGCACAATCATTACACTGCTCCCAGACGGTACGTTCCAAATTCAGGGCGATGCCGACCTTGAAACTGTGTACTTCAACTATTCAATTGAGGATGCGGCGGGCAATACAGACAGTGCGCTGGTAGAAGTTGTTCAAATTTCATGCTTTGCCTCAGGCACAACGATTGAAACGACGGAAGGCCCCATGCTGTTCGAGAATATTACTGCTGGGATGTATGTTACTACCCGCGATGACGGCCCACAAATGGTCCGATGGATCGGCAACAGCACGATTTCTACCGAAGGTAACCAACGTCCGATCCGTATCAAAAAGGGTTCGTTTGGCGCAACGTCTGATTTGATCGTCTCCCCACAACACCGCATCATGCTAGAGGGATGCTGGGCAGAGTTGTTGTTTGGCGAACCAGAGGTGTTGGTGAAAGCCAAAGGCTTGATCAATGATTTCACCGTCATCAATGATTATGAGTTAGAGCAAGTCACATACCATCACATGCTATTTGATCGCCATCAGGTGATCACAGCAAATGGTGTGGCTTGTGAAAGCTATTTGCCCGGCGATCAGACAATGGCAGGGTTTAATCACGACACTCAGGAAGAAATCCTAAGCCTGTTCCCAGCCTTGCGCGAAGACCTTGGTAACTACGGTGGCGCCGCGCGTCCCCTTATCAAAGGACGCGAAGCACTCCCGTTGTTGGCGGCAATGGCTGCCTAATTATTTGGCAGCCCCTTCTTTGGGTGTTAGCATGCTTTTGAGGTAGTGACCTGTGTAGCTTTCGGCGACTTTCGCCACTTTTTCCGGCGTGCCCGTCGCCACAACCATACCACCACCATCACCACCCTCTGGGCCAATGTCGATGATGTGGTCCGCCGTTTTGATCACATCAAGGTTGTGTTCAATCACAATGACTGAGTTCCCCTGGTCCACCAATTCATGTAGCACTTCCAACAACTTGCGCACATCTTCAAAGTGCAAACCTGTGGTCGGCTCATCCAAGATATACAGTGTGCGCCCCGTTGAACGTTTGCTAAGTTCCTTAGACAGTTTCACCCGCTGGGCTTCCCCACCTGACAAGGTCGTGGCCTGTTGGCCAACCTTGATATAGCCCAAGCCAACACGCATCAGCGCATCCATCTTGTCGCGGATCGAAGGCACCGCTTGGAAGAAGGTTTGTGCATCTTCTACGTTCATATTCAAAACGTCAGCGATGCTTTTGCCCTTAAAGCGGATTTCCAGCGTTTCGCGGTTATAACGCGCACCACGGCAGGTTTCACACTCAACATAGACATCCGGCAGGAAGTGCATCTCGATCTTGATCACACCATCGCCCTGACAGGCCTCACAGCGTCCACCTTTGACGTTAAAACTGAAACGCCCCGGCTTATAACCGCGCGCTTTGGATTCGGGCAAACCAGCAAACCAATCACGCATCGGGGTAAAGGCCCCTGTGTAGGTTGCAGGGTTCGACCGCGGCGTACGGCCAATGGCGCGTTGGTCGATGTCGATGACCTTATCCAACAGCTCAAGCCCCTTGATAGTTTCACAAGGCGCAGGTGTCTGACGTGCCCCGTTCAGGCGCATGGATGCGGTCTTAAACAGTGTTTCAATGGTTAGCGTGGATTTACCACCCCCTGAAACGCCCGTCACACAAACGAACTGTCCCAATGGGAATTCCACAGTAACATTTTTGAGGTTGTTGCCCGTGGCTTTGACAACCTTCAGCGACTTCTTCTTACCTTTACGGCGTGTCTCTGGCACTGCAATTGAGCGGGCACCCGTGAGGTACTGACCGGTCAAAGATTTAGGGTCATTGGCGACCTGGGTAGGGGTCCCGTGTGATACGACCTCACCACCATGCAAACCTGCGCCCGGGCCAATGTCAAAAACGTAGTCAGCTTCACGAATTGCTTCTTCATCATGTTCGACCACAATCACGGTATTGCCCTGATCGCGCAGGTTCTTAAGTGTCAGAAGAAGGCGATCATTGTCGCGCTGGTGCAGGCCGATGGAAGGCTCATCCAGAACATAAAGAACGCCTGTCAGGCCAGAACCAATTTGGCTAGCCAAACGGATACGTTGGCTTTCCCCACCACTCAATGTACCACTTGAACGTGACAGCGTAAGGTATTCCAATCCAACATTATTAAGGAATCCCAGACGCTCACGAATTTCCTTTAGAATAGCCTTAGCAATCTCGTTTTTCTGCTTGGTCAAGCGCTCTGGAACAGTGTCACACCACGCAAATGCTTCGCTGATCGACATCTGCACAATTTGCCCGGCATGGATACCTGCGATCTTCACCGCAAGCGCTTCGGGGCGAAGACGATAGCCCTCGCACATGCCACATGGACGGTTGTTTTGATAGCGCTCAAACTCTTCACGGATCCAGCTGCTATCGGTCTCACGATAGCGGCGTTCCATGTTTGGGATTACCCCTTCAAACACGCGGGTCACGTTGTAAACACGCCCACCTTCGTCATAGCGAAATTCAAGTTCTTCATCTCCAGAACCGTGCAAAAAGACCTGCTTCACATGCGCTGGAAGGTCTTTCCATTTTGTCTGTGGATCAAATTCATAATGTTTGGCGATGGATTCGATGGTCTGCAAAAAGTACGGTGATTTACCTTTGCGCCACGGGGCCAAAGCACCGTCATAAACGCGTAAATCTGCATCCGGCACAACAAGGCGTTCATCAAAGAACAGCTCTTTGCCAAGACCGTCGCAGGTTGGGCAGGCCCCAAAAGGCGCGTTAAACGAGAACAAGCGCGGTTCGATCTCGGGAATCGTGAAACCACTGACCGGACAGGCAAATTTCTCTGA
>JAOEQC010000076.1 GCA_028388995.1 Ascidiaceihabitans sp. | reverse complement strand
TTTCATGCTCTCATCAAGGTAGATTTCGCGCAGACGCTTAGACACATTGCCCGGCGTTCCATCGCCAATCATTGCGCCATCAATCTCGACCACACCATTCACGAACATGGTTGCTGACGTGATAAATGCTTCATCCGCACCCTGCGCTTCTTCGATGGTAAAGTTGCGCTCCTCCACTTCCATCTGCGCCTCTTTGGCAAAACGCAAAACAGCAGCGCGGGTGATCCCGTGCAAGATGTCGTTAGACAATGCGCGCGTAATGATCCGATTACCTTTAACAATATAGGCGTTGTTGGATGTGCCTTCAGTCACCTGACCGTCCTCAACCATCCATGCATCGTCACAACCCGCAGCCTTTGCCATCATCTTACCCATCGACGGGTAAAGCAGCTGAACAGTCTTGATGTCACGACGGCCCCAACGCTCGTCCGCGATTGAAATCACTTTGATACCATTCTTTGACGCGGCACTCCCGGTCACGCCCGGCTTGGATTGGGTGAACAACACAACTGTGCAAGGGGTCGTCTCTGGATCAGGAAATACAAAATCACGATCCGCAGGCGCGCCGCGGGTGATTTGCAGATATACGCCACCTTCAACAACATCGTTCAACGACACCAACTCACGGTGCACCGCCAACAGGTCTTCTTTGGAAATCGGGTTCTTCATACCCAACTCAGTCAAAGAACGTTCCAAACGCACCGCATGGCCATCAAAGTCCACCAGCTTGCCGTCCAGAACAGAGGTCACTTCGTAAACGCCATCGGCCATTAGGAACCCACGGTCAAAGATCGACACCTTGGCTTCGTTTTCCGGTAGGTATTCGCCGTTCAAATATACAGTCCGCATCTGTCTCATCCCCAAAGTGTTGCTGATGGCGGGTGCACACCAGCGTTGTCAAAAATCAAAGGTTCATCGCGGTCTTCGGCCAACAAGAGCGGGCCGTCAAGGTCAACAACGGACGCACCTTGGGCAACAAGGGTCGCTGGGGCCATCGCAAGTGAGCTGCCAACCATGCAACCAACCATAACTTCATAGCCCTGCGCGATGGCTGCATCGCGCAACGCAAGCGCCTCAGTTAACCCGCCGGTTTTATCCAGCTTAATGTTCACGAGATCATATTTGCCCTTCAAATCCGCAAGGCTTGAACGGTCATGGCATGACTCGTCCGCACAAACAGGCACAGGACGCTGCATCCCCAAAAGGGCATGATCTTCACCTGCAGGCAACGGTTGCTCCACTAACTCAACGCCCAAGCGCACCAAATGCGGCGCGAGATCAGCATAAACCTCAGCTGACCATCCCTCATTCGCATCTACAATAATTGTAGACTCAGGGGCTCCCGCACGCACGGCTTCAAGGCGGGACATGTCATCAGGGGTACCCAACTTAATCTTCAACAACGGGCGAAACGCATGAAGGGCTGCCTGCGCTTTCATCTCCTCAGGGGTGTCCAAAGACAACGTATAGGCCGTGATCTCAGGACCCGGGACCTCAAGGCCCGCCAACTCCCAAACAGGTTTTCCTGCACGCTTGGCTTCCAAATCCCACAACGCACAATCCACAGCGTTGCGCGCAGCTCCAGCAGGCAAAAGATCATACAAATCGAACCGCGAAAATGCATCAGGCAAACCCATGATTTCATCCGTCACAGACTGAAGGCTTTCACCGTATCGGGCATAGGGCACACATTCGCCCCAGCCAACATGCTGTCCATCATTTAACTTAACGGTCAAAACTTGCGCTTCGGTACGCGATCCACGCGCAATGGTAAAAACCTGCGCCAACTTAAACACGTCCCGCGTCACATCAATCTGCATGAGCCCACCCGTTCATCTTACAAGATAAACTCCCCCCGGAGAGTCCGGAAGGAGCAAAAGTATCTTAGCTTAAAGTGCAGCCAAAGCATCCGCCAAACGCTCAGCGCCAAAACGATATGGATCAACCGCTGGCAGACCCATCTCGGCTTCAGTCCTCGCCAAATAAGCAAGCGCTTCTTCCTCGGACAAATGCTGCGTATTGACCGCGATACCTACAACCTGACACTCAGGATTGCCAACACGTGCTAAAGGCAACGCAAGGTCGGCAACCTGCTGCATTGTTGGCGGGGTGTAATCCGGCAAACCGCGCATGTGCTCGCGCGTTGGTTCGTGGCACAGGATCAAGGCATCAGGCTGGCCACCGTGGATCAACGCCATCGTCACACCAGAATATGACACGTGGAACAAAGACCCTTGGCCCTCAATGACGTCCCAGTGATCATCATCATTTGGTGGGGTCAAATACTCAACCGAACCCGCCATAAAATCCGCAACAACTGCATCGAGCGGCACACCGCCACCAGTGATCAAGATACCCGTCTGACCCGTTGCACGGAATGTAGACTTCATGCCCTTGGCCTGCATCGCTTTGTCCAATGCCAAAGCCGTGTACATTTTACCAACAGAACAATCTGTGCCCACAGCCAAGACGCGCTTACCAGAGCGCTTCTTGCCGGATGCGATTGGGTAATCAACCGATGCAATACGCACGTCGTGCAATTCGCGGCCATTCGCTTCAGCAGCTGCAACCAGATCAGCTTCATCAGCCAGAAGGTTGTGCAGGCCAGACGCAAGGTCGTAGCCCATGTTCAATGCTTCAATCAGGATTTCTTTCCACGCAGCAGAAATAATACCGCCACGGTTTGCAACGCCAATAACAAGCGTCTTTGCGCCAGCAGCTTGCGCCTCGGCCAAAGTCATGTCGCTCAAACCAACGTCAGCGCCACAGCCTTCCATACGGAATTGTGCGACAGCGTTGTCAGGGCGCCAGTCTTTGATGCCTTGCGCAACTTTTGCAGCCAATTGGTCAGGCGCGTCGCCCAAGAACAGAAGATAAGGTGTTTTGATCATTGCAGATGCTCCCAAGAATACGTTTTCATAGCAATTTCAGCGAAATATAACAAAATTTCATTCCTTTCAGCCCTTTTCTCGTACTTAATGCCGAACAATCGAGCGTATTTTGACGAAAATGTCAAAGATTCCACTGTACAATTCAATCCAGGTCGACTCATTCCACCTCTTGCCCGACTTTAGAGCAGGCGAAAATTCCACCTTGCGACCCGCAAGGTAATTTAATAACTAACAATCATCCATATTCGTAACATTGTTACAAAACCCTCTCCGAAAGGTGCCCGTCATGAGCTTCCGCATTCAACCCACGGCTCCCGCACGCCCGAACCGTTGCCAGTTGTTTGGCCCTGGCTCAAACACCAAATTGTTCGCGAAAATGGCAGCCTCTGCTGCGGATGTGATTAATCTTGACCTCGAGGATTCAGTTGCCCCCTCAGACAAAGACATCGCCCGTCAGAATGTCATGGAGGCGATAAACACAATCGATTGGGGCACCAAAACACTGTCCGTACGCATCAATAGCCTCGACACCCCCTATTGGTATCGCGATGTGGTTGACCTGCTGGAACAAGCGGGCGAGCGCCTTGATCAAATCATGATCCCCAAGGTCGGATGCGCTGCAGATGTGTATGCAGTCGATGCGTTGGTCACAGCTATTGAGGGCGCAAAGGGGCGCACCAAACGCATTGCCTTTGAAGTGATCATCGAATCCGCCGCGGGCCTGACCCACGTTGAAGAAATCGCAGCCTCTTCACCACGCCTGCAAGCGATGAGCCTTGGAGCCGCAGACTTTGCCGCCTCCATGGGCATGCAAACAACGGGCATCGGAGGCACCCAAGACAACTATTACATGCTGCAAGGCGAACAAAAACATTGGTCGGACCCTTGGCACTGGGCCCAAGCCGCCATTGTTGCTGCCTGTCGCACCCACGGCATCCTGCCCGTCGACGGCCCCTTCGGCGACTTCTCTGATGACGAAGGGTTCCGCGCCCAAGCACGTCGTTCCGCGACATTAGGCATGGTTGGGAAATGGGCGATCCACCCAAAACAAATCGGCCTTGCGAACGAAATCTTCACCCCCTCCGCCGAAGCCGTTGCAGAGGCACGCGAAATTTTGGCCGCGATGCAAACAGCAACCGAAAACGGCGAAGGCGCCACTGTCTACAAGGGCCGTCTTGTGGACATTGCGTCCATCAAACAGGCTGAAGTGATCGTGCGCCAATCAAAAATGATCATCGGCTAACGCCGACGTGATTGTTAAAAACATATAACATCTGACAGACTGGGGGCCTCACATATTGTTGAGACCCTCATGCGTTTTCTTATTCCCCTGCTCGCCACTGTTCTCGTCAGCTTCACTGCCGCAATGATCGAAGCCCCCATTCGCCTCTACGTCACAGAAAACTCGGACGGCACGGCAACCCTCTCTTACAAAACCCCTACAACAGTCTTCGCCCCCTATATCGCTGAGGGCGGCGCACCTCTTGCTTCAATCGCTGCTAAACTCGATCAAATTTTTCAACGCATCTCAAAAGCTGCAGGCTCCTAAAACACAAAGCAGCTTGTAGGCCCGCGAAATCCAGGCGATCCATTTGCCTATGACAATCGAACTCCTCACCGCACTCGCCATCTTTTGCTTAGTCAGCTCCATCACACCGGGGCCAAATAACCTCATGCTGATGGCCTCGGGTGCCAACTTTGGGTTCTTCCGAACCATGCCACATATGTTCGGAGTAGGCATTGGGTTTATGCTGATGGTGTTCCTTGTGGGCATCGGGTTGGCGCAACTGTTCGACACTTATCCAATCGCACACACCATCCTAAAGACGGTCAGCGTTGGTTACCTTTTATACCTCGCATGGAAAATCGCCAACGCAGCACCGATCAATGCAGCCGACAGTCATGGCACTCCGATGACGTTTCTACAGGCGGCAGCTTTTCAATGGGTGAACCCAAAGGCATGGACCATGGCTGTCACAGCCGTCACTGTTTATGCGCCTGACACCAACTTAGCGTCCATCCTGATCGTCTCTGCCATGTTTGGATTGGTCAATTTACCCTCCATCAGCCTATGGGTGGTTTTGGGCCAACAAATGGCGCGTATTTTGACAAACCCCACTCGTTTGCGCCTATTCAACTGGGCGATGGCGGCGTTATTGGTCAGCTCACTTTATCCCACCCTATGGCCCTGAACGCGCAATGTTATTGACGTAGCGTTGCAAACATTCCAAGTACCCGCCATATATCAAGTAACCCATCACAGAATTAAGACTGCGGAGCAGGCATGACACAATACATGGAATTCGAAAAACCTTTGGCTGAACTTGAGGGTAAGGCAGAGGAATTACGCGCAATGGCGCGTGAAAGCGAAGACCAGAATATGGACATCAGCGCAGAGGCTGCGGCCTTAGATGCAAAAGCTGCTGTTATGTTGAAAGACTTGTACAAAAGCCTGACACCATGGCGCAAATGCCAGGTGGCGCGCCACCCAGAGCGCCCACATTGCCAAGACTACGTCAAAGCAATGTTCACAGATTTCACGCCACTTGCAGGCGATCGCAACTTTGCGGACGACCACGCAGTCATCGGCGGCCTTGCCCGATTCAACGATCAACCAGTGATGGTGATCGGTCATGAAAAAGGCAACGACACCAAATCACGGATCGAACGCAATTTTGGCATGGCCCGTCCTGAAGGGTACCGCAAAGCGGCGCGACTGCTGGACCTTGCGGATCGTTTCAAATTGCCTGTCATCACACTGGTCGACACGGCTGGTGCCTATCCGGGCAAAGGCGCAGAAGAACGTGGACAATCCGAAGCCATCGCCCGCGCAACAGAAAAATGCCTGCAGATCGGCGTCCCTTTGATCAGCGTGATCATCGGTGAAGGCGGGTCCGGCGGAGCGGTTGCATTTGCAACAGCCAACCGCGTTGCGATGCTCGAACACTCGATCTACTCTGTCATCAGCCCAGAAGGCTGTGCCTCGATTTTGTGGAAAGACGCCGAGAAAATGCGCGAAGCTGCAGAAGCCCTGCGCCTCACGGCTCAGGACCTCAAGAAATTAGGCGTGACAGATCGCATCATTCCAGAACCACTGGGCGGCGCGCATCGCAATTGGTTCGCCACCATCGAAGCGGTGAGCGATGAAATCTCAAGCATGCTTAAAGAACTAAACGGTAAAGACGCCAAAGCGTTGATAAAAGATCGCCGTCAAAAGTTCCTTGATCTAGGTTCAAAAGGGCTGGCTGCTTAAGCCACCTTACGCTTATCCATCAATGCCAATCCGAAAACGTGGCGCATTGGGCAACCGTTCAAAACCCGCTGCCAGATACACTTCTGCAGCGGCAGTGTTGTCAGGATGGGTGCCCACTGTCATGTATTTGCACGACAACTCCTTGGACAACTCAAGCGATGCATTGATCAAGGCACGGCCAACACCAGCACCACAATGCTCTTTTAGCACAAACAAATGATGCATATCCATGCCGCGCGCCCCAAATTGCAACTGGCCAATCGGCATAAGAGAGGCGTAGGCCACGACCTGTTCACAGATGGTCGCAACCAGCAAGTGATGCCAGTCACGCGCCTCTACCTCTAATTGCCCTTAGGTAACGGTGCTGCCATCGCCATGA
This sequence comes from Ascidiaceihabitans sp., assembly GCA_028388995.1. GTDB lineage: Bacteria > Pseudomonadota > Alphaproteobacteria > Rhodobacterales > Rhodobacteraceae > Ascidiaceihabitans. Next base: position 491 of record JAOEQC010000076.1, on the reverse strand, counting down.
TGTACGGCAAGGCCGTGGATCATGTCCAAAACAAATGGTAAATCCGATTTAAGGGCAACTTGGGTTAATACTTCAGTAGATGCCACTCTGCATGCTCCAGTACGGGTACAAGACAATCCGATTCTGTTGGCTTATCAACCATAGATTGATCCTGTTAGTCACATTTCTAGCATAACGCACAAGTGAAACGACTCCAAGATAGCCGAAAAGTATCTAAAGAGAGCGCCGTTTTGAGATCAGCGTTACAAACCGCGCAATTCCTCCAAGGAATAGCTAACCTCAATGCGCCCATCTAACCCGGCCGCAAAATTCGGGTCTTGGGACATGCAGCCTATACCACAAATCTGGCTGACCTCCGGCTCAGACCCATCCACATACCAAAACCGCCCGCCGGGGGTCAAGATATAGCCGTCGACGCCTTGGGCCTCATCCACCTCAACACTACCAACGGAAGGGAACTCCGCTGGGCTGTCATACTCAAAAGCGCCATG
>JAOEQC010000075.1 GCA_028388995.1 Ascidiaceihabitans sp. | reverse complement strand
ACTACGTTTGCCCCCCTATCACCTTGAGCGTGTGGGCGATCAATATGAGCTGACGTTTGAGGGGAAATGGCACGAAGTGATGCTTTGGGAAATTCCTGCTTTGGCAATTTTGATGGAGCTGCGCAGCCGTGCGGTTTTGGACAAAATGGACAAATTCGAACTGCAAATTCTATACGCCCGTGCCATGACACGCGTTTGGGAAAAGATCGAGGTTCTGCGCAATATCAAGGGCCTCTCGGTCGCTGATTTTGGAACCCGCCGCCGTCATTCCTACCTATGGCAAGACTGGTGTGCACAAGCTATGCGTGAAGGGTTGGGAAGTTCGTTTTCTGGCACCTCAAATTGTAAAATTGCAATGACCCGTGAGATGGAAGCCATCGGCACTAACGCTCACGAATTACCTATGGTTTACGGGGCTTTAGCCAAAGATGACGCAGCACTCGCACGGTCCCCCTATAACGTTCTCAAAGACTGGCGCGATGAGCACGAAGGCAACCTTCGCATCATCCTTCCAGATACCTACGGAACCCAAGGTTTCCTTGATAAAGCACCTGATTGGTTGGCCAGTTGGACTGGCATTCGCATTGACAGCGGAGACCCTGTAACTACGGCGCAAATCGCAATAGATTGGTGGGTTTCACGCGGCGAAGATCCACGGAAAAAACGTGTCATTTTTAGCGACGGCTTAGACGTCAAGAAGATCAAAGAACTGCATGGCCAATTCCATGATAAAACCAACATCTCATTTGGTTGGGGCACCTTGCTAACCAACGACTTTCGCGAACTGGTTCCAAACGATGCACTGGCACCGTTTTCATTGGTCTGTAAGGCTGTTGAAGCCAATGGATCACCCACGGTAAAGCTGTCAGACAACCCGAACAAAGCGATGGGGCCAAAGGCCGAAATCGAACGCTACAAACGCGTGTTTGGTGTAGGTGAGCAAGAGGTGCAGGACGTCTTTGTCTAGCTCTGTTTAGACTGAGTTCTTTCACGCCACACAATCAGCAAACCACCCGCCGCGATCAGTATTGCGCCGGGAAATAATGTGCCCCATGGAGCCTCATCAAAGAACAACCAGCCCAGCACAAATGCGAGCGGAATTCCGAAGTAGCTGAAAGGCGCAAGATTGCTTTGTTCCGTCATCCTATAGCTGACGATCAGGAACAAAACAGCCGTCCCCCCAAAGCCACCCATTGCGATGATCCAACCTAAATCAGAGGCAGAGGCAATCGGTGTGAAACCAGTCCAGAAATAGGCGATCAAGAACGCGCCAATCGCAGCGGTGAGCGATGAATAAAGGTTCACCAATGGACTAGGAACATCATGATCAAACAGCCGCGCAGTAACGCTAACCAACGCATAGAAAGCAGAGGCTACGAGCGGCAAAAGCGCATATATCGAAAAGCTGTCTCCGCCCGGTTGAACAACCATAATGACACCTGCAAAGCCGATCGAAACAGCACACCATCTGATCCAACCAACACGTTCGCCAAGCAGCGGAATTGCAAGTGCAGTGGTGAACAATGCGCTTGCATAAGTGATGGTAGACGCTGTGGAAAAAGCCATTAATCCCAATGACATATAGAAACATAACTGGGCAAAGGTGACAACTACACCCCGTAATAAACCAAGTTTCCATTGGCGGATTTTCAAACGCTTTTCACCAGCGTGCCACGCCTTTGAAGACCACAGCGCGATGATGGATGGGATCAACCCAAACAGGTTGCGCCACGCGGATAATTCCGCGGCGGAATAACTATCAGACAGGTGTTTGATGATTAGCCCCATCGCATCAAAAAGTGTCAAAGCTACAAGGCTTAGAATGATGGCGAGACCTGTTCTATCTGTGGGGCGCATGAGGGTCCAAACCTTGGTTCACTCCACCATAGCTGGATTGATCAAAAAGGTATGCCTGAAAACGACAATCTTAACTTTCAGGATCCACCTTACCGCGCATGTTCTTGACCTCGCCTCTAACCTTCTTGGCTTTGATCCTGCGGTTCTTTGAGCCCAATGTGGGACGTGTCGCGATGCGGCGTTTAGGTGCGACCAAAGACTTGCGAATAAGGTCTGCAAGGCGTTCGCGCACCAACTCGCGATTGCGCGCCTGACTACGTGTTTCGTCACATTGCAAGATCAATGCACCGTCCAATGTCCAACGCCGTCCAGCCAACCGTTTGAGTCGGATTTTAACAGGGACGGTAAGGGACGGGCTGCGCTCTGCTTCAAAGCGCAATTCCACTGCACTAGAGACTTTATTGACGTTCTGACCGCCAGGGCCAGACGCGCGCATAAAGCTTTCTGATAGCTCCCAATCGAGCAAAGTTATGTCATCATTGATGCGAACCATAGTGATTCTATACAACGCAATGCGTCCACAAAAAAGGGCCGCCCTACATGGGGCGACCCTTTCGAAATTTTAGGAGGGATCCTGGTTAGATCGGATCGATCCACTTTGGCAGTTCTTACCGTCAAGGATTGCCTTAACGGACGACCTCCAAAGCTGTTCCAAAACCACTCTCCAATATCTTTCTAGACACTAGATCACCTCCTTTACATTTGTTGAACTCAACTGAATTATCGCACAGGTTTTGAAAATCACAAAGAGGTTTTTTACAAAATATTTGTGACACAATCTGTAGGGTTCATCGGCCACACGGTTATTCACCAAAGGCGCAATGTGCAGGACGGGCTGTAATCTGTACGGTTTACGATCGCCAGAACACCTCAAATAGTGCGGATTTCAAAGAGCTGCACAGTTTGCACCAAGTTTTGTACAGTTCGAAGCGACCACAGTGATTAGCTATGCGTTCATAATTACCCGCCATGAACCTTTGAAAAAGAAGATTAATTTTTCTTTAATATCCAAACAAAAATGCACGCGGCAAAACCCCGTGCATTTCTAAACTTCAGCTATTGCGTCGTTTTGATTAAGCGCCGTTCAACCGTGTAGTGATCACCCGAAACGGAACCAAAGCGATCAGCGCCAAGGTCAGTTTGACCAACCAGTCAGCGAAGGCCAGTGTCACCCAAAGCGGTGCCATCGCACCAACGTTCATGAAGGGCACAGATTCCCACGCCCAAGAGATCGCAGCATCCGCATCCGCGCCAAAAATCGCTACAGTCGCTGAGAATGCGATCGTAAAGAACAACGCAGTATCAAGGGCAGATCCCACAAGCGTAGAGATCAGCGGCGCGCGCCACCATGTGCCACTGCGAAAGTGGTTGAAGATGCCAACGTCTGTCAGCTGTGCGATCAAGAACGCGGTGCCTGATCCAATCGCCACACGTAGTGGAACGGCAGGACCGTATTCCAACATGATTTGGCTGCCGATGAGCGAACAAATGATGCCCATGATGAAGCCTGCGAAAACAACGCGGCGCGCGGCGGAAACGCCATAGACGCGGTTCATCACGTCAGTGACAAGGAAGGCGAGCGGATAGGTGAGCGCACCCCATGTGAGCAGCCCATCAAGAATCAGGAATTGCACAAGGATGTTAGAGGCGACAACGATTGCGGCCATAGCGAGGATACCAGGAAGGTGCCCACGTGAGAGTGATAGATTTTTCATAATTTTGATCCGTTTTACAAGGTAGCGGAGAACTCGGCCTGCACCATGCAGACGGACGCTGCCTAAACAGTGTCAGGCCGTCGCGCAAGTTATTCGTGTAATACGTACTCAACAACTTTACTGCGCAGGACAGGCAGGAAGTTATCATCAGAGATCATAGTCACCCGCGTTGCACACTTCGGGTCCACCCAAACGCCGATGCCCTCGAGATTACTATGGAACAATTGGCCTGTCGTGAGGAGGATCTCCTCGGTCAAATCAAGCGCAGACAAACCAACGGAACCCTTGACTGAGACTTTCCCAGAGAAGACCAAGTGTGGTTCAGCGACGGATGCCCCTGCCCAAAAGATGTCTGCGCAAATCAGTGCGAGCGTAAGACGTCTGTACATTGCTGAGGCAAATCTGCAACTTTGTATTCGCGACGAGGTTTCGGTTTGGGTGCATTCGGGTCGCGCAGTTTTGGCCCTGGTGGGTTCAGGATATCATCCACCCACTTTTGTGCATCCGCACAACCATTTCCTGCCGGTGGCGGGTTCTGACTTTTGCATCCGCGTGCGCCCTTCGGACAGGCAAGGCGGATGTGGAAATGATAGTGATGGCCATACCACGGGCGCACTTTACGCAGCCACGCTTTGCTGCCTTTCTCATCTGCGCACATTTTAACTTTGGCACCAGGGAAAACAAAAATCCGTTCTGTGCGCTTGTCTTTGGCTGCCGCCTTAATGATCTCGTGGTGGGCACGGGTCCAACTGCCGTTGGTGAAAGCCCCTTTTGAACGACGCGTGGAGATCGATGAAATCGCTTCACGTTCTTTAACAGAAAGATTCAGGTTCTTCGCAGGCAGCATCCAAATGTCCGCGTCCAAACCGCTTTGATGGCTGCGGTGTCCCGTCAGCATTGGGCCGCCACGTGGTTGGCTCATATCACCCACATACAGACCGTTCCAGCCCGGTTGACGGACCGCAACGCGTGACAGCTTCTTAACCATTTCCACCATTTCAGGATGAGCCCAGTTCCGATTGCGCGACAGACGCATGGCTTGCCATGTGGCACCAGTTTCAGGAAGCTCTACACCGCCAGCAAGACATCCTTTTGCATAACCACCATGAACTGCGGGTGCTTGGGTCGATGCGAATGCCACACCACCAAAAGCAGCCTTCGCAAGACCTTTGATTTCTGCAGCTTTGGGTTCAGCAACTTGGGTACCATCAATATTGGCATCAGATAATCCCGAGCACGCGATCAACATGAGTGTTACCCCGATGATCGAAACATTGCGTAATCTTTTCACTTGTTACTTTCTCCGTCTCCTTTCACCCAAATTAGAAAAATGAGACCGAAAAGGAACAAACCAATAACCGGTGAAATACCAATACGTGCACTTCCGCTGACATGGGTAACGATCCCAATCAACAAAGGTGCTAAAAATGCGGTTGCGCGCCCTGACAGACCATAAAGCCCAAAATATTCTGTAGATGCGTTTGGATCGCAATGGCGCACCATGAGCGAACGGCTAGTGGATTGCAAAACCCCACCCATGCCACCGATGAACACACCACAGACCATAAATACAGTGTCTGGAAGCCCCGTTCCTTCCGCCAATGAGACGCCAAAGAATGTCGTTGGGGACAGGTTAATGATAACAAAGCTGACGACGATCAACGCGAGAATCGAAAAGATGATAATGGGCTTTGGCCCAAAACTACGGTCAGCAAATCCGCCTAAGTAGCTAAACAATGCCGCCCCTAACGCCGCAATAACGCCAAAGGCTCCAATCTGGCTAACTTCCCAATTCAGAACCAAGGCCGCGTAAACACCGCCAAAAGTATAAAGCCCGTTCAGACCATCACGGTACAGCATTGAGGACACAAGGTAGGTCGCCAAGCTTGGCTTGTTCCGCAGCCCTTTGAGCGAGACCATAACACTGCTCAACGCTTGAGGCACGCTAGCGCGTTTGGCGGAGGATTGCTTTTCACGCACCCACATAAAATAGGGGATCATGAAGACTGCAAACCAAAGTGCGGTCACAATGCCTGTCGCACGGGTGCCTTCGCGTTGTTCTGGATCAAGACCAACGATTGGTTCCAACCCAATGATCGTCAGGCCGTTCCCTTGTTCCACGATCAACGCCAAAACAAGGATCAGCGAAACGACACCACCCAGATACCCAAAGGCAAATCCAGAGCCTGAAATCTTACCGATTTCTTCTTTGGTGCCCAGCGCAGGTAGTTGCGCGTTCACAAAGATGAGCGCGTATTCTGCGCCGATGAACCCCATCCCGAAGGATGCAAGCATCCAGTACAAATTGCTAGCCGCAGGGTCGGTGAACCACAAAAGACCCGATCCAACGACATACATGATGCTAAAGCCCACAATCCACGGCATGCGACGCCCTGTACTGTCAGCCATCGCGCCAAAAACGGGGGCGGTTAAGGCGATGATGATCCCAAACAGCGCTGTGCTCCACGCCCAAAGGGCTTGGGCTTTGGCGTCTGCCAGCTCTTCGTTCAAACCAAGGTTTAGGAAATAGACGGCGGCGATAGACGCGAAAAAGGGGCCAAAAATAAAGGTGTTTAGGACAGTATGATAAGGCTGACTGGCCCAGTCAAAAAAGTACCAACCCCAGATCCGCTTTTTCAGTGATACGTCCGCCATGCCCCAGATCCTTTTTTATGTATTGAAACGTTTATGGACGGGGCAATGACACGGACGCAAGAAAACGTTTCAGGTAAATTCTGACATTGGCGGCCAAGGGCGCTTGTCTTCGGCTGCTGTCCACGCTTGCATCCATTCGGGCATGGGTGGACTAATAGGGTTGTGGCCCAGCGCCTCAGCCACGCGAACGGGTGAAATAGCGCGGCGTTTTTCGGTTACGGCTGCACGGTAAACGGTGTGGTTGGCGCACTCACCGTTTAGTTTCCACATCGACTGCTCGATATAGATAAACCGTTCATCCCAACATACTGCACGGCTGCGCATGGTGAAACGTTCAAACGCAGTCAAACGGCGGCGATAACGCACCATGGCCCCTGCCATCGCCAGTCCCCATTTATTGACATACAGCGCCTTGATTAAACCACCGCGTTGGGCCGATGCAAAACGACCAAGGTCATAGATTGTCAAAACACGTCCGTTGTTCATCTCGCCAAAGAAATCGATATCCCAAGGCCAACAAATGTGGGTGGACTCATGGATTTCAGAAAAGTCAGTCAGGGGCGGTAGATTGCGGGCTAAAACGATATCTTTAATCATACGAACGAATGGGAACACGTGCAGTCTCCTTTGGGGCTGCTATGGCGGATTTGTTTGCAAAGGGTCAACCAAGTAGATCGTCACATGCTTGCCCTTTGGGCCGTGCGACCTTAGGTAGTTAGCAACGCTATAAGGATGTACAAGATGTTGGCAATTTACGGACCATTGCAATTGATCCTAGGGATCGTTTACTTTGTGATGATCGCGCATATCATCATGAGCTGGTTGATCAACTTTCAGGTTTTGAACCTTCACCAACCTTTGGTGATGCAAATTTGGCAGGGACTAAACCGCTTATTAGAACCTATGTACGAACCCATCCGCCGCAT
>JAOEQC010000074.1 GCA_028388995.1 Ascidiaceihabitans sp. | reverse complement strand
TTTCTTATCTGGGCCAGTATCAGCCAAAAAGGTTTTAACTGTCCTGCAGTCATCATACTCGTACCAATGAATGACGCCACCAGTAGTTTTTTCAAACCAAAATTGATAACCATCCCTCTGAACTTTAACATTTTGTTGCCCAAGCCAATTGCTTGTATCAATCTTGTTGCCTTTTTGTGATCCAGGTAAGCAGTTTTCATCTGTAATTTGGTGCGCTCCAACTACGACTGGATCTTTTAAATGGTTTTCTAAACCAGACGCTTGCACAAGAAGAGGTGATGTTGTCGTAACCAAAACAGCTAGAGACGCTACTTTAATTTTCGCAAATTTTTTTTCCATTGAAACTCTCCATTTATCAAAAATATTTTTATTGAATACTAACTTAACACTTTTCTGTCAGTTGTCGGAGCTTTAACGGATCAACTTCGACCTAAACTAAAAGATTATTAAGCTGATCGAATTGTAATGCGAGCGTTGTCTGTGATGCAAGCGTCGCGTTTCGAGTGTCCTTCGTTTGATCCTTTCCCTTTGTTTTAGAATGGCTTTGTCGCGTCCAAAGTAGACGTCGGCGGGCGTGACGTTGTTCAGGCTCTCGTGGTAACGCTGGTGATTGTAATGGTCGACGAAGGCTTCAATCTGAGCTAGTTTTTTAATGGTTTGAATAGTGATGGTTGCTGTTATAGTTTAGGCTATTCAAAACTGGGAACCCCTCACAATGATACAGTGGGGTATGATTACGCATAATATTATTGCGTAAATAGCTGGAAACCTATGACACAATAAGTTGTAATGATTTCAGTGGATTATTTATGTGAGGCTGTTATTGGGGTAGCCAAGACATCAGAGTAACTGCTCTGGAATCGAACTGAGATATTTAGGATAACCGCAATAATAACAGTTGGTTATATGTTAAGAGGGCTGCGTTTTTAGCTCCCTCTGACAAGCATTTATTTTCAGATTAGTAGAACTTTATGTGGTGTGTATCCAATAAGTCGCTGATAATGTTATGCAATCTGATATTTCTACGGTGGGTAATCCAATATTCCCACGGTGGGTTACTCTCTCAACTCACGAGTGACCGTGTAAGAGGCAGCACCAACTATGATCCTGTAGCTCTTCACTGATGGGTTAGCTGCTGAACTTGTGTATTTTAAGCACACTCTGGGTGAACACTCAGATTGTCGTGCATTGTGTTCATACAGGGTTGTGTAATTATATAATGAACGATAGTGTGTACATAGTCTTAGAATCAAAATACACACAAAGGGTACACAATGGCTAAATATGGATACGCAAGAGTTTCATCACTCTCACAGTCTACTGAAATTCAAGTTGAGGCTTTAACTGCTGCTGGCTGTACTGTTGTGCGACAAGAGAAAGTCTCTGGTAGATCAACAGAGGGCAGGGATGAACTAGCGACTATCCTAGAGTTTATGTCTGAAGGTGACAGCCTGTGTGTTCACAAGATTGACAGACTTGGTCGCAACACCAGAGACGTACTTAATCTTGTGCATCAGATCACAGAAAAGGGTTGTTCGTTACAGGTACTAGAACCAGCTATTGATACCAGTGGCCCTATGGGAACTATGATGCTGACTGTTCTTGGTATGGTGTCTGAGATGGAACTAGGGTTCATCAAGGAACGTCAGAGGGCTGGCATTGAGGCTGCTAAGGTTAAAGGTGTCTACAAGGGACGACCATCAAGTCTAGATCACGACAAGATCAAGGAGCTACATGCGATGGGTATGGGAGCTACTGCTATAGCCAGAGAGCTTGGTTGTAGCAGGGGTGCTGTCTATAAGGCTGTTGCTTGAAGGTGTGAGCATATCTTTACAAGGCTAGTCTACTTAACCAGTAGGGAACCCTTAGATTTCTGAAGGAACAAATCAGCTTGGCCCGTTCTGCAGATGGGAATCCAAGGTAAAGATTTGGTTTGTAGTTGGGGTTGTTACTTGGCAGTATCAAGAAGACACTCAGGGACACCAAACAATGCTCAAACACCTAATCAAACCAATATGGGCAATCCAAGCTATAGTTCTAACGTTTCTGATAGCTCTGTCATTCACATGGGTTGGTACAGCCAACGCCAACTGCCTTATGTTCAGCAATCAAAACGAGAGGTTAGTAAACTACTGCTTGCTGGAAAGTGTAACTGGAAAACTCATTGATGAACGTACTGCTATTTTGGTGTCGCAACGCCTAAAGCAGGAGGGCTACTTCGGTGGGCTAACTAGTCCGTTAGTACGTACTCACGTTTTCCCTACACTATCCCACTCAAGCAACATCAATGGTGGAAACCCTGACAAGAGTCTCATTTTGGGCGAGTTAGAGTTTGAAGGTGATCCAAACCTAGTTGCTAAAGAGGGGGCTGTTGTTGGTGCTAACTTTAGCTCCACTTATCGTGCAACTTATAAAGAGGGCCAGTATCTTAATGCCAGTTTGTTGGTAGGGGTAAGTTTCTCACCTGAGCATAGCATGAACTATACAACGCTAAATTGGTCTGCCTGTTCGAGAAATAAGCTCCGCCCCGCATCATACTTAGATTTCTGTGTTAATGCCTCAAATCTGAATAGGAAACTGAGTATTGATCGCACGGAGAGTGTCTCCCTGTCTCTAGGCCATCTTAAGTATCGTAGTAAGTTTGGCTTCAGTGATTTAGGCTACGGTCTTAAGCGCAGCTTCTATGAGGGTTATGAGCAAAACCAAGCGCATATTAGTTTAGACACGATACATGAGAAGCAGTGGTACTCTAGTGTTAGAGTGCGTTTAGGAGAAGCTGTGGCAGATAAACTAGCCCTGAACTACGGACTAGATGCCAGTGCAACAAGGATGATTGGTGGGCGACTTATAACGGTTAGTCTTGGCAGGGAGTTTAGCAATGGCGGGAAGCTGCTAGGCGTAAATAGGGCTGATCGGACAACTCGAGTTCAGGTGTCCGTTCCACTGACGGAAAAGGTGTCAGCCAAAGTGGGATATGCAAAAACAGATAGCTCCATAGACTATTTCGATGAGAGGGGATTAAGTTCTAATTTGACACTTGTTTGGTAATCGGCTTTATTTTTTATTATATTTAGGAGAAAGCACATGCAAAAAGCTGTCATCGGAAGCATTTTAACTTTAGCTGTTTCTGGATGTGGGGGTGGTGGAGGCTCCATGTCTAATCAGCCAGCATATGGTCTAAACATTCTACAGCAGAGTACTGATGGTGTAGCCTTAGTCCGTAATTATGACGGTAGCGGTTCTGAGAAAATGGTGGGCTTCGGTTCTGTAACTGCTATCCAAACAGCACGAAGTGGCAGCACCTCTGGTTGGACATCAATAAGTGAATATCAGAACGGAAACTATTATGAATTCATCCGATCTACCGTGATGTCAAACGGTGGCGATCTCACAATTGAAGGGTCTGGTATTAATCTCAACAACAGTGGTACTGAATATGTCTCAATGTTTGTTGGAGAAACAGATGAGGGGGTAGCGTTGATGGTGACCGGTACACCAGCAACTCAATTACCCACTGGGAACTATAGTTATGAGGGCTCTGCAGTGTTGGTGGATTCTACAACGGCAGAATCCTCCGTCGAAGGCGGTACGTTTGCAATGAACGTCAACTTTGACAATAAGACTGGTTCAATAACGGGAGCATCAGAAAACTTAATATTCACAGAAAACCAAATCACTATTAACACTTCTAATGGTGAATTTTCTGGTTCATCTGGGACGATTGGGCAAAGGAGTGGTGTCAAATTGCCAGCGTCTCTAGAAGGTAATTTCTACGGTTCAAATGCAACAGGCGTAGGCGGTGTTACAACATCTGACTTGAGTGTAAATGGCGGCTATGTAGCAATTTTCAGAAGTGAGTAGAGCCAACTATTTAATTGCCCCAATCGGTCAAAGCATCCGCTTTCTCAAGTTCTTCCAAAAGGTATCGCAACAACTCCCCTTCTCCGTAGTTGTCAGCATCAGTCCTTTTGCCATGACCCAAGATGCTGTTCTGCAATTCAGCAGTCGCTTTGATCGTCCGCATCTTGTCCTTCATTGTGTGCCTAGTTGAGTAGGCAACCAAAGACGGATCATCAATCTTCAGACGCTTTCTGATGACACCATTTAACAACTGTGAGACGGCATCCATACCGCCATCACGACCATAACGAGGAAACACTGGTTCCTTTGGGTCGTCTGATTTGCGCTGGGCGAGATACGGCCTCAGTTCATCCAACGCTTTATCAATCAACGGAACATCACGCTTGGACTGCTTGTTCTTCAATGATCTGATGTGATTTGGTCGTAATTGCAGATGTGGCGTGTTGTTCTGCATTTGCAGGTCACCGTGGGTCAGCCCAGCGCACTCCATTGTCCGACAGCCCGTATGCACCATCAGAAGGCCAATTAGGCGTGCCTCAGGATTCAGTTTATCAAGTTCCTCAACATAGCGGCTCAACTCATCAGGCGCAAAACTTCGCCTAACCTCTTCCTGATCTGGCACCACATCTTTCAGACCTGACCAAGGGTTCATTATCGACAATTCATATTGCCATATGGCGTACTTAAACACCGCTGAAAGCATACCAAGTGTCTTGTTTAAAGTGTCAGCTTTCCAATTCGGGTTGCTACGCTCAAGAACTTCTTTATGTCGTTGGGCCTTCAGCCGATTAAAATCCGTTATCAAAACATCAGACTTGCCCAGCGCATCTATCGCCCGCCATATTCTTTGTTCATGTTTCTTCTGATTGGCAGGTGTCCTAGGCTTCTTCCTCGCATTAACCCGTAAATACATCTCTGTAGCTTCTGTGACAGTCGGAAAGATTGATTTGCGTGGCTAGCTGGAGTACTCGATGTCATAAATGTGGTGTGAAGGGTAACAACACTTTCCCAATTATAAACAAAGGTGGCTCTGACTTTGCAGTGGATGGGGCTGGGGCTGGGGCTGAGATAACCAAGGATGCTGGCTGATTTTCACAAGCACACACAGCCTCACTCATGACCAGTAGCTCGTGGGTGACATGACTTCAGATTGTCTCTTAGGTGTGCTGTGATGGCCTCTACAGGCCGAAGCGAACCCTTAAAGTCATGCAGGGAAGAAACCGTCTGCTTGGTTATCGCTCCCTGAATCCAAAACAAAGATTTACTTTCGCTACCATACACACAGCATTTGCCCCACTTCAGTTGGTTTCTATTTATTACTCGGACACAAAGGTTTAGTTTGTTCGGTCCCACATTGAGATTGCCTGACTGCACTTACCTTTTGCTTTGAGTTCTACAGCCTTCTCAAGATTGCTTTGCAAGCCATATTGTTTATATCTGCCCCACTTGTTTCTGTACTCAGAACATACCGCCGAACTATCTCGATTTATTTGCAATCTAATTGATAGTCTCGGTTCGATCATAACGTAAACAATCAGGATGCCAAAAGTGATTATGGCACTGATTAAAGTGATGAATTGCGAATTTCTCAAGATCGTCGCCCCTACTTTGGATGGTCCCTTTGGTGTGCTGTGATGGCCTCTACAGGCTAAGGGGAACCCTTAAAGTTCTATGGGAAAGGAACCGTCTGCTTGGTTATCGCCACCTGAATCCGAAACAAGAAATTACTTTTGGGTTTTCGGAAGTAGTCCGGGACTACGCCTCCTTCTCAATATCCGCACTTCTCGTAGCCGCTACTCATGTTAACGGTAATCTTTATTTAATTTCTTATACCCCACGTTTGAAATGGTTGAAGAGTATCACTGCATAGTTCCAAAGAAAGATTTCTGATTAGATGGACTGGAGACCCACCCCCACCTTTTCTAGATTGCCCCTGAGAGATCGTTAAACATAATTTCATATTGCTGGTCAGATGAATTTTCCCTTCGTCATCCCAATCAAATTGCTGAAGTTGCTCTTCTTGGCATTTTCCTAATTGTAAAGATGATGATGCACTAGCTGATGATGCTTCCATGCAAACATTAAAGGCGGGTAAGTTGAACTGTTTCTGTGTCATGTGAAGTGCGCTAAAACCCTGATCAACAGCAATCTCTCCTTGATAAGAGTAACAAGTATGCGCTTGAAGTCCGTTGTTGATTTTAGCTTTTGATTTATGGCCCCTAATGTCGATGCAATACCCCCTCGGATCATCCATCCGATTTAAAGAATGAATTTCTACTACCTCTCCAGTTACAGGCAAAGAGAATGTCATAAGAAAGGCGAGGGCTACAGTAAGTTTCTTCATTGGGTGAGCGTCCTTCGGGCTATCTTGTTAGCTTTAGTTTCACTCAAGACGTCTGAAGTATCAAATGAATATTATTGAGGTGGTGGCTACTCAAGTTAACGACAGAAACCGTTCCGTATATAGGCGTAGCCTGTGGTTGAGATTACCTAAGTCATAACGACAATAAAGTGATTACTGTCCAGTCTACTAAGTTACCTCATAAGTTCCTCTAGTGTTATAAGCGCATCGTCGTATACGACATAAACAAGACACTAGTGTTACTTCTGAAGTAACTCTAGAGTTACACTTATTAGAGTAACGACGATACGCCATATCACTAGATAGTTTAAGTTAATCTTATGATTAGATAACCATCATGTTGATTATCATTAAGTAATTATACCCTCACAGTGATCGGTTTCTGAATAACTTAAGTTATCTCTAGTGTAGCTCTAGAGTTATTAACAACCACATCAACCAATAAGAGAGTTACTCTAGTGTCACCCTTTTAAGGTTGATGTAGTAGTTGTTTATTCCTCTTAATTTTGTCGTTCCTTACTTAAACTTTAGTACAACTTAACAAATAGTTTCTTTTACCAAATAGGTGCGTTTGAGCCATATAAATAAGGACTTTAAGACACCCCCTGAGACGGAATCCTGTCTCACCCCTATTTACACAGCGCCAGATTACCTACTGGATTGGGTCGTCAGATAACCAATTCTCAACCAACTCCTGCATTTGCTTTGATGTAACATGCAGATGAACTTCTTTGTCGCTATCTTGGTTACGTAAGTCAGTACGATAGAGCCACTGGATCATCTCCGATTGCTTCCACAGGTCTTCGTCTTCTTTGGATACGTCCAAGAACTTCTTCACTGATGGGTTAAGATTAAGATCAAACATATGAACCGCATGAGTACAGTTACGATAGGCGTTTGTGCCTTTGGTAGACTTATGCACCCAGTTAGCTTTGGCTAGTCGAGCATCCTTAGCAAAGCTGGAGATTTCATCATTCTTGTCAAACCAGAGGTCTTTACGACAAGTAACCATAATATCCTCTCTTGCTACGCCAACCATCTGTTTGCATCTGTTCTTGAGCTTATTGGCGATCTTCTC
>JAOEQC010000073.1 GCA_028388995.1 Ascidiaceihabitans sp. | reverse complement strand
CCTGATAGGCATAAGTAGGGGCACCAAACGTATCTTTGACACTGCGGCAAATATCTAAATAGGGCATTCCAGGTTTTACCATCACCATGTCAGCACCTTCTGATAGGTCGCGTTCAATAAGGCGCAGCGCTTCATCAGAATTGGCGGGGTCCATTTGGTAAGTTCTCTTGTCCCCAACCAATGCACCGGATGCTCCAACTGCATCGCGGAAAGGGCCATAGAATGCAGAGGCATATTTGGCAGAGTAGCTGAGGATCATTACGTTTTGATGTCCAGCTTCTTCAAGCGCTGCCCGCATTGCTGCGATGCGTCCGTCCATCATATCAGACGGTCCTATAATATCAGCGCCAGCTTCAGCTTGGGCCAGTGTCATTTTAACAAGCGCCTCAACGGTGCGATCGTTGACGATCTCGCCATTCTCAACAAATCCATCATGTCCGTTGATATTATAGGTGTCCAAAGCCACGTCAGTCATGATCGCAATTTCAGGCACAGCAGCCTTGATCGCGCGAATTGCGCGGTTGGCGTGGTTTTCAGGATCCCAAGCGCCTGCGCAATCTTCTGTGCGTTCCTCAATTCCTGTGTAAGGAAAAATACAGATGGCAGGGATGCCAAGATCGGCAGCTTCACGTGCGGCTTCAACGACTTTATCAACAGAACGGCGTAATACGCCGGGCATTGAGGGGATCGGTTCCTCGATACCTTCACCGCTGCGTACGAAAACGGGCCAAATAAAGTCATCAACGCTAAGGTCATTTTGACGTGTCAGGGCACGAATTGCAGGCGATTGGCGGGTGCGACGCAAACGGGTCGCAGGGAATTGGCTGATTGTGGGGCGCATAGTGGATCACCTTTTTCGATACATAGCGTTGCTGACACGGTTTTTTGCACCCTGCAAGGGTAGGAATTGTCGCAAAGCAAGGTTAAAACGATTTGAATATCCAAATTGTGGACCAAAATAAAAGGCTACCGCGTTGAACCTTACGCAAACTCTCTTCGAAGTTATCGATGTGCGCTCATTCTCGAACCTGTGGTTCTGGATTGGATTGGCTGTAGTTTGGTCTTTGGCCAACAACTGGGTTTTGGGTATTCCAAATGATATGATCCAAAGAGCCCGACGCCATGGTGGGGATGCAGATTCTGATCTTGCAGAACTCGTTCGGATTAATTGCAATCGTCTGATGTATATCAGTAGCATCTCAGGACTGTGGCTCTCTGCATTTGGCTGTTTCTTTTTGACGGGCCTAGCGGTCACAGGATTCTTCTATTGGGTTGAATTCGCCCAAGCTTTTTTTTTGTTGGTTTTTCCTATGAGCTTAGTCGGCTTGTTGAACCTATCAACCGCACGCCGGTTTCAATTGGAGCAAAGCACAGGTACGGCGCTTCATAAGTTGTTGAACCGTCACCGCATGTTTACCCAATTAATTGGAATGGTTTCTATTTTCGTGACAGCCCTGTGGGGAATGTTCTGGAACATGCGTGATTTGATTTTGCTACACTGACATTGGGCCGTTGACAGAGGCGCTTTTCGACATAGGTCCCAACACTAGAATAGATGCAAGGGCGTCCGATGAGTTCTCAATCTAAAATTACTATTTCTGGCGCGCCAGAGGGCTTTGATGCCCAGCTGATCATACGGGAGCTGGACAAAAGTGGTCAGCCAGTTTGCCACGTTGCGCGTGACGACAAGCGTATGGTGGCAATGCAGGATGCTTTGCGGTTTTTTGCACCAGACCTGCCTGTCATCGTCTTTCCGGGTTGGGATTGCCTGCCTTATGATCGTGTGTCTCCCAACGCCGATATTTCAGCGCAGCGCATGGCAACGTTGGCGGCGCTTGTTCATGGGATGCCTGCACAGTTTGTTCTTCTAACGACGTTGAACGCTGCAACACAGCGCGTTCCCGCACGTGCTTTGCTAAAAGAGGCGGCGTTTTCTGCGACTGTTGGTAGTCGTGTTGATGAAAAGGGATTGCGTCACTTTTTGGTACGTATGGGGTTCGTCCAAAGTCCTACTGTTATGGAACCTGGCGATTATGCGGTCCGCGGCGGTATCATAGACATCTATCCGCCTGGTGATTTGGGACCGATCCGCCTGGATCTATTTGGGGATGTTTTAGATGGGGCACGTTGTTTTGATCCCGCCACCCAGCGCACTACAGAAAAACTGGATGTCATAGAATTAGCACCTGTGTCCGAGGTAATCTTGGATGAGCCGGCAGTGACGCGTTTCCGCCAGAACTACCGCCTAGAGTTTGGTGCCGCTGGTACGGATGATCCGCTGTATGAAGCGATCAGCGCAGGGCGTAAAAATCAAGGGGCAGAGCACTGGTTGCCATTGTTTCATGCTGAACTTGAAACGTTGTTTGATTTCCTACCAAAGGCCTCCATCACGCTTGATGACCAGATGACGGGTGCACGTTTGGCCCGTTGGGAAGGGATCGAAGATCAATACGAAACACGAAAACTTGCGATGGATAATCGCTCAAAGAATGATAGCGTTTACAAACCATGCAAGCCGCATGGCCTATATATGGATGACGCCAGCTGGGAAGCATCAGTTGCAGAACGCCGCGTGATCCAATTCGCGGCCTTGTCTCAAGCGACTGGTCCCAATGTAACCGACGCTGGTGGACGGATAGGACGTAACTTTGCGCCAGAGCGTCAACAGGAAAGTATAAGCCTTTTCGGTTCTTTAGCAGTGCATATTAAAGCAAAACTGCAAGATAATCCTGTTGTGATTGCTAGTTATTCAGAAGGTGCGCGGGAACGCCTGACTGGATTGATCGAAGAAGAAGGCTTGTCTGAAGTTCTGCCTATTAGCAATGCGTCCCGCATCGGTAAGCGGGGTTTGCATCTGGTGGTGTGGGCGTTGGAACACGGGTTTGAAACGCCCAATCTGACAGTGATTTCTGAACAGGATGTTCTCGGCGATCGGCTGATCCGCTCCACTAAGAAACGAAAGCGTGCAGCGAATTTCTTGACCGAAACGCAGTCGCTTAGCCCCGGTGATTTGATCGTTCACGTGGATCACGGGATTGGCCGTTATCAAGGCATGGAAGTTGTC
This sequence comes from Ascidiaceihabitans sp., assembly GCA_028388995.1. GTDB lineage: Bacteria > Pseudomonadota > Alphaproteobacteria > Rhodobacterales > Rhodobacteraceae > Ascidiaceihabitans. Next base: position 4,332 of record JAOEQC010000073.1, on the reverse strand, counting down.
ACTGCCGCTGGCGCTGCACATGAATGCCTTTTGCTTGAGTATTCTGAGCAAACCAAGCTGTATATGCCAGTTGAGAATATCGAATTGCTGTCCAAATATGGCCATGATGAAGGGTTCTTGGACCGTTTAGGTGGTGGTGCGTGGCAGGCTAAGAAATCGCGTCTCAAAGAACGCATTCGCGAGATGGCTGAAAAGCTTATTCGTGTTGCTGCAGAACGTGCATTGCGCCGTGCGCCAGTAATGGATCCGCCTGAAGGCATGTGGGATGCCTTTAGCGCACGGTTCCCATATTCGGAAACGGATGATCAGCTAAGCGCGATTGGCGATGTCGTTGATGATCTAACCAGCGGTTCACCTATGGACCGACTGGTCTGTGGTGATGTTGGATTTGGCAAAACCGAAGTCGCGATGCGTGCTGCTTTTGTTGCAGCTATGTCAGGCGCACAGGTGGCGATTGTTGCGCCGACGACCTTGCTTGCCCGTCAGCATTATAAATCTTTCGCTGAACGTTTCCGTGGTTTTCCAATAGAAGTACGTCAACTTAGCCGCTTTGTGTCCAAGAAGGATGCGGATTCGACGCGGGATGGCATGTCACGTGGGACGATTGATATCGTGATTGGCACCCATGCACTGTTGGCAAAGAACATTCGTTTCAAGAACCTTGGCTTGTTGGTCATTGATGAAGAACAACACTTTGGGGTTACGCACAAAGAGCGCCTCAAGCAGATGCGTTCCGACATTCACGTCCTGACGCTGACGGCCACGCCGATTCCACGTACGTTACAATTGTCCCTAACAGGTGTTCGCGATCTATCCATCATTGGCACGCCACCAGTGGATCGTTTGGCAATCCGCACGTATGTGAGTGAATTTGACAAAATTACGATCCGAGAGGGATTGCTGCGCGAACATTATCGCGGCGGACAGTCCTTTTATGTGGTCCCGCGTATCTCCGACATTGGAGAGATCGAAGATTTCTTGAAAGAACACGTTCCAGAGGTGTCTTATATAGTTGCCAACGGCCAAATGGCTGCAGGTGAGTTGGATGACCGTATGAACGCGTTTTATGATGGTAAATATGATGTTCTGCTGGCGACTACGATTGTTGAATCTGGCCTTGATATCCCAACTGCCAATACAATGGTTGTGCACCGTGCTGATATGTTCGGTCTTGCGCAACTTTATCAAATTCGTGGGCGTGTGGGGCGCTCAAAAACACGTGCCTATGCCTATTTAACAACTAAACCACGAGCTAAGTTAACAGCGATGGCAGAGAAGCGTTTGCGCGTTCTTGGCTCGCTCGATACTTTGGGCGCGGGCTTTACTTTGGCCTCCCAAGATCTTGATATTCGTGGGGCAGGGAACCTGCTGGGCGAAGAACAATCTGGGCAGATGCGTGATGTTGGGTTTGAGTTGTATCAATCCATGCTCGAAGAGGCGATTGCCAAGATTAAGTCGGGCCAGTTGGAAGGTCTTTCAGACGATGACGATCAGTGGGCACCACAAATCAAGCTGGGCGTGCCAGTCCTTATCCCAGAGAAATATGTTCCAGACTTGGATGTTCGATTGGGTCTATATCGCCGTCTTAGCGGGCTGAGTACAAAGGTTGAGTTAGAAGGCTTTGCTGCCGAGTTGATCGATAGATTTGGTACTTTGCCGCGCGAAGTGAACACCTTGATGCTGATCGTTCGGATCAAAGCAATGTGTAAAAAGGCGGGGATTTCGAAATTGGATGGTGGGCCAAAAGGTGTCACAATCCAATTCCACAATGACAAATTCGCCTCGCCAGCTGGGTTGGTCGATTTTCTTGGGGACGAGGGCGGTGCGGCGAAGCTAAAGGACAACAAGATTGTTGTGCTGCGAGACTGGAAGAAGGACGCAGACAAGATCAAAGGGGCGTTTTCAATCGCACGTGACTTGGCGGAACGGGTTGTCGCGGAAAATAAGCGGAAGAGAAGTTAATCTTCCGTGACTTGCCGATTAATTCGGCTCATCAAGAACATAGCGCAAAGACCAAAACCCAAGACAGTTATTATGAGAGGTGCAGGCGTGTCGCTTAGAAGTAAGCTTACAGGGGATGCGATTAACGCGCCACCAAGGGTCGAGATTGAACCAATGACTGATGCTGCCATACCAGCGATATGGCCCATCGGTTCCATCGAAATCGCGTTGAGGTTGCCCATTGTCAGCCCCGCTTGAGAAAAAAGGCAGAACTGCCAAAACACAAACAATGGAAAGCTGATTGCAGGGAACAGTACCAGCGTTATCAGCACTGTAGCGCCAATGACTACTTGTATGAACAAGGTCCGTGTGATCACTCGATACATTCCAAAATGGGTAACGATATAAGCGTTGAGAAGGCTTGAGGCCCCTGAAAATAAGGCAACGGCCCCAAACCAGAACGGGAATGTCTCGCCACGATCATAGATCTGGTCATAGATCGGCTGGATCAAGATGAGTGTTGCAAACAACATTGCGAGCATAAAGGTTTGTATTAGGATAGATAAACGTACCGATTTGTGGGTCAGCAATTGCTTTACAGCATCTAGCATCAAACCCACCTGTAATGGACGGCGATCTACAACGGCCAATGACTCGTTATAGCGAGTACCCACCCAAATCACCAAAATCAGGGCAAAGATGATGAAGCTACCAAAAATACTGCGCCATCCAAAAGCATTTATGATAACTTGTCCCATCGCGGGTGCGATAGCTGGGACAAGGATGAAAATTGCCATAGCTATTGAGATAATTCGTGCCATTTCACGACCAGAGAAGAGATCACGCACCATTGCCATTGACACTACACGTGGCCCAGCCGCTCCCAGACCCTGACAAAACCGTGCAAACAAGACCCATTCAAGTGATGATGTCGCCCATGCGGCCATCGCGCTTAAGATATAAATAATGACACCAACGTAAACGATCGGTTTGCGTCCATACGCGTCCGAGAGTGGACCAGCAAAGAAGGTACCAAGTCCCATGCCAGCGACAAATGATGTCAGTATCCATGCGGCGTGTGAAATGCTTCCATCGGCTATTTCGTCCGCAATATCAGGAATAGCGGCCAACATTGCATCCATCGAGAAAGCAACGGTTGCGAACATCATCGCCATTAGGGCGATGAATTCTGTTCGGCCCATTACTTGACTTGGTGCTATCGGCATTGTTGCGTCCTGTTTCGACGCTATTACGCGTCAATGTGATGTAAGAGTTATTTACCTATAGTTGAAAATAGCTAATTCCTGCATGTGTACGTTAGCGCAACATTGATGGTTCGAATTATTGTGCTGCATCCGCTTGTGCCGCTAAATCATCGATCACTTGTGCCCACAATTCGGGAGGTTGTGCACCCGGAACCGCGTGTTGGTTAGCAATGATGAATGTTGGGACAGAATTAATGCCCATCTTGCGGCTGTGCTTGTCACGATCTTGGATTAGTTTCAAATCTTCGTCACTGTCCAAAAGACGTTTTACAACGTCGGCGTCCATTTCTACACTTTTTGCAATATTGATCAGGACATCCGCGTCACCAATGTCCCGCGCATCGGTGAAATATGCTTTGAACAAGGCAGAGACAGCTGCTGTTTGGCGGCCCTCAATGCCTGCCCAATGGATCAGACGGTGAGCGTTGATTGTGTTTGGTGTACGTTTCATGCCTTCAAAATCGATTGCGACACCAGCTGTTTTCGCACTTTCTACAACAGGAGCATAGGCGCGCACCGCAGCTTCTTTGCCGCCAAATTTACCTTCAAGGTATTCGCGTCGTCCCATGCCATTTGCGGGCATATCGGGGTTCAATTGAAATGGGTGCCATTCGATCAAGAATGGATGGTTCGGATGTGCAGACAGCGCTTTGTCCAAATACGCCTTGCCAATAAAACACCACGGGCAAATTGGGTCTGACATGATGTCAAGTTTGATCGGTTGCGTTGCCATATGGGCCTCATTTGGTCGAAAATTGTGAATCTTGAGCCGCCATATCTTAAATCACAGGCAGGTGCGAGGGATCAGTGGTTTTCTTGTGCATATCTATCGCGCAGAATTTTTCTAAGAATTTTGCCATTTGCGCCCAATGGTAATGCGTCAATGTGAATGTATAGCCGCGGTTGTTTGTAACGCGCCAAATGGTTGGATGCGTGATCGTTGACTTTAGCTTCGTCGAGTGTGGCAGGCCCAGTATAGAACGCAGCGATTACATATGTATCAGCTTTGACTTCAACCTGTGTAACGGCGACTGCGACCATGCCGGGGTAGCTGTTAAAGGCCTGCTCTACCTCTATGGGTGAAACCCGATAACCACCCGCATTCATCATATCATCATCGCGCCCA
>JAOEQC010000072.1 GCA_028388995.1 Ascidiaceihabitans sp. | reverse complement strand
CGTAAATTCTTCTCTATTTATTGTACCATTAGGAATGTGGTTGGCGCTTCGCACACTGAATTTTTGGCCTATTATCGGAACTAAGATTTTTTTATTTAATAACATCAGTCTACTCCCATAAACATACGTAATAATAAACACGCAACGACTATGATTTTAATAGCTAGACAGACGGCAGTACCGAACCAAGACTGGCAGCAGGATAGATGTTAGACTGCGTTAGCCTTCGGCATACAAAGTCTCACATTGGCGGGGTAGTCTAAATTAATGGGAACCAGATTCCCAAAAATGAGCAAATACACGAAATATAAACACCTATCAGATTGTCTGGCGGGGCAACTCACCTGTGGCGCTTGATGGTGCTAAGGTTAAGCCAGAGAATGTCTGAACAGCGGCTATACGCAGTATAGGTATTAGAGCTTTAACTACGGCCCAATAACCGCTCCTACAGCATCCACACCCAGTCCTCACACTCTGCTCAGCAGAAGCCGTCAACACGGCCTCTCACGGCCCCATACTGCTAGTTTACGAACTCCAGCCACCAATCTCAGGTCAGGCTCATATACGGCATCCCCAGGGGGTGGGGTGGCATATGCGACCCCTAGTCAATTACTGACCAGATTACTGACCAGAATACTCCTTATTGTAGTGAACTGAGGTATGCTGTATCTAATAGAAACAGAGTGTTAGCTGATCACTGGTGGATGTAACAGGAGATGAACACCCTGTCTGTCCGCCAATACCTATTTTAAATCAATTGGTTAGTGATAATTTTAGCTTATACCCATCTACCTACCCATCAAAGATAAATGTGGTTACTGAGGTTTAGTCTTAAGGTGGTTTCTAACCCACGGGGGGGTAGGGACCGAGGGGGTGGCCCCCCACCCCCATCCTATAGGTGTTCCGTTCATAGCAACTCCAAAAATTATAAAATTGTAAAAATTAGCCCTATCAAGCTGAACCGTGCCGCTGCTCTCGCGGAGTGGCATCAATTATTGAGCGCATAGATTCAGGCTACACCAGCAATTCGATGGGAGTTCTCATTTGTCTGACAGCACCGCCATTTTTCTTTTTAGATTAATAGCTTAGATAGTCCGCTGTGTCGGGCTATCTGTTATATTAGGGGTTGATTTGGCTCTCTGACAACCCGTGTGACAACCTTTTTGTAAAAGTTTGTTCCGTTTTGGTACTCATAAAGTACCGTCAAGAAAGCCCAACATAAACCTCCTAATTTTAGCTTCACTGGCTTCAAGCCTTTTAGCTCTGCGCTCGGCACTGTCAGAGCAAACTAGCTTGAATAGGGCAGGGCGACTTTGCAACCTCGTCTGATGACAAAACACTCCCCATTTCGCTACATGAAACCTGGCCCGGGGTTCCTGAACCATCTTGCCTAGGCCCGTGGGCCGGGAACCAAGAACCAGGGCTATCGGACCATAGAACACGCAACGTCGACCTACTGTCAGTTTTGTGTGAGCCCAACCAGTTTAGATAGTTTTGCTCGGGCCGCGGTCCGTGGACCAAGTCACGCATGCCTAGCCAAGCCATCTAAAGTGGGGTATAATAAAACCCCATAAACCGATGATAGTTGAGCACTATGAAAGCCAATCCCAAACCATGGCTCTACGGCCCAAACTGGCAAGGTCAGAGGTGCGAGGCCAAGACCCGCAGGGGTACTTTGTGCCAGCGGCCTGGGTCCAAGCATAATGGCCGGTGCAGGCTCCATGGTGGCCGTAGCACGGGTCCACGGACGCAGGAGGGCCTTGCGCGGCTTGTAGCCTCAAAGGTCACACACGGGCGGACCACAGCCGCAAAGCGAGCCGAAGCGAAGCGAAGTGCCGAGATTGGGCGTCAGGTGCGAGCTGAGCTGCGACAGATCGAAGAGTGGGCCTTGGACCACGGTCATCTGACCAAAGACTGGCGGGAGCAATTCTAGCTGTCACACTGTCACAGCAGTTTTAGTAGGAAAAATAAATACCCTCTCTCTCTGGCAGCTCTCAGAACTGCTGTGACACCTGTGACAACTATTAGAATGGTAGATTTTCATCCCTGAACGCCACGATGTTAATTTTAGCATATCCCCTGATACGATCTTTTCCGATCCTGCGTTGGATCCGCTCATGTCCTTTAGCACGCATATATTGCACCAACTGTGACTTCTCGATTTTAGCTCGATCCTCACCTTTTGTGTAAGCCTCTGCCGCATCGAACAGTTCATCGGTCGGAATGAAGTTCGCAATATCATTTGTCACGCCGATTATTGCTTCATAAAATCCGTCCAACGGATCAATAAACTTACGATAGCGGCCTAGTTCTTCGTACATGCGGGCCGTCGGCTGGAGTCCATTGCTCTGATACATTTGAAACCCCTGCAGCGCCCAGTTTATGATGCCAGGCAACTCTACTTGTAACTTTTCTGGTAGCCTCAAATCAGGTTTGTTCTCTGAAAAGTTTTTTGGAAATCGCAGCAGGCGGACGCGCCTTAGAAAGGCTTTGTCCTCAACATCAATAAAGGGGTAGAAGTTGGTCACGAACAGCAAGACAGCTTCCGGTTCAAAGTCAAAGAACTCTTGGTGTAAAAACCGCGCACTCAATGTATCACCTCCAGATATTCCCTTCATCAATTGGGTGTTCACATGAAGGCCTTTTGGCAATTCAGAAACTCCCGCAAATCGTGCTCCAGAAAGACGAGCAACGTCATTTGGAATAGAGGCAGGGTTCTTGGCTGAAAACGTGGTTGCAGAGAGAGTAATCTGATAGTCGCCTAGGGCTTTTCGAACAGTTTCTAAGAAAACACTTTTCCCATCTCCGCCGTCACCCACAAAAAATTGAATGCTTTGTTCAGGTCGTCTGCCCCACAAACAATAGCCAATTAGTTTTTGCAGATACTGCGCATCTGCTTCGTTAGTATCCATTACTTCATAGACAAATTGATCCCATCTTTCTGCTTTTGCACTTGGGTCAAAAATACATCCTGCAATCTTGGTAAGCATATCTTCAAAACGATGCTCCCTAAATTGACCGTCGCCCAAATCAAATGTTCCATTTTTAAAATTGATTAAGTCAGGCTTGCGATCGAAAGCGCCTTTCGATGTCGCCATACCATCCAAACTCGAAGCAACCTCCAACATCGCTTTGATGCGTGAAGTAGCCTCGGAAGCTTTTTGCCACCTTTGTGCTGCTTGAATTGCGTCAGGATCCGATCCAGCCTCATAGATGATTGTTCTAATAGTTTGGTGCGCTTGGCGTTCAGCTGCACCAAGATCATGAATCCAGCTCCGGCCATCAAAGACGAACCAGCGTTTTGCTTCTTTGACAAATAGAAACTTCCCAAATGCATCCCGTTTAAACCGCTCTGCGTTTCCAAGATCAGTGAACGGTATGACATGGTTTCGCCGATAGCTTTGTGCGCTTTGTACGGTTCTATCTACTTCGTCCTCGTCCAGAGGAACATCATAAGCCCCATTAATTTCATGTGCATTGCTGCGTACAACCTCATCACTCAAGCCAGCGTGCACTTGTGTTACTGATGATTGGAACAGAGATGAGTTTCTGTTTCCCTCGAAAACATGACTGCTAGTAGCATTGGAATTAGATGCCCTTGGCTGATCCCTTTTGAAAAAATCTAAAATAGCCTCTGGCATTTCTGCAAAGTTAGTTTCCTCAGGTGAGAAACCTTCAATAAATTCATATGAACCATTTTCCATCTGAGAACCTCCCCAGACGATGTACCCCCCTCCGCCTCGCACATCTACATTTGGTCCAAAAACGGTACTTGCGCTGTTCTTTATCGAAAACCCCACTGGGGCTTTGAAAAATATATGCCGGCCACCAGACATGGTGCGTGTTTGTACGGTTGGCGGGAAAAGAAAGTCGTGCGCTCTCCAAGTTTCCTCTCCACTTTTCCCAACTCCCTCATCTATGTCGATGGCTATTAAAGACGAAACTAGACCCATCGGCACACCCACAGCTGCGTTTGGGTTGTTTCGCCAAAGTGCATCAACTATTTTTTGATCTTTTGTTGCGTCCTTAAACCCGTTTCGCGTGTATGGCGATTTCGCCTTTAGCGTTCGTGTCTTCCCAGTGTTTTGTACGGGATACGAATGGTCTTTTTCTCGAACCGGGAACACTGGAAGGGCCAGTTCTAGAGCGACGTGAAGTGCAAGTTGGTGGTTGTGTGATCGTTGCATTCTGCGGCTTCCTTGAATTAATTTGCTGCAGAATAGAAATCAGACCTTCATTATGATTCTCGTGGTAGATCTTTTCGACAAAAATTACCGTGTTTTTTCCAGGCCAAATCAGCTATGGCAAACGAAGTCCCAAATTCGTCTGATGCCATTTCTTTAGCCTTTAGGATTTTATATCCTTCCAAACGAAGTTGATTAATTCTTAGAGCTATTTCGGCGTGAGAAACTTTGGTTCGCATTTTTTGATTCAGCGCCTGTTGCCGCAAAAAAATGTCCTCGGGGGGGGTGCCATCAATAAGCATTTCTAGCTTTTTTTGGATCCAGATTAACGGAAGGCCCTCCAATTTTTTTGATTTAATAATTGCGTTCACGATTTTGCGTTCCAGCTCGACTTCACTTTGCATCTCATCCTCCGTTGAGGTCATCAGGCTAGAACATCAGATTCGAGTCAAACAAAACCACCCCCCAATGAATTTACAACGCTAATACTAAAGGCCCGTGGTCCGAGACGCGGGGCCCGTGATCCGGGGCCCCCGGTCCATGGTCCTGCGGCTCAGCCATAGCGAACTCCCACAGTAACCCCTGCAGGTGATCCGTGCTCCTCGGTCCTTGGATCGTGGTACCGCTGGGTGTACCAAAACAAGGCACTTGCGTTGTGCTTGTGGGTTGCTAACATATTGTTATTGCAATGATTGCACTTGGACCAAGGTCCTTGGTAAGGCATCGAACCCCTCTTCTGGGCACCACTTTAACCAAGAACCGTGGACCAAGTACCTGATTTGCAAGGAACACGGACCGGGTGCCATGGATATCCATTTGGAAGCCCTTTTGTGGCTCAAGCATCTGTTTGACGCGTCGATCGCTTTTCTAATTTTTCCGCTAGATTTATGCCAACGCTGGGCCGTGACCAAGGGCACTCTACAATGCAAATTGCACAGCCAGAGTTTTCCGCAAAGTAAGGTATACATGCATCAAAATCGACATACCAACGCTCTACTCCACGAACCACTTGCTTGTCGGGCTGAATAGCTATTGGGGGACATGCATCTTCACAAATTCTGCATTTGGAGCAGAACTCATCAATTCCAAACTCTCTTTTAGGAGTATCCGCAAAAGGAGCATTGGTCAAAATCGCAGCCAATCGAAAGGATGATCCAAATTCTGGGTTAATCAAAGAGCCATGTTTCCCTAGCTCACCGAACCCACACTCTAATGCGGGTGGTATCATCACAACCTTTCCGGCCATTGGTCCTGTCAATGCTTCAGCGTCCCAGCCTTGCTCCATTAGCCAGCCTGTAAGTTTCTTTGCTGCAGCTGCTGCGCGGCCATATTGGCGAACTACCTCAATCCCAGCACGAAACTCTGGTGCGTGTTTTATTTCTTCGTATTCATGGTGAACTCCGACCATGATTATTTTTTGGAACGTTGTACTATGATTTTCGAACATCCAGTCTGACTGCAGAGTAGTAACGCCCACCATCTCACAAACTCCAGTTTCAACAAACTGGTCTAACGAGTTGGTCCATTCAATTGGCGACTTCTCTAAGGCAACCGGGTTCATATCAGGTAAAGCGGCATTAAAAACTGCTTGTCTTTTGGCTCTTTCGGCGGCCATTTCCGTGCTGTCAGGCTGGCACATATAGAACCACTTCTGCACTTCACCAAAAGCAATGTCATTAGGGTCTGGGGCCCAGAAAACATGATCAGGTCTTCGAGCTAATGTTTCACCCAGCCCATTTATCTCATTCCCTGTAATCTCGGGAAGTCGCGTCACCATTTCTGGGTTCGGCACAAAAGGACGATGTGGGTTTGGTCGGGCCATACTTACCAAGCCTAAGGCGCTTGCGAGCTCATTTCAACGTGCTCCTTCCCAAGCTGATTTAGCTTCATCATCCACGGGGCCTTCTGGCTTAATTCAAACCCATCACCATAGCTGCTGCCAACACCGGCCGTGCTCCATCCTCCAAGTGCATCGATGATATCTGAAGGGCACTGAGCCGCTCGCAAACGGTCCCGGAAGCTGTGCCTAAAGGAATGCATAACGCAGCCATCTGGCACCCTCGCTCCTAACCATTTGTTGAGAGAGCCACTGGCAGAGTTGGCTTTCACTTTGGTTGCGTCGCAGTAGCGTGGAAATGCTAGCTCACTGGTGGCTGTCGCTACAATGCGCTCGGCGGCCCAACGACTGCTGCCGACCAGTGGAATCTGCCGCGCACTGCCCTTAGTCTTCAGGCGTCGCCAAAGATGGGGTGTAATGTTGATATGAGGAATATCTGCCTCGAGCTCAATGTCTTCAATTAATAGGCCGCATGCTTCAGACAGTCTCATGCCAGTGTCACTGATCAAAGCTATCAGCCGGCGTTGGTCATCATCATAGGTCTGGCACTCAGCCTGTAGGCGTCTGATGTTCTCCAGTGGGATTGGCCGCCGCTTAGTCTCAAGATTATCGTCTGGGATATAAACACCGCCGAAAGGGTTGGTAATCTGCAAACCATGTTCTGAGATGCAAAGATTGATTACAGCTTTCACAGTTGAGAAGACCCTGCGAACGGAGGACGACGAGAGCCTCTTTGCCAAAAGGTGGTCGCGAAAGTCCGCACCGTTCCGTGGTGACATTCCTGCTATGGACACATCGCCGAGGCATTCGGTGAGGTAGCGTTGGTTCCGTTTGGTGTAAGTTATAAACGCTTCTGGTTTAGCAGCAGCCTTCAGCCTCAAGTAGAGATCGAAGCCATCTGATATTAGAAAATCACATCCTTCTGGTTTACCAAGTGAGCTAAACCCCTCGATCCGAGGACTGGATGATTTGAAATCCAGCAACTCAAGCCTCATTCGATCCCAAATGTTTTCCAGACGGCTAGAGAGTTCCGTCGAAAGGGCAGCAGCTTTTGTCTCTGATTTGGTGTGAAGGCATTTTACAAAGCGTGGGCTCTGAAACTGAGCCTTGAGGCTCTGTGGAACGCGACGCGTGTAATAATAGACTCCGCGTTTCGCTGTGAGATAAAGTGGTTTTTGGTAACCCATGTGGTACACCCGTTTTCTTGCAAAGGTTAAAGTTCCTTGCAAATCAGGTACTTGGTCCACGGTTCTTGGTTAAAGTGGTGCCCAGAAGAGGACACTGGTTCCCTAGTACGGCATCAGTCAACACACCGACATCAACGATAACAGTAGCTTAGCTGTCGCTACCTGTGTCTGTCTAGGGCACTTCTGGTGGCCTCTGTGGTGGCCTGAGACAAATAGGGTCCCATGGGAGACGACAA
>JAOEQC010000071.1 GCA_028388995.1 Ascidiaceihabitans sp. | reverse complement strand
TGCCAAAAACCCTGACGACGGACACCTGTATGAAAGCTCCATCCCTTCTAGCGATGACCTCAGGCACCGCCAAACGTTAGATGGACGCCCGTTCCCCGAGAGACTTCAAGGCTTTACGCGCCAAAGTAGCTCTTGGCCAATTGATCATCCTTGGACAATTCGTCAGCGGTACCCGTAGCCGTAACATGCCCACCTTCCAACACATATAAACGGCTTGCCAGCGACAAGGCAAAATTGGCGTTCTGTTCGGTGATGATCACAGTCAGACCCAACTCGGCGCTCAGACGCTTCAGAACTGCTGCGATCTCCCCTACTACTTTGGGAGCAAGCCCAATCGTTGGCTCATCCACAAGCAGCACGCGCGGCGAACTCATCAACGCCCGCCCAAGTGACACCATCTGCCGTTCACCCCCCGATTGGGTTGAGGTCTCCTGGCTTTCGCGCTCGGCCAAACGGGGGAATAGGCGGTGTACGGCGGCCATGTTTTTTTTAATATCTGTCCGGGCGGTATAGGCCCCTACCATCAGGTTATCGCGGACAGTCATATGCGGGAAAAGATTAAAGCGCTCAGGCGCATAACCGATGCCGGCGCGCACCATATGACCCGTCTTTTTGCCCGTGATATCCTGCCCGTCCAAATGGATCGAACCTGTGTTTTTCACAAGCCCCATCACCGAATCCAGTAGCGTCGACTTACCAGCGCCGTTCGCCCCGACAATAGCAATCGTTTCACCTTGTTCGACGCTGATCGATACATCACTCAGGGCTTGGGCCTTGCCATAAAAGGCACATAGATTCTTGACCTCTAACATCGCCATATCAGCTCTCTCCCAGATATGAGGCGCGCACAGATTTATCGCCAAGTACATCGGCAAAGCTGCCATTGGCCAACATCGTACCACGCTCAATTGCGATGGCGCGATCGACCAGCGGTTCCATCGCAGGCAGGTCGTGGCTGACCATCAGAAAGGTAAAGCCACGCTGCCGCAGATCTTGGATCAACTCGGCGATCATGCCAATTTCACCCGAAGTAAGCCCTGCGAATACCTCATCAAGCAGCAGCAATTTTGCGCCCGTTGCAAGCGTGCGAGCGAACTCAAGCTTGCGCAGATCACCCATCGCCAATTCAGACGCTGTCTTGTCCAGATCCTTTGGCGCAAAGCCAATTGATTGCGCTAGCTCCGCCTCGCGGCTGCGATCAGGCGCGCCAAAGATCATCGCGCGTAGGCTGTCAGGCATCAAACCTACGCGTATGTTTTCGCGCACAGAGAGTTCGGCAAAGGGACGCGGCACCTGGTAGGTGCGACTGACGCCTTTGGCTATACGCTCGGCGGTTGTGAGCTTCGAGATTTCCTCGCCGTAGAGTTTGATCGTCCCAGATGTCTGGCGCAGTTCACCCATAATTTGTGAGAAAACAGTCGTCTTGCCGGCACCGTTTGGTCCAATTAATCCAAGGGATTCTCCCTTTGCTAGATCAAAGCTGAGGTCATTGGTGGCTGTCAGGCCGCCAAACTTTTTCACCAGATTTCGGACTTCCAATGCAAGGGTCACGCGCGGCTCCCTTTCATCTTTGAAACGATTGTGTCGACGATCGCCATGATACCTTTGGGTTGGTACATATAAAGCACCAAGGCAATCGAGCCATAAACAAAGAACCGTTCTGTGCCTGGCATGTAGGGGCGCAGCCATTCCAGCAAGAAGACCATAAAAAATGCACCAATGATGGGGCCGATGATGGTCCCTGCCCCACCGATCAGAACGGCCACAATGATCTGGAACAGGATGTTGATATCAAAGAACGAGCGCGGTGTGATCGAGCCAAGGTAATGTGCGTAAAACGCGCCTGCCAGCCCCGCAATGCCTGCCGAAACCAAAAATGCAAAGCTTTTGAGGCGCGTTGTCGACAGGCCAGAACCCCGCACGCTTTCTTCATTCATCCCGATGGCCCAGAGTGCGGTGCCAAGGCGCGTGCGCATCAAGAGCCATGCAAACAACGCGACAGCCAGCATCAAACCAGCAGCGAGATAATAGCCGTTCTCGGCGCCGCGTGTTAGGGCGGGTAGACGCGAAATGCCGCGTGTGCCACCCGTCAAATCCGGGCGAATGACGGGGACCAGTTGAAGCATCAGCTCCATCACGGCAAGCGTCACCAACGCAAAATAGCTGCCTTTGATACGCAGGGCAGGCAGCAGAATAATTAACCCCCCCGCCATTGTCACAAGAACTGCGATGGGGATCGAGGCCTCAACTGGAATGCCGTAGCGGCGGGTCAAAATGCCTGTGGTGTAAGCGCCTATGCCAATCAAAAACGGGTGGCCAAATGACAAGTACCCCGTACGCCCTGACAGGATGTCCCAAGAGATCGCGAACATCGCAAGATAGCAGGCAAAGATCATCGTACGCAGGGTACCGTTACCAACCATCAGCGGCATCAAAAGCATCAGCGCAATAAAAGCGGCCCAAAGGACGAGGTGGTGGGGGCGGAGGTCTAATGTACGCATCTAGTGTTCCTCCCGCCCGAATAAGCCCTGAGGACGCATGACGAGCACTCCGATGATCAACAACATGGTGAACACACCACGCAATTCAGGAGCCCAGAGTGCGACAATCGAGACTTCCAAAAAGCCGATAATATGCGCGACGATCAACGTGCCGATGATTGAACCAATGCCACCCACAATCACAATCGCAATCGAGATGATGACAGGGGCCACCCACATCTGCGGGGACAACTGCGTGTAGCTGGCGAAAAACACACCGCCTGCAGCCCCCAACGCCCCCGAAATCGCCCATGTGATCATGTTGATCTTATCAGGGTCCACACCAGAAATCGCAGCGCCTTTTTCGTCCATTGATACCGCCTGCATGGCGCGTCCTATATGGGTGCCGCGCACAAAGGCATAGAGCGCTGCAATGATGATCCAGCTCATCACGGTCGCAGCGAGAATATTAAAAGTGACCTGCGCACCTGCGACTGTGACCACACCAGGAATAATTGGTAACAAGATTTTAGAGGCATCGCCAAAGACCAGCACCATGACTGATTGCATTATGATCGCAAGGATCAGCGTGGAAATTTCAACCGCGACAGCATCGCCTTTTAGGGGCTTAACTATCAAACGGTGTTTGAGAAACCCCATCAGCGCCCCCACCATCACAGCACCGGCAAATCCTACAATTTTGGGCATGCCCAACTGTTGGGATAGCCAAAAGTAGATATATCCGCCGACCATAATATAGGCGCCATAAGCGAGGTTGAGGGTGCGTCCGATCGAGAAGATCAGCATGAAGCCCATCGCAATGAGGGCATAAAGGCCGCTGAGCAGCAGCCCTTGAACGATGATCTGCATCATGGGGAGTGGCCTGTTATGAAGTCGGAGGTCAGGGGCTCAAGGCGAGGATAGTCCTCGCCTTGAGCAAGATATTACTTCTTTACCCAGCTTGGGACTTCGAAGGTCGTTGTGGCATACTCAGGTGGATAAACCACACCAACTTGACCGTCCTCTTTCCATTGGATCACAACCATCGAAGGCTGTGCATCCTCATAAGGGGCCGTCAGGTCAAAGCGCGCATTGTGCGGGTAGGTGCGGCCAGTGACCTCTTCAACTTCGTCATTGCCCCAGAAGGCATAGCGCAACCAGAGCTTGCCATCTTTTTCCAATGTGATGTCCTGTTTTTCCATCTCTTTGGCCCATTTGGCCGCATCGCTAAATCCACCTGCGGCTTCAGCTGCTGCCATCGCTTGCTTCAGACCCCAATAGGCGTTGAAACCATTGAAGTGTGGCATAACAGGGCGGCTTGTGTATTTGGCCTGATACGTGTCGACAAACTTCTGGCTCTCAGGATCCAGCTCAAATCCAACGGAAGGCACGGGAGACAGTGTCGAAATACCACCACCAGCGCCACCCGTATCTTCCCAATATTCAAGACCAAGGGCTGATACGTTCACGCCCGTCATCGCCATCGGCACTTGCAGCTTTACGTACTGTGAGGAGATGACTTGCGAGTTCACCGATGAAACCTGATAGATGAAGTCCGCCCCCGAAGCCTGCGCCTTGGAGAAAAGGGGCGCGAAATCGACCGTGCCCACATCATAAGTGATGACCTCTTTGGTTTCGATACCAGCCACCGGGCCAAGCGCTTCGGTAACCAAACCAGTAATCGCCTCTCCGAATGCTGTGTCTTCGGCCAGAATAACAACACTGTCCCAACCCATTTCCTTCTTCAGCACGTCTGCGCCAAAGTTAATGTAGAGGGTTGCCAATGCTTCATCCGACGCGATGTTCATAAAATAGGGGGCCATCGTTTCAGGGTCTTCAACCACCATGTCGATGATACCGATGTAACTCGTCCACGTATCTAATGTGGGGATCTGGAATTCCTGCATCCGAGGCAGCCAACCCAAGGACACGTCATCGATGGAACCCGAGATAATAAAGTCTACTTCTTCGGTCTCTGCCAGATATTCATAGGCTTTGACCCCTTCGGTCACGTCTTCGCCGGTGTCGGCGGAAACCAAAACGATCTTCTCTCCGTTCATGCCACCAGCTGCGTTCAGCTCCTCAATGGCAATCTCTGCGCCGCGCAATGTGGACAGGCCGGTGTCGGAACTAAGCGATCCGATAAAGCCAACTTTTACGTCAGCCAGCGCTGTGGACGCGAGCAAGGAGGCCGTGAGGCCAAGGACTAATGTGCTTCGATTTTTCATGTTTTCTCTCCGCTGTTGGTCGTTCGCCCCGTTTGCCGAGGTCGCTGTATACAGTATTCAACGATATAGGTGGACCACCTGTCAACAGGTCAGTGTATCTAATATTGTATCGAAGATACGTTAAAATCGGGGGGCAGATAGCTTTCAACAACACTTTAGCTGTCGATAATCTTGCCGCTCGGGTCATGAATGATCGCATCCACATCGATCTCGACGACCAGCCCCGGTTGGGTCAAACCTGCTGTGACTGCCGTAAGCACAGGGCTGATGCCCGCGAAGACCTCGCCATGCGCCTTTATGAAACCCGCTGAGTGGGACATATCCGTAAGGTAGACCCGCACACGTGCCACATGGCACATCTGTGCCCCCACTTCGGCCAAAAAATCTGCTGTACGGGCCAGAATATAGTGAGTCTGGGCATAGGAATCATACGGCGCGTGGATCTTGCCCGTTGGTTCCAACGCCGTCGTACCGGCCGTATAAGCGAACGGGCCGATCCGCTTGGCCCGCGCATAGCTGCCGATTTCCTCAAACCGACCGCCTGCATTATGTATTTCTACGCTCACGCTCTATAGCCCCAGCCGTGTGCGGATCGCTTCGGCTG
The DNA here is from genome assembly GCA_028388995.1 of Ascidiaceihabitans sp. Taxonomy (GTDB): domain Bacteria; phylum Pseudomonadota; class Alphaproteobacteria; order Rhodobacterales; family Rhodobacteraceae; genus Ascidiaceihabitans. The sequence goes on along the minus strand of JAOEQC010000071.1, from coordinate 2,246 downwards.
CCGTGTGCAGCGCTGCTTGCTCATCAGCTGTGATGCGCATCTCGTCGACCCTAATTAGGCCGCCTTGCCCCAGATGGGCAGGCACACCCAGCACAACACCGTCTACACCGTATTCACCCTGCAACATGACGGATACAGGCACAGGACCCGTTCGTGCACCAAGCATGTGGTTGATCAATTCAATGCTGGCGTGCGCAGGCGCAATCGTGGCAGAGCCTGACTTTTTGAGCGCCACAACCTGACCACCGCCCGAGATCGCATCATTCACACAGACCGCAATCTGATCAGCGCTCAGGAAGATCTCCAAAGGCCGCCCTTTGATCCGTGCACGGGACGGGATAGGTGCCATCTCTTCGCCATGACTGCCCAGCGTGATCGCTTCAACATCCGCAGGCGAAACACCCGCCGCCAAAGCCAGCGCATGCCTGAACCGGCTGCTGTCCAACGTTCCCGCCATGCCCAATACCCGTTCACGCGGGAAGCCTGTCGCGTTCAACATCTCAACAGTCATTTCATCCAGCGGATTGGTCACCACAATCACGACAGCGTTCGGCGCCTCAGAACGGATTGCCTCGCCCGCAGCCCGTATCACGCGCGCATTCACGTCAATCAGATCAGCCCGCGTCATGCCGGGACTACGCGCACGACCGGCCGTCACAACAACCACCTCGGCGCCCGCAACCATGTTCAGGCTTTCACCACCAATACAGCGACCCACCGCACCTGTAATTCCCGAGGCGTGGTTCAAATCCAAAGCAGTTGCTGCTGCCGCACCGGGGGCTATGTCTATCAGCACAATTTCTTCGGCCATATCAGCCATGGAAGCCAGATGTGCGATGTTTCCACCCACGCCCCCTGCCCCGATCAACGCCAGCTTACCCAGACGACGCGCTTTGCGCACGACGCGCGTGGGTGCCTGCCATTTTGGTGCACGCCGATATAAGGCACGACGCATCGCAGTACTGCCATCAGTGCGCACAGGGGCTGCCATCTCGATTGGTCCTTCGACCAGTTTCAGCCCAATTCGTTGCGCCGACTCGCGCGCCAAGGCGGTGACAATATCACCAGGCATAACCTCAACGATCAAACGACCCTTTTGGCGGGCCTCCTCTACCGCATCGCTGCCTATGACGCGCCCGTTGCTCATTCGCTGCGACCGTCCACAGCCTCAATTGCGGCTACAGCAGCTTCAACACCAGCTTGTACAGAGTTCTCAGAGCCCGAAATAAACAAGCGACCAAAGCGACCCACTGCACGGACTTCGACCATATCAATCTCGGCGGCTTTCTCGGCCTCGTTCGCAGCAATCGATATGTAGGCCGCAGGGGCGCATTCGATAATCCCCAGCGTCTGTCCCGGTACCAGCAATGAGCCTTTGCGCCATTTGTTCAACAGCTGCGCTTGGTATGGCTCAACGGAGGTAATGATCTGAGTATTCGTGATTGCCGGTTTTAGGCGATCCGCCATGGTCGCGCCCAACTCATCAAGCATCGCATCACGTGCGGCGGTAACTTCGGCATTTGAGGGCGAGCGCAGGATAAAAAAGCCAAACTCACGCTCCACCATCTGCGTTGTCGCTTCAACGCTTGATGCTTTTAGGGCGCGATCAATCAGAGAGAAAACACCGTTACCCGGGGCAAATTCACCAATCAAAACGGTATCCCCCGACAAAGGCACAGAACCTTGAACGGTGGCACCGTTATAGGCAGCGAATTTGGGCTGTAGATTGTCGATCTGCATCAACGCGCGGATTGTAATTTCAGACATCAGATTTCCTCAAAACTAAGTGTGCGGGATGGCAGGCGGGGCGATGCTGCTTGAAGTGAGCAGCGATCGCCCATTACGCACCATACTCTTTGTATATGTCGCGCCATGGGCGGCTCTCATAGGCGACACGTTTGATGTTAATCAGATGCAGTGCTGTGACGTTGTCGGATGTGATCGAGCCTGACCACGTCCCCGTTCCCAGCATAAAGGACGGTTCAAGGTCAGTTGAATAGCCCATACCCCCCAGAATTCCCGGCGTGTTTACCAGAACGCGACCCGTTGGGATTGTTGCGTATTTGGCGACAATCTCAGGGTCATCGCAGTGCAAAACCGAGGAATGTCCCCAGCCTTCAAACCGCGCAATTTGTTGCGCCAACTCCAAGCCATGATCGGTACTTTTCGCGACATAAAACGCCAGTACAGGGTTCAGCTTTTCTGCCGACAAAGGGCGATGCCAACCAATTTCGCTTTCCTCAGAT
>JAOEQC010000070.1 GCA_028388995.1 Ascidiaceihabitans sp. | reverse complement strand
CGCGCAAGGGCCGAAGCAATTTCAGATCGTCTTGAGATCTTGATCGACAACGCGCTGGTTGGATTGATGTTGGTTGTCGCATTGCTGTTTTTATTCCTCAATGCGCGCACCGCATTCTGGGTGGCTGCGGGTATTCCCGTTGCCCTGATGGCTGCAATTGCTTTGATGTATGTCGGTGGACTGACGATTAATATGATCAGCCTGTTTGGGTTGATCATCACGCTGGGTATCGTTGTGGATGATGCGATTGTCGTGGGCGAACACGCCGATCACCGTGCTCGTTATTACGGCGAAGCCCCCGTTATAGCCGCTGAAAATGCAGCGCGGCGCATGGCGATGCCAGTGTTTGCCGCCACCCTAACAACAGTCATCGCATTCTTTGGTTTGGTGGCTGTGGGTGGCCGTTTTGGCAGCTTGATTGCGGATATTCCGTTTACGGTGATCGCGGTTTTGATTGCTTCACTTGTTGAATGTTTCCTGATCCTGCCCAACCACATGTCCCATGCGCTGGTCGCCGTGAACAAACGTCGTTGGTATGATTTGCCCAGCCGTGTGGTGAATATTGGGTTCGATTGGTGTCGTACCAACTTGTTCCGTCCCTTTATGGGGTTGGTCATTCGTGCCCGTTATGTGGTTCTGGCTGGTGTCATCGCCGTGCTGGCCAGCCAAGTGATCCTTGTTATCAGCGGCGAGGTGCAATGGCGTTTCTTTAATGCGCCAGAACGTGGTTCCGTCACCGGTAATTTTGCGATGGCTGAGGGTGCAACACGTGAAAACACTCTTGAAATGATGCGCGAAATGCAACGGGCCACCAACGCGCTGGCGGCAAAACGCGAGGCAGAGACTGGCGTTAACCCTGTCGATTTTGTCATGGCCGAAGTGGGTGGCAATGCGGGGCGCGGCCTTGCAGGTGCAGAAAGCAAAGATGGTGATCTGCTGGGTGCGATTTCAATCGAGCTAATAGATGCCGATTTGCGCAAAGGGTATTCCAGCTTTGCCTTTGTGTCTGAATTGCAGGACATGGTGGCGAACCACCCGCTTGTTGAAACGGTCAGTTTCCGTTCATGGCGCTCAGGCCCAGGTGGGGACGGGATGTCGGTTCAGTTCTTTGGCGCAGACACAGATGTTTTAAAAAAGGCCAGTCAGGACTTGCAAAAGGCTTTGGCTATCTACCCAGAGGTCAGCGCGGTTCAAGACAATTTGGCCTATGACAAAGAGGAACTGATTTTGGACCTCACGGCCCAAGGTCAGGCGCTTGGCTTTACCATCGACACATTAGGGCGTGCTTTGCGCAATCGCCTGAATGGTATTGAGGCGGCGACATTCCCTGATGGAGCCCGCAGCGCCAGCATCCGTGTTGAAGTGCCCAGCAGCGAATTGACTGCAGATTTCATGGAGCGGATGCAGATGCGTGCGCCAAGTGGCATTTACGTTCCCTTGGCTGATTTAGTCAGCGTTGAACGCCGTACTGGCTTTAGCACCGTACGCCGCGAAAACGGGGTACGTTTGATTTCTGTGACGGGTGATGTGTCAGAGGATGATCCTGCCCGCGCCACCGAAATCAACCGTGCCTTGGAAGAAGAGATTTTGCCAAATATCGCGTCCACCCGACAGATCGAATGGCGGATGACGGGCCTAAGTGAACAGGAAAGCACGTTCTTGAATGATGCCATGACGGGTCTGATTTTGTGTCTGACTGGTATTTATCTGGTGCTGTCGTGGGTCTTTGGCAGTTGGACGCGGCCTATGGTGGTTATGGCGATAATCCCCTTTGGATTGATCGGAACAATCTATGGTCACGCTGCATGGGGTGTTCCCCTTAGCATGTTTACGGTTGTTGGTTTGCTGGGGATGACAGGTATCATCATCAACGACTCAATCGTTTTGGTGACATCTATTGACGAATACGCCGAAGACCGCGGGTTGGTCCCCTCGATCATCGACGGGGCATCAGATCGTTTGCGGCCTGTGATGTTAACAACATTGACCACCGTTCTTGGTATGTCGCCCCTGCTATATGAGGGGTCACAACAAGCGCAGTTCTTGATGCCAACGGTGATCACACTGGTTTACGGCCTTGGGTTTGGGATGTTGTTGGTTCTGTTGGTTGTACCCGCGTTGATCGCTGCCCAACACGATGTCTCTCGCCACATCACCGCGATGCGTCGTGGTGTGAGTGCACGGGCCAGTGGTGTCGCATGGGGACTTCGCGCCCTATGGGTCGCGATCTTTGCGTGGGGTGGGGCAACATTGGGCTATGCGATATGGTTCAAACAATTGCCAGAACAGATCACAAACGCATTTCCGATGGCGGCAAACATGTCGCCAATGACAGGGGCATTGGGCCTGTTCATCATGGGCAGCACGGCACTGGTTCTCACCACCTACATCAGCCTAGCACTTGGCTTTCAGATCGGCGCATTGCACAGACGCCGCGCGGCTTAACCCGCGCTACAACCGCGAATATCAATGGCGTGGTTTGACCCCAATATGGTGATGCGCACGGCAGAGCGGTTCACTGAAAACGCGGCGCCCGAGGAATGGAATATCTGTGAAACTGCAACCAACTGATCACCTTTGCGGGTGGTCACAGGTTCGCTGACCCAAATGGTGTCTTGACCTGCTTCAATAACGGTCTCTTCACGGCCACCAGTGGATGGAACAGTCACACGTGCCTCAATCTGCATGCCGTCATCAGTTGGGGTTAGACGACAGGTTGCGGACTTCACACCAGCTTCTGATGCGGAAAATGGGGCAGAGGCTAAGGCAGATGCAATTTCAGGAGTAGGAAATGAACCCACGTCCTCCAGCTTTGTGTCAAATTTCAAAGTGTAGGGCGCACAAATATCTGAGCAGATGCCGATGTCCATACGACCCTTTAGGTGGACCGGTTTGTCATCGCGTTTGGGGGCGATGTGTAGAGGAATGACCAACTGCTTTTTATATCCAATAGAGCGGACGCCACCGTCGTCAAAAACTTTGGGCTGCGGCCATGTGATCTGCATCTGAGCAATGTTGCGCGCACCTTTCCAGCTGAACAGCGGTGGAATGCCAGAATCACCGGGGGCACGCCAATAGGTCTTCCATCCATCCTCCAACGATAACTTGATTGCAACGACACGGCGGCCGTCTGCGAGTTCCCAACCTTGCAGAACCTCAACCGAAACGGGGGAATGGTCGCTTGCTCGAACTGGAATTGCCATAAGGGCGGTAAGGGCCATGGCGGATAGTGAGGTTTTTATCATAATCCATAAATGGAGAGCACCGGACGAAAAGCCAAGTCACGATGGAGTTAGCTATGTTTCGCTGCTGCTCGCGCGCTCGTGTTTATGGTACTTGCGCCACAGTATGCGAACGGCGCAGAGTAGAGCCAAGAACCGAATGTTGGAGAGACGCGTGACCACGAACCCAATTGAAATGTCAGGACAATTGGCTGGCAAAGTGTTGATCGCTATGCCCAGCATGGGCGACACGTGGTTTGACCGATCGGTAATTTATCTTTGTGCACACTCTGACGAAGGGGCGATGGGGCTTATCGTCAATAAATCCGCAGAGGGTGTGGTCTTGAGTGATGTACTGGGTCAATTAGATATCGAGGTGAACCCTAAGGTCCAGAAAATGGGGGTTTACGTGGGTGGTCCTGTCGAAACAGCGCGGGGATTCGTTCTGCATACCCGTGACTTTCAATCTGACCTTCACAGTCTGAATGTTGACGAAGACTTTGCGATGACTGGTACTATGGATGTGCTTGAGGCGATGGGCCAAGCCAAAGGGCCAATGAGGTCGCAACTGATGTTGGGATATTCTGGGTGGGGCGCAGGGCAGTTGGAAGAAGAGATTCGCCAAAATGGCTGGCTGATCTGTGAAGCATCGCCTGAATTGGTGTTTGAAACGGATGGCGGTGACAAATGGTCAAAAGCATTGGCCAGCATCGGTGTTAGCCCTTTGACGCTTTCTGCATCTGCGGGTCGTGCTTAATTCAACGCGGCGCTGCGGCCCGACGTAAACGATCATTGATCGCACGGCCCAAACCCGTTTGAGGAATAGGGGCAATCGCAATTGGTTTTCCGATTTTGTCCAATTGGTGCAGGTGATCAAACAAGTTTGCTGCAGCCTCAATCAAGTCGGCATTTTTTGATAGGTTAAGATTACATTGCATCGGGCCAAAGCCTAAGAACAGTTCACCGCTCATAGCGACGGATACGTTTAACCGTACGGCCTCGCTTGGCGCGTAATGGGATTCCATCTGGCCGGGGGCAGTGATTGTTTTTGGGGTCTCTTGTGGCAAACCAACGCTCAGCGTCTTTTCAATTGCTTCAACCGCAACGCCGCCGTGGCGCAGCAACGCAACATCGGGTGTTAGGCCCAGAATTGTACTTTCCAAGCCAACGGTGCAGGCACCATCATCCAATACGGCCGCGATTTTACCAAACAAACCGTCCAAGACATGTTGCGCAGTTGTTGGACTAATGCGGCCTGACGGATTGGCCGATGGCGCAGCGATTGGTGCATTTGCCAATTCCAATAGGTGCTGGGCGGTAGGGTGGTTTGGAACGCGTATCGCCAATGTGTCCAAGCCAGCGGTCACCAAGGACGACAGACCATGCCCCTCACGCAGCGGCAGCACCATCGTCAACGCGCCGGGCCAAAATTGATCTGCCAACAGTTGGGTCGTCTCGTTCCACATCACATATTTCTGGGCACGGGCAACATCAGGCACATGAACGATCAGCGGATTAAAGCTGGGCCGCCCTTTGGCTGCGTAGACACTTGCAACAGCTTTTCCGTTTCGCGCATCTGCACCCAACCCGTAAACAGTCTCTGTTGGAAAAGCGACTAAATCACCACTTTGTAACAAGCCAGCAGCGCGCGCCAAATCCGCGTCATTTGCATGAAGGTGCAGTGTTTGCATCGTGCTCATATTGCCCCCTACGTGACGCGGCGTTTTGATTGCCTGTTTTGGTGATGCACCTCATGGTGCGTTTAAACCAGTCCAATACAAGGCCATCCGCTGCTTGCCAAGCTGCGCAATTTGCGAAGCCTTGTGCCCCGACGCAATACCGACGTTAAACAGATGCCGATTTTATGAGGTTCAGATGCCATACAGCGCCCCCCTTGATGACTACAATTTCCTGTTTGATCATGTTGTCGGACTGGACAAAGTCCGACAACATGATCGGTTTGAGGATGCGAGTGATGACCTGACCCGTGCCATTCTGACTGAAGCTGGAAAACTCTGCGAGGAGGTCATGGCACCCCTTCAGCGGGCTGGTGACATGACCCCATCTTACCTAGAAAACGGTGTGGTTCGTACGGCAGATGGATACGCCGATGGCTTTAAGGCTATTGCTGAAGGCGGATGGATTGGCATGTCCGCAAACCCTGAGTTTGGTGGCATGGGCCTGCCCATGACGGTGACCACTGCAGTCAATGAAATGATGTCTGCAGCCTGTCTATCCTTGCAGCTTGCCCCTTTGATGTCACAGGGTCAGATCGAGGCGCTTGAGCACCACGCATCTGACGCAATCAAAGATATCTATTTGCCCAAACTGATATCGGGCGAATGGACAGGAACAATGAACTTGACCGAACCTCAGGCCGGGTCTGATGTCGGGGCGTTAAGTTCCAAGGCCGCAGAGAATGGTGACGGCACCTACCGCGTAAGTGGTCAGAAAATATACATTTCTTGGGGTGACAATGATTTCGCTAGCAATATTTGCCATCTTGTTTTGGCCCGCTTGCCAAGCGCGCCTGCAGGGACCAAAGGTATCAGCCTTTTCCTTGTTCCCAAATATATGCCGGACGAGAACGGTGAAGCTGGGGTTGCCAATTCACTGAAAGTTGTGAGCCTAGAGCACAAGATGGGTCTGCACGGATCGCCGACTTGCGTGATGCAATATGACGAGGCCAATGGCTGGTTGGTGGGGCCAGAGGGTGGTGGCATGGCGGCCATGTTTACCATGATGAATAATGCGCGTCTGGGTGTGGGATGCCAAGGGATTGGCGCAGGCGAGGGGGCCTATCAACACGCACTGGCCTACGCACTGGATCGTAAACAAGGTCGCACACCTGTTGAGGGTGGCAGTGGCACAATCGTGGATCACGCCGACGTGCGCCGTATGTTGCTCAGCATGAAAGCCGACCTATTCGCAGCCCGCGCCATCGCTTTGTCTTGCGCCGTAGCCATCGACATGGGCACCGCGACAGGCGAGGCCGAATGGAAAGCCCGCGCTGCATTTCTTACCCCCATCTCCAAAGCCTTCGGCACCAGATAAATACCAGTCAGACACAAAATCAGACCCGTCATGGCATCATTCAAGAACGTGCTTTCCTGTTCACTTAGGCCCGTCATCCGCCATTCGATCTGTCGGGTGGACGCGATATTTGGCAAAATCTCTTCTTCCAAGGCACGGTTGATTTCGGTGGCGCGGGCAGGATCATCCTCTGACACATCACCCGTCACAGAAATCAAACGTACCCCGTTTTCGCGGCGTACGGTGCTAAAGCCAGTACGGCGTTCAACGCTGACTAAATCAGCCAAGGGAACGTAAATGCCACTTGGCGCACGCATCTGCATCCGCTCCATGAAATCTGCAGTCAATTCGCTGCTGGGCACTTCAACACGGATGCTGGCGCTGCGGGCTCCATCAGGGAATGTCGCCGCCTCAATACCATTCAGGCGATTGCGCAAAGCACGCCCTAATGTGTCGATGGTAAAGCCAAGCGCCTGACCTTGGGCCGTGAGGTCCAAAATCAGTTCCTCTTTGTCATAGGCCAAATTGTCTTGAACCGCGCTGACCTCTGGGTAGATAGCCAAAGCCTTTTGCAAGTCCTGACTGGCCTTTTTTAAAACATCTGTGTCTGCGCCAAAGAACTGAACCGACATCCCGTCCCCACCTGGGCCTGAGCGCCATGAACGGAAACTGACCGTTTCAACAAGCGGGTGGTTCGCCACCATGTCCTGCAATTCAGACACAAAGGCAAAGCTGGAATACCCTTTGCGCAAATCGGCATCTATTAGCTCGATTGAAATCGCACCCAGCAGATCACCATCTTTGCTTTCTGCACCTGCAAGGCCGCGCCCCGCATTGCCACCCACTTCGGCCATGACAAAATCGACAGGGTTAACGCCAGTCTCTGCCTCGCGTTTTGCCGCCAGCGCGTTGGTGGCCCGTTGCATTTCGCGCATCATTTCAAGAGTGTTTTCACGTGTTGCACCCTCAGCCATCGCAAAATTACCGGTGACGGAACCACGTTCTGGCGCATTAAAGAAACGCCATTGCACCTCGCCGCTGATAACAAGGATCACTTGGCTGGCCAGCACGGCGATGACACCAGCCAGAACCACATAACGGGCACGAATGACCAACCCCATAAAGGGACGGAACAAGTTGGTACGACACCAATCGAACCCAATATTCACCACACGGCTGGGCAAATCATACCAACGACGTTTGTTCACGGCGACCAGCGCATGGGACATGTGGTTGGGCAGGATCAGGAAACATTCAACAAGTGAAGCAATCAAAACCGCGATCACCGTAAACGGAATATCCGCAATCAAGCTGCCAAAACGGCCACCCACAGCCACCAAACCAAAGAATGCGATGACTGTTGTTAGGGTGGCGGCAAACACTGGCATCGCCATGCGCCGCGCTGCATTTTCAGCGGCTATAACGGGGGCTTCGCCGTAATAACGAGCACGGTGATCGGCGTGTTCGCCCACGACAATCGCATCATCCACAACGATACCCAGCGTGATGATCAACCCAAACAGGCTGATCATATTAATCGTCAGTCCACCGACATACATCAAAGCAATTGCAGCCATCAGGGCAACGGGAATACCCGCAGCCACCCAGAATGCGGTGCGCGCATTGAGGAATAAAAACAGCAATGCGACAACCAACATCAATCCAACCAGCGCGTTGTCGATCAAGATCTCAAGACGATCTGAAATTGCTTCGGCCCTTGCGCG
>JAOEQC010000069.1 GCA_028388995.1 Ascidiaceihabitans sp. | reverse complement strand
TGATTTTGTGATGGAGATGGTGGGCAAGGCCCCAAGCTCCTTTACCATAACTCCTCGCAATCCTGATCGCCAGATCACCATCGGGGGTAACCACATTAACTTTGGTAACGTTTCATCCCCGCCAAGCTATTGGGACATGTCGATTGGTACCAAAGTGTCTGGCACCCGTGAAATGTGTCAGAACCTTTTGAAGCTTACCCAATATTTCAACTGTATCCACTTTGCGGGGGGCTATCCTGTAGAACCCGTCGATGTGCATGCCAGCGTGCGCCATCTCGATGTATTGTACGATAAATTGACCATTACCGACAAAGTCATGCATGCTTATTCTTTGGGGAAAGAGCGGGTGGAGGACGTTGTTGAGATGGTCCGTATCGCGGGTGGTCACACTCAAGAGGAATTTGACGCCAGCCCCAAGATGTACACCAATATCAACTCTACCTCGCCGTTAAAACATGACTATCCGATGCTGGACGGCTGGATGCGCCTTGCGCGCCTTGGTCAGGCGCTTGTGGTGACGCCGTTCACCCTTGCGGGGGCGATGGCCCCTGTCACGATGTCAGGCGCTGTGGCGCAGTCGCTGGCTGAGGGGCTGTGTGCGATTGCATTGGCGCAATACATCAACCCTGGTGTTGCTTGTGCCATTGGGACGTTTACATCCAACGTGGATATGAAGTCTGGTGCCCCTGCATTTGGCACGCCTGAATACATGCGGGCGACCCAGATGACTGGCCAGATGGCGCGGTTCTATGGCTTGCCGATGCGGTCTTCGGGCGTGTGCGCGGCCAATGTACCGGATGGTCAGGCGATGTGGGAAACATCCAATAGCCTGTGGGCGGCTGTGCAGTCTGGGACCAACATGGTTTACCACGCTGCTGGTTGGCTTGAGGGGGGGCTGATCGCCAGCCCTGAAAAATTCATCATGGACTGCGAAGTGCTGCAGCAAATTCAGCGCTACCTTGATCCCAAGATTTGGGCGACTGAGGTGGATGATATCGCCTTGGATGCAATCAAATCGGTGGGCACTGACGGCCACTTTTTTGGCATTCAACACACGCAAGATCGCTATACGACTGCGTTTTACCAACCTTTCCTAAGTGACTGGAAAAACTACGAAGGTTGGGAAGTCGCAGGCGGTGTTTGGACGCCAGAACGGGCGCACGGGATATTCAAAGAAATCATCGAAAACTTCGAAGAACCACCGATGGATCCCGCTATTCGCGAAGAATTGGCGGCTTTTGTCGCGCGGCGCAAAGAAGAGGGCGGTGTGCCGACCGATTTTTTAATCCAGCGGCTTATATTTAATTAAGATTTTCCGCGTCTAGTTGGTGTTGGGGGAATATTAAGAGATACCAGCGCATCGTGCCCATGGATTTGGGAACAAGGCAAAAATGCATGGGCTAACAAATCGCGCGATACAGTGTTTTGTAATAGACACCTAAGGGTCTGAACGATGGGCTGAATGTGCGCGCATCGCCTAAATCGGCTTTTCTGATTTTGAGTCTATGCTGATCTACGACAACGATTTAACAAATCAAATTCTGGACACTGCAAGTGCTGCTTTAAATAGGCCGCGGTTTGAGTTGATGGAAGATTTGGCAACTTATCTTGTGTCACACCCCAACACTGAAAGCCTGCTGCGATTGCTGCGCTTTAGTGGGGATACGCTCATTGAATTTCTCTATTCACTGGATGAGTTTCCAGATCGTGCGCGATTGGCGGTTTCTGATTTTGATTTACCAGAGCTAGATTTACGGGATCAAACAGCAACGCAATATTCGCTAATCTGTCGCAGTCCGATTGCGGGTACAGGGCAAGTGTTTATCGGCATACTGAGCGCAATGGCGGATGATTATGGCACATTGGTTATTCTGGAACATCTTGGTGCTTCCGAAGGCATCGAAACAATCTCGATTTCACTGCTTGCGTGTGAATTCTCGACAGGGCGTCGGTTTAATTTGGGAGGCCAGAGATGACGGCATGTCATGTCGACCTGATCGGCTTTGCAACGGATCCATGCAACACTGGCGCAATCTTAGATGTCTTGTGCCCTATGCATCTTGTTCTGAAATAAACAGGACACGTTCGCTCAGTTACAACTGAACAAACTGAGAGGAACCAATAGGCCGTCATGAATCCAACAGCGGGGCATGCGGATACGATCCGTAGCCCTAATATGTTGTCGATGAAAATAGGACACAGAAATATCAATAACCGCTGACAAGCAGTAATTATATCTACGAACTTGTGTGGAAAGTATAATGGCAGCCCGTAGGGGAGTTGAACCCCTCTTTCCTGGTTGAAAACCAGATGTCCTAACCGATAGACGAACGGGCCGCTGTGGTGAAGCGTTATTTAGGGAAAGGAGGCGAATTGCGCAAGTGGAAAAAACACAAAATTGTGGTTTTTTTTATCAAGCGGGTGCGGCGTCTTCCAACCTAAGCTGAATCGTCTGGCGTCCACGGAAAGTATTGATGTCCAAACGCCCTGCAAGGTGGAAACGCGCACCACCATGTTGCTCAAGTGCGGGACCCATATCCGTATCATATGCACCAAATGCTATTGCCTCCATGCGCCCACCCTCGGTGTCACCAAAGGTCAACTTAAGGTGGTTCACACCAACCCGCTTTGCAAAGAAAATCTGCATATCTGCAAAGGCATAGCGTGGACCGGGGGCACCTGCGCCAAAGGGACCGGCCTGTTCAATTTGCTCTACCAACTCGACAGTGGCCGCCATTGGCATCATCGCACCGTCTAGGCGCAAATCAGCGGCACCGATCTGTCCGGCACCTTGTTTGTCCAACAGCTCGGACAGGCGCTCCATGGCTGCCTCAAGCTTGTCTTCAGCCACTGTCAAACCCGCCGCCATTTTGTGGCCACCGCCTTTGATCAACAGCCCTTCATTTGCGAGGCGTTGAATGGGTGCACCCAGATCGATTCCCGAAACAGAACGCCCTGAACCTTTGCCGATTCCGTCCTCAAAGCCGATGACAATTGACGGACGGTTTGAATTTTCTTTCAGACGCGAGGCAACAATACCCACCACACCTGGATGCCATCCCTCGCCAGAAGCCCAAACCAAAGGGCGATCAAACCCGCGTTCCTCAGCCTGTTCTATAGCTGCAGCCCGAACAGCAGCCTCGATATCCCGACGTTCCGTGTTCAACTGATCAAGGCGTTCGGCCATAGCTGCTGCTTCGTGCTCGGTTTCGCTGGCCAATAAGCGTGCGCCCAGATCCGCTTGGCCAATGCGACCTCCTGCATTCACGCGTGGACCTAAAAGAAACCCAAGGTGGTAAGATGACGGGGTCGTATCCATACGCGACACATCTGCAAGGGCCGTGATGCCAGGGCGATCGCGCCGCGCCATGACGCGCAGGCCTTGGCGTACAAACGCGCGGTTCACACCAATCAATGGGGCAACGTCGGCAACTGTTGCCAGAGCGACTAAATCCAGCAAGGACATCAAATCAGGGCCTTGCTGGCCTGCACCGCGCATCTGACGACCCGCTTCGACCAACATCAAGAACACGACACCGGCCGCACATAGGTGGGCCAACGCCCCGTCTTCATCTTGGCGGTTGGGGTTCACAATAGCCAATGCATCCGGCAGTGTTTCTCCACCCAAGTGGTGATCTAGCACAATGACATCCGCACCAACTGCCGTAGCAATAGGGCCGTGAGACAGCGTACCGCAATCTACGCAAATGATCAGGTCATGGGCGCGGGCAAGGGCAGACATTGCATCATCATTGGGGCCATAACCTTCATCAATGCGATCGGGGATATATAGTGTGGCTTGCAAACCCAAAGACCGCAGCCATACGATCAATAACGCAGCAGAACTGCCGCCATCAACATCATAATCTGCAAAAATAGCAATGCGTTGGCGGGATGAAACGGCTGCCAAAAATCGCGTCGCTGCCTTTTCCATGTCATGCAAAGATCGCGGATCAGGCAAAAGCTCACGCAAAGAGGGTGCAAGAAACGTAGCGGCTGCTTGAGGGGCAACGCCGCGATGGGCTAACACTTGGGCCACAGGGCGGGGCAGGTCGGTCTGCTGGGCAATCGCCTCGGCGGCGCGGTCAACTTCGATTGTGGGACCAACCCAACGGCGTCCATTTAGTGAATGCTCAACCCCCAGAAATGACACGCAATCCCCCGTTCATATTACAAAATAGTCTCCCGCCGGAGGCATCCACAGATACGTCAGACAAAAGCAGTCATGCTTGGGGGAGTATGCCCTCAAACTTCTTCAATGCGAAGCGCAACTGGGGCGGAGCCCAAAACGCCAGTGCTTTCCATCGCTTCCAAAGCAGCTTCAATGGCTGCGCTGGAAACTTTGTGCGTCACGATGAGAACTGGAGCAGATGTTTCAGCATGGCCGTATTGGCGCATGCGGTCGATGCTGATCCCGGCCTCGCCCAATACAGTAGCGATCTTAGCCATCGCACCAGGCTTATCCACCACGCCCATGCGCAGATAGTAAGGGGCTGGCATTGTCGATTTCGCTGGCTTGCTTTCAACCAGCATTTCCACCGGCTGTCCAAATACTGGTAGATGAAAACCGCGTGCGATGTCACAAACGTCACCCATCACAGCACTGGCTGTTGGGCCCATGCCAGCACCGGGGCCGCGCAGGACAACTTGTTCAATCGCGTCGCCTTCAATCACGATCATGTTTGTGCCGCCCTGCAACTGTCCCAAAGGAGAGCTGGTTGGCACAAGGCACGGCTGCATGCGTTGCTCTAGGCCACGACCAGTCATCTGGGTCACACCCAGCAACTTGATCTTATAGCCCATGTCGGCTGCTGCGTTGATATCTTCGATGCTGATGCGTTCGATGCCCTCAAGAACAATGGCGTCAAAATCGACTTTGGTGCCAAAGGCGATCGAACTGAGGATCGCAAGTTTATGGGCCGCATCAATGCCACCAACGTCTAGTTGTGGATCTGCTTCGAGATAGCCAAGGCCATCGGCCTCAGCGAAAATTTCTTGATAGCTAAGGCCTGAATCTTCCATGCGGGTTAGGATATAGTTACAGGACCCGTTCATCACACCCATGATGCGGGTGATCTCATTACCAGCCAGACCCTCAGTCAGCGCTTTGATCACAGGAATGCCACCCGCTACGGCAGCTTCATAACGAAGTGAGACGCCTTTGGCTTCGGCCGCTTGCGCGAGCGCGTGACCATGCATTGCAAGCATAGCTTTGTTGGCAGTGATCACGTGTTTGCCTGCAGCGACGGCTGCCTCAGTCGCGGCTTTGGCTGGGCCATATGCACCGCCCATAAGTTCAATAAAAACATCAACATCATCGCGTTTTGCCAGTGCAACAGGATCGTCTTCCCATGCATAGCTATCAAGCGCCACTCCGCGATCGCGGCCTTTGCTGCGCGCGCTTACGGCGCTGATTACGATTTCACGACCCGTGCGGGCCTGTAAAAGAACGGCTTGCTTGCGGATGATTTTAATAACCCCAACTCCAACAGTTCCCAAACCGGCAATACCAAGACGAAGAGGCTGTGACATAGTTTGGGTCCTTTTGGATGATTGGTCGTTTGGCGCGACATAGCGGTTTTACGACTTCCTTGCAACGCGAGAAAAGCCTTAGTTGACACCGTTTTTTATGAGATTTTGGGTGTTCGTGTCCACAACAGAGCCCCGAAGCTGTGCAGCACGGTTTTGCAAGGCCGCAATACGCGCGCTCAATGTGCTTGCTGTTTCCTCTGGTGAAGGACTTGATGAATTGCTTTGTGCTAGCAAAGCATCGACAGGCAACAATTTTGGGTACTTTGCATCTTTGCCAGCATTAAAGACAGGGCCATCCAACTCAGGAAACTGAGTGCAGGCCATCAGGGCCAAAGGTAAAATTAAAGCAATAAAACGCATGTCTTTTCCAACTGTTGTACGCTTGATGCACCAGCCATGCGTTTGGTGCAAGCGGTGCTTGGTTCTGAACGTTTGTTCATATAACATAGGGAGTATGGCACGCACGACAGGATCACACTCGGGCATCACAGGCCCAAAAATACGCACCGCCGCACTTGAGCTGTTTGCCAAGCAAGGGTTTGCCGCTGTTTCCATGCGCCAAATTGCCAGCGAGGTCGGTGTGCAGGCCGGGGCACTATATAATTATACACCCGATAAACAAAGCCTGCTGTTTGATCTGATGCAGTCCCATATGACCGAATTGTTGGGCGCTTTGCCTGATGAAGATGCAGCGCAGCCGTTGGAAATGTTAGAGCAGTTCGTCCGTTTTCACATCGCATTCCACCACGAGCGGCCCGAGGCAGTGTTTATCGCCTACATGGAGCTACGTAATCTGACGCCCGAAAACTTTGCCTTGATCGAAGACCTGCGCGGTCAATACGAAAACCGTCTTCAGAACATTCTGATTGCAGGGCAAACAAGCGGCGCTTGGAATGTTAAGGATGCAAAGATCGCAACATTTGCGGTGATTGCGATGCTGACGGGCGTGAACACATGGTTTCGTAGCGAAGGCCGCCTTAGCCTAAGCGAAGTGCAGGACCAATATTGGCAAATGGTGCGCAGTGCCGTGGGCGGCTGATACCGTAGTGTAGGTGACGGGAACCACTACAAACGCTTGGTTCTGTATTCCGGGGGACCTGTATGTACAGGTGGTCACCAGGTAATCGAACCAGGGTCCGAACAGAGCCAGCGGCCGAGGAATTGCTTAAGGCCTCTGGAATGTATAACCGATCACAGAGGGAGCAGAACCCGTCTATTCTTAGTTAGGGCGTGCGAAGGGCGGGGGCAAGGGGCGTGTGTACGCCAATTGCCGTGATGCGCGGTTTTGGGTGTGGGCGTCTGTACGCATGTTGGCCAGATGATCATCCCAACCTTTGTCCAGCGCGAGTGTTAGGCCAAAGCTTTCTGCATTTTTTCGCAGACCGATGTGTTCAAGACTTAACTGTGTGCCGCCTGCAACCTCTGTAAGGGTACATCAACGGTACTGACCGCATAACCCAACGGCTTAATGATGAAGGTGTATTCAAGGTATTCAGGTTCACGGCCAACAATTACGTCGCTCCACATCAGTAGATCACCAGTGTCAGCACTAAACATTTTCATTGGCTGTCCTTCAGCCAAAGGGGTTTTTTGTGCGTGAAACCAGATCGCGAGTTTGTCAGGATCGGTGAGATATGCCCAAACAGTTTGGCGGTCGGCATTCAGAAATATTGATTTTCGAATAATACAGTCGGTCATTAGAGTGGTTCCTTTTGATCGTTTTTTTCGATAATATCTTTTAAGTTGGTCAGCTGATTGTCCCAGAATTGATCAAAAAAGCTAATCCAGTCGTGAGTTGGGGCAAAGCCGTTTGGGTCAAGTGCGTTACATCGCTCGCGCCTGAAAATACGTGTTGTGATCAGTCGAACATTACTAAGCATGGTATGCCAATTGCCCCGATGCCGATTTGGCGTTCGGGGTGATGGGTGGATTCGTCATTGCGCCAACCACGTATGTAGAATGATGAGTGGGCCCGCTGAAATGTTCGCGTGGCATATAGATCGCGGCTGTCAAACTGCAGTTAAATATCACCTGTGACATCAGTGGCTGGTAATAGGGGTTGTAGCCCAACAATTACTCAGCCGTTTGGCTACTATGTTTACGACAAGTCTGTAATCCTTGAAGGATCTATCGCGCAGATAATTATGCGCGCCTCCTTAGGACTTCGTTAGGGATGCGAACTGTTGTGCACGCAGTCCTAAATTCTGAGTTATTTTACTGTGCGAGCAGCCATAGCTGCAGCACGAATCTCTTCTGCTATCTCTTCGGCTTCGTCTGGTTCAAAATCCATTGGAACTTCGATGCCTTGCGATTCGATGAAAATGCGGACCATGCCAAGGTCGGTTGGACCGATTTGCATGTTTGCTTCGACGTCGCGTTCTTTATTAATGCCCATTGTGGATTCTCCGGAAATGATGGGCCTGTGCTATCTACATGCACTATGTTTGGCAAGATCGCGGATATGCCCTTGAAATATCCATTTCGGGCAGATTGATAAGATTGAGGTGCAACATTTGGTTTGAAAGGTA
>JAOEQC010000068.1 GCA_028388995.1 Ascidiaceihabitans sp. | reverse complement strand
GCGTGGTGAGTACGCAGGTGCACTGGTTGATTTAGATGCCGTTTTGGCGCTGTTGCCAAATCACGTGGCGGCACAGTCAGGGCGTGCGCTAACATTGATGCAAATGGGTCGTTTAAAAGAGGCCCGCGCACAAATGTTAGAGGCGCTAGAAAACAACCCATGGCTGTCGGAACGCACATTAATTGCAAAAGGTGCTCCGCTTGGACCCATAGGTGAAGATATCTAGGGTTGAGGCTGGCGCAAGCTTTGAATAAAGACAGGTTATCGTGTCTGTGCGGGCGTGATGGAATGGTAGACATAGCAGACTTAAAATCTGTGGGCCTTTGTGCCGTGGGGGTTCAAGTCCCCCCGCCCGTACCACGATAACAATAATGTCGCGAATAACGTCAATTTACTACCTTTATTCGCGGTCATTCTTTTCTCAATGATCCATACAGTGTTGCCAGTCGTATTTAGTCTGTTAGGAGCGGTCTGTGCCCTTGGGTCATTTGATTTCAAATGTTTGATCGAAATGACGGGGCATTGGCTGTATTTTGAGGAATGTAATGAAGAAGATTATTGGGTACTTGGGCGTTGGCCTGCGTGAATTGTTTTGGATTGCAGTTGCCGTTGCTGTGATTTTTGGTGGGATTACAGGATTTCGCTATCTTGGTGAAAACCGTGAGGCGATCGAGCCAACAGTTGTTGAGCGTCCAACGACCTTGGTCGAAACAGTAGAAATTTTCTTAATCAACTCAGCTCTTCCTATCCGCGGTGAGGGTTTTATGCAGCCTCACCGATCCGCCAACCTTGCAAGCCAAGTTGGTGGCCAAGTGATCGAGCTGCACCCAGCCATCACCGACCGCAGAGCCTTTAAGCAGGGTGAGGTTTTGGTTCGTCTAGATGATAGTGCGGAACGGGCTACGCTGACCCAAACCCAAGCCAATATTGACGTAACGCGCGCACGCCTGGACCTGAACCAGATCCTGCTTGAGCGTACCGAAAAATTGCGCAGTAGTGGCTCTGCCAGCCAAGCATCCCTTGACCAAGTGCGCAGCACCCAGCAAGAATTATCCGCCAGCCTAAACAGTTTGATTGCTGCACAAAATGTGGCTGAGGTGAGCCTTGGGCGTAAAATCGTAACGGCCCCTTTCGATGGTGCGGTGTTATCAAAAAACTTGGATATTGGCTCAGTCGTAAACGGCGGACAGACGATTGCTGAAATTTTTACCGAAGACCGCATGGAAATCGATGTGCCTGTGCGCGAAGCTGACGCTGCCCTCATCCCCGGATTGTTCGAAGGGGCATCGCCCAATGCCACGGTTTCTGTTCGCTTTGCAGGCCAATCTTTTGAGTGGGACGCCGAGGTAACGCGCGTCGCCCCAACTTTGGATCAACGTACACGCACGCTAACGGTAACTGTGGAACTGATTGACATCACCGGTGCACGTGCCACAGGGAGCAGTATTTTAGCATCGGGTGCCCCGCCCGCACTGATCAACTCCTTTGCCAACGTGGTGATCGAAGGACCGCAGCCAGACGCGACTTACGCGGTGCCATCAACCGCATTGCGTGGTGGATCAGAGTTGTGGTTGCTAACCCCCTCTGAGAGCGACGGCGGAACGTTGAAAATTGTCCCCGCGACTTTGGTTCATATTGATAACGAAATATCATACGTTACGTCAGCGTCGATCCCAAAGGGCGCGCGTTTGATCACCACAGCGCTTTCAACCCCGCAAGAGGGCATGAAATTACGCGATGTTGCCGCAGAACGCACCACTTCGACACAGTCTGCAAACACGTCGGATGACAAACTATGAATGGTATCATCAAGTGGATGGCCGAACATCCCGTTGCGGCCAACTTAACGATGGCTTTTGTCGTGGTAGTTGGCATGTTAGCGGCGTTCCAGATGCCGCAAAAGACCTTTCCAGAGTTTACATTGGATACCGTCAGCGTTTCAGTCAGCTATCCGGGGTCATCACCGCTTGAAATCCAAGACAGCATTGTCCGTCCTATTGAGGATCAGCTTTCTGGCATTGACGGAATCGACAGCATAACGGCGTCGATTAGTGAAGGTCGTGGCGGTGTAACCGTGTCGTTCCTGCGCGGTGAAGATATCAAAGAAAAGCTGGATGAGATCAAAACAGAAATCGACAGGATCACGGTCTTGCCTGAAGAAGCGAATGATCCGGTTGTTATTCAAGCCAGCAACAGCTCGCGAGTGCTCGAGATTGCAATCCACGGCGATGCATCTGAGCAGGTTCTGAAGGAAGAGGCAGAGCGCCTCAAGGACGAGTTGGTCGCCCTTGGCAGCATCTCATTCGTTGAGGTCGGCAATATCCGTGCATACGAAATCTCAATCGAGGTGGACCGTGACAACCTACGCGCCTATGGTATTTCGATGGCTGAGGTCGCGAATGTAATCGGGCAAAACTCGCTCGAACTACCGGGTGGTTCGATCAACACTGATACTGTGGCAATCCCAATCCGCACTACAGGGCGCAACTATACTCAGAGTGATTTTGAAAATATCATTGTGCGCACTGATGAAAAAGGTGGCCGCGTCTATTTGCGTGATATCGCAAAAGTCGTCGATGGTTTTGAAGATGCGGATTTGGCCGCCAACTTTAACGGTGACCGTTCCGTTTCAGTAAACGTTTTCCGCGTCGGCGATGAACAGGTGTTGGCCATCGTCGAAGATGCCCGCGCCTACTTGGCGGCGACTTACCGTCCTTCGCTTGAGGACGGAATCAACGCGACCGTTTGGCAGGATGATTCCAAAGACCTGCAGGATCGTATCGATCTGTTGGTGAACAACGCCGCAATCGGTCTGGCGTTGGTTGTTCTGTGCCTAGCCTTGTTTCTTGATATCCGCCTCGCATTTTGGTCTGCGATGGGGATCGGCGTTTCTTTTGCAGGGGCGTTTATCATCATGGGTAGCCTAGGGATGTCGATCAATATGATCTCTCTCTTTGGCTTCATCCTTGCGATTGGGATCGTGGTCGATAACGCGATTGTTGTCAGTGAAAACATCTACAAAAACGGCGAAAATGGGCTTTCCCCAATGCAGGCTGCTGTCAAAGGCACGCAACGCATTGCGATTCCAGTTATCTTTTCTGCGCTGACAACCATTGTTGCCTTTTGGCCGTTGACCCAACTGCCCGGCACCTTGGGAAAGTTCTTGACGGATATTCCAGTTGTGGTGATCGTGGTCCTAAGCCTGTCATTGCTGCAAGCCTTGTTGATTTTGCCGCGCAACCTGTCACGCCTTGATGTGTCGGAAAATAACAAACTCAACTTAGTGTTTCGCTTTTTAAATCTGATCCGTGGTGCCGTTGATGCCGTGTTGCAATGGTTCATCCGAGTGCCACTTGATGCCGTATTGCGTTTCACGACCAAGGGATTTGCGATCCTGATTCCTATCGCGTTCTCCGTTGCGATGATGATCATGACGGTTGGTCTGTTGTCTTTTGGGTACGTCAAATTTAACTTTTTTCCATCCATTGATGGTGATTTTGTAACTGCCAGCATTGAGATGAATGACGGCACAACTTTCCAAATGACCCAAGAGGTTGCAGAACATGTGCGCGTGTCGGCCATTCGAGCTGGAGCAGATATCCAAGCCGAACTGCCGAACGATGCACCTGAGGTTATCACGGGTGTAAACGTCGTTGTCGGTCAGGGCGTATCTGCTGGTGGTCCAGAAGGTGGATCTGCTGCGGGTGGGGCGACGTTGGCCAATGTTGTGGTTCAACTGACGGACCCAACCAAACGTGATTGGGACGCGAAAAAATTCGAAGCGGCATGGCGTAAGAAGATTGGCGATGTTGCTTCGGTTAACAAACTTAATGTGTCTGCCGAATTGATCGGGGCGGGTGACCCTATTTCGATCGAATTGTCACTGCCCGAAGGACAAGACATCACGCCTGTTGTGACTGAATTACGTGCAGGTCTGCGCGATATTTCGGGTGTCTTTGCAATCCAAGATGATAATTCCGCAGGGCGTATTGAATATCGGTTGGCTTTGCGCGAAGAGGCGCGACTGTACGGCGTCACACTGTCTGATCTCGCCACCCAAACCCGCGCGGGTTTCTTTGGCATCGAGGCGACCAGCGTACAACGTGGGGCGGACAACGTTGCTGTAATGGTGCGTTACCCTGCACATCAACGTGACAGCTTATCAGACCTTCTTTCGACGTGGATCGCGACGCCCTCAGGTGATCAAATTCCTTTAAGCGTTGTTGCCTACATCGAAGAAGGGTTGTCACCGACCCAAATCCTGCGCCGCAACGGGCGACAAGTGACCACGGTGATATCTGACTTGGATACCAACGTATCGACCAGTTCAGAAGTGAATGAGATGATTGAAGCTGAGCTGATCAAACCCCTGCAAGAGAAGTACAGCGACCTGTTGATCAATCTAGGTGGTGAGCAGCGTCAACAAGGGAATGCACAGGCAGCACTTGGTCAGGCGCTTGGTATAGCTTTGTTTATTATCTACGCTCTGTTGGCGCTGGTTTTCCGTTCTTACGTGCAACCCATCGTTGTCATGATCGCGATTCCTTTGGGGCTGATCGGTGCTGTATCAGGCCATTATATCATGGGTATTCCACTGACGATTTTGTCGATCTTTGGTATCATTGGTTTGGCCGGTGTTGTTATCAACAACTCGCTTGTGATGGTGGACGTTTATAACGAACACATCGCTGATGGAATGGATGTGCGCGATGCTGTTGTCGAGGGAACCAAACAACGTTTTCGCCCCATTCTTTTGACCTCTTTGACGACCTTTTTAGGTGTCTATCCATTGATCATGGAAACCTCGTTACAGGCTCAGTTCCTGATCCCCTTGGCGGTGTCTATTGGCTACGGGGTGTTATTTGGCACAGTCATCATTGTTCTGACCGTACCTGCCGTATTTATGGCGCAGTATTACATCAGCGCCGGGTTGGCGGGGATCGTGGCTGCATTTTCAGCCGGCACCAAAACAGCTGATCGGTCAGAACCTGCAGAATAACCAGCAACAGAATTGGTCCCTTAAGATGACCCAAAAAGCTTTTGCTTAAGCATTTTGTAGGTCGCCTTAAGGATCATTTTCATTGTGAATTCACTCCGTAGCAAAGCGACCAGATCGCTTTCGCTTAGGTGCGAAATTCGCCTAATGATTTGGTCCGAATCTTTGGCTGAATATAGCGAAAAACGTTTGTTTGCCAAAAAACAAAAGTGATAATTACGGGCCAAAGTTTTTTTGCAATCGGCTTCATATCGTTTCAAAGGTGTAGGATCATTGGTGCGAATGGTTTCGCCCAATGCGCGCCCCAAAGCTTCGCCATGATCCATGCAAATACGGATGCCTTCACCAACAGTAGGCGTCGCAAAGTTCGCAGAATCGTCAACTCGAATGACATTCCCAAAGACTAGTTCGGGATCGTAGGCGACTGGGGGTAGGGTACCTGCGTTCACTTCATATTCGTCTGTGAGGTCAAGCCCGAAACGCTACACGTCGTCAGAGGCCAAGAAATCCGACATCAACTTCTTTGGTGGCACATCGGTATCGGGGTGAATCACGCCAACACTGACCCGAATTCTGCCATCAGCCGTTGGGAAAACCCATCCGTATCCTGATAAAACAGATGAGCCTACAAACAGGATTGCATAATCGGCCTTGTTCGTTCCAATTGGATACTCATATTCAAAACCAACACCTGAGCGATCTAGTTTTTCTTTAAGGTCCAGATCATCCAACACTGCATTTCTGACACCAGAGCCATCGATAATATACTTTTATTTAATCTGTGTCGTTTCCGTGTGACGTGACCGGATCGTTGATTGGTAACCACCATCTTTGCTTTTGTCGTCGACAAGAATTTCGTTGCAAGCATGAGCTGGCGTTGCTTGTGATCCGATTTCCGGGCAATCCATTGGTATAAATCTGTGATGTTTAGAACGACAAGTTTGTCATCTTTGACCTGAAAATGGGCTTCTTTTTTGTCGGAATATACATCTAGTTGGTCCATGACCTGATAAAATTCAGGCGGAATGCGAATACTTTCAACATCATCCAACCTGCAACCACCGCTGGTGCGCACAGGTTTGCCGATCTCTGCGTCTTGGTGGACAATGATGGTAGCGATGTAATTGGGTAGAGTGGCGGCAACTGAAAGACCCGCGGGACCACAGCCAACAATGAGAACTTCGCATTCAAGACTTTGTGTTGTTACTTTGCATCCGTTGCATTTGGAAAGTGAAAATCAATATCGCCGGCATGCCATTTCGCATATTTGGGCATAATGGCGGTAAATTCGTCTGATATCAAAAAACGGTCAAGCCACGCCTGAAGGTTTGGCCAAGGTTGTGCATCGAAACATGCCTTATCGATGAAGGCGAATTGTCGTACGAAAGGTAAAATTGCTTGGTCTGCAATCGTAGCATGGCCAAACAACCAATGGTCGATCTGTTGGTCCAGTCGCGACAGAAAGTCACCTGCTATCGCGCGTTGCTCGTCCGTATTTTGCTCTGGGTAACGGGCAGCGTATTTGGTGCGATCAAGGGCTTGTTTGAACGAACCGTCTGTTTCGGAAATTAGGTCCCAGCCAGCGTCGGGCATATCCAGCAATTGATCTGGATCATTCTGCGCAAGCGCCCATTTCATGACATCAAGACTTTCGTCGATCACGCTGTCTTGGGTGACAAGACAAGGAACCGTGCCCGATGGGGATACCGCTAGAAATTCAGGGGCTTTATCACGCAACAGGATCTCGCGCAGGATGACAGATGTTTGTGACGATAATATCGCAAGCCGCGCCCGCATGGCATAGGGGCAACGGCGGAACGAATATAAAATTGGCGTCGTCAAAACGTTAGTCCCGTGTGCCTGAGAAACGAACTTCCCAATCGGCCACGGATTCATCAGTAATCTTGGCGAATAGCACTTCAGGCACGGTAAATGGGTGACCTGCTGGCAAGGCATGCAACGCTGCATTCACGTCTACGGGCCACTCTGGCGAGGTCCCCATGTTTTCGTGCATGTTCGCAGCTGCGTCAGGAATGAACGGTGCAGACAATGTTGCATAGAACGGGATCAGGTTCAGGGCCAAACGAATTTGGACTGCCGCCTTTTCCGGGTCTGTTTTGAATGTTGTCCACGGTGATGTCTCTTGCAGGTATTCGTTGCCTGCAGCCCAGATGGCACGCAATTCAGCAGCGGCCTTACGCACTTCGATGGCTTCCATGTGGTCTTGATAGCGCCCCAAACGTTCTTGCAAATCAGCTATCAGCGCAATTTCCTCTGGACCGTTTTCACCGCCCTCTGGCAATGCTTCAGAGAATTTTGAACGGCAAAATTTGGTGACGCGGGATACGAAATTGCCCAAGACATCTGCTAAATCTTTGTTGGTGTCTTGCTGGAAACTGGACCAGGTGAATTCCGCATCTGAGCTTTCTGGTGCGTGGCTCAGTAGCCACCAGCGCCAATAGTCTGCAGGCAGCAATTCAAGCGCTTGGTCCATAAAGATACCGCGCCCTTGGCTGGTTGAGAACTGGCCACCGTCATAGTTCAAATAGTTGAATGATTTCAGGTGATCGACCAGTTTCCATGGTTCGCCCGAGCCAAGGATCGTGGCAGGGAAGCCAATGGTGTGGAAAGGCACGTTATCCTTGCCCATGAACTGGGTATAGGTCACATCTTCGGCCCCTTTGTCGGTGCGCCACCAGCGTTGCCAATCGGCCTCAGGCAGATCGTGTGCTTCGGCCCATTCGCCAGCGCAGGCGATATATTCGATAGGGGCGTCGAACCAAACGTAAAACACTTTGCCTTCCATACCTGGCCAGTCTTGGTCACCGTTCTTGACCGAGATGCCCCAATCCAAATCGCGGGTGATGCCACGATCGCGCAAACCGTCGCCATCATGCAGCCATTTGCGGGCGATGGATGTCGTTAAAACAGGCCAGCTGGTTTTGGTGTTGATCCAAGCGTCTAGATCATCGCGCAAGGTTGATTGGCGTAAAAATAGATGCTTGGTCTCGCGAATTTCCAGGTCAGTTGACCCAGAAATTGCGCTGCGTGGTTCTAGCAAATCGGTT
>JAOEQC010000067.1 GCA_028388995.1 Ascidiaceihabitans sp. | reverse complement strand
AAAAATTAGGTACCAACCAATGGGACGTCAAGTTTATCTGACAATACCGGCCGCTTCAGCCCAGATCAATTTCCCGAGTGTTAGAATCTCATTTGTTACGCGGCCAGGTATCGCCAACGCGGTAGCCTTCGGGCCATGGATCGCATGGGTCCAGCATGTGCTGATGCGTCCCCGTGACCCAGCCGCGCCCACTAATTTGTGGTCGAATTGCCATTGTTTCGCCAACCTTTGTTTGGCCCAGAATTTTGCCATGAAACTCGGAACCGATAATCGATACGCCGGTCAAATGGTCACCAACGGCCATTTCACCTTTGGCGTGCAGTAACGCCATCCGAGCAGATACTGCAGTTCCTGTTGGCGAGCGGTCCAGCTTTCCGGGCTGAATGGAGACAACCGATTTTGCTCGGAGCCCGACCGCGTCGCGTTCCAGCGGGCCTGCAAAGAGACAAAAGGAATGGTGCTGCCATTCGGCTTGCGTGGGATGATTGAACTTCAGTTGCTCATTCGCCGCATTGGTGATTTTCACACCAAGCTGAGCCAAGGTTTGAGCCTCATCCACCTCTAGTGCGATCCCTAGCAATGTTGGCTCAACGACGACAAAGCTATCACCGCCGAATGCGGTATCAACCGAGAGTGTCCCGATGCCTTCGACCTCTAAAGGGACACCGATCAATCCTGCAAAGGACGGAAGGTTTTCAACTTCAATGCGGTCGGCCTTGCCGTTTGCGCAATGAGCGCGCACGCGTACCAAACCGCCGGGGGCTTCGAGCACCATTTCGGTAATCGGCTCTTGCATTGGGATAATGCCGGTATCAAGCAGAACCGTCGAAACGAGCAGAAATCGACCTAAGGCTTTCCTTTCTCCCGCGGGAAGCCTTTATTTTTGGTAGCTCCACCAAAACCGAACCGTTACATGACTTACGCCAACGCCTCGCTCACGAAGAAGGTCCTCCACATTACGAAGAGAAAGCGGAAAACAAACATACAGCATGACTGCAAGTCGGATGGCTTCAGGGCTGGTTTTGAATTAGCGAAATGGAGAATATTTTGTAATTCGGCATGGTCACAAATTAGCCCTGCCCGTCTCAAGCGGTTTTATCTGACGCTGCCCCGACCGGACACATGATCGCAACCTGCAAACATCAAAGTCACTCAAATTAACCCTTGCATAAAAGAAGCCGTCCACACATGACAAGACCGGCCGCTGGCCTTGATGGTGTCCACAAACCAAGTCCTATTCGGCACATCGAACAACAAGTGTTCAGGACGAAGCACGGTGTATCTTAGTTTTAGGGCTAAAAAATTCTCCATCACTTCATTGGTCTTGCTATCTCTGTGTTTCGGGTCAGTGAAAGCAAAAATCAGTTGATCGAAGGCCGTCCCCTATTTGTCCGTTTTGGGCTTTTTTTGAACGTGATACGCTAATGGAAAAAGCTGGATATCGTAACGTTCTCGAACAAATCCCCAGACCCCTCTCGGGGCTTTGAGCATTACAACAATCGCAACGAACCCAAGGACAATCAGATAGATTGTTCCCAGATCCGCAAGTGTTTCTCTTAGCGCGAAAAAAACCAGCGTTCCAATGATCGGCCCCTCAAGCGTTCCGATCCCGCCAATCACAACAATGAAGATAACAAACGCGGTCCAATCGTTGACAGAGAAAGCCGCATCTGGCGAAATTCTTAGTTTTTGGAGGAATATTAAAGCGCCCAGCATCGCCGTGAGGCCACCCGTTACAACGTAGACCACGAATTTTATGCGCCACACATCAATCCCCAAGGATGCAGCAGCCAGTTCATTGTCTCGGATGGCTGTCAGGGCAAGGCCGCGGCGCGAACGCAAGAAAAGATACACTGCCGCGATCACGACTACCGCAGCACCGAGGGCCATCCAGTATGCCAGCGATTCACGTGCGGACCGCGATCCGGCGAGCGAGCGCACGATGCCCACGGGAAGGGATGACCCTGACCCTCCACCCAAACTAGACACTTGTGCAAATGACAGCCGGAAAACCTCTGCCATAACCCAAGTTCCAATAGCAAAATACGCACCGCGCAATCGAAAGATAAGGGCTGCAACAGGAATAGAGATAAGCGCACCAAGAACGCCTGCGCCCACTATCGCCACAAGCGGTGGGAGGCCTGCAAACATAGTCAGTGCAAAAAGCATATAGCCGCCAAAGCCCACATAGGCCTGTTGGCCGACTGAGACGAGACCGGCATACCCTGCCATTAAATTCCAAAGACATGCGAGCGAGAGATAAAGGAACATCTCGCCCATCAGCCGCATATCCGCACGTCCAGCCCACCAAGGAGCCGCGATCAAGACAATCAGAACAATCACGCCAAGGAAGGCGGCAACCTTAGCACTTTGAGAGCCCCGCGAAACGCTGTGGGTTTGAACGCTCATCCGCTTACCCTCGGGAAGAGACCCTGAGGTCGGATTGCCAGCACAATGAGAAAGGCGATGTGACCTGACAAAAGCTGCCAACCCGGATCGATTTTGGCTCCAATGGTTTGTGCAACACCGAGTATAATGCCACCCGCCAGCGTGCCCCACAGGTTACCAAGCCCACCGATAATGACGGCTTCAAAACCAAAAATAAGCCGCGCGCTTCCCGCCGTCGGATCAAAACTGGTGCGAATTCCCAAAAGGATGCCGGCAATGGCCGTCACCCCAAGGGCTATCCCCATGGCAAGACCAAACATGTGTCGCTTGTTCAGCCCCATAAGCTGCGCGATGTCTTGGTTGTCTGATACGGCGCGAAACGCACGCCCCAATGAGGTGCAAAAAAACATGTACTGCAAGCTGGCGATGACAACGATCGCAATCCCAAAGGTCAGCAGCGGCAAAATGCCCAATGACAGCCCTGCAACGCTGACACTTGCCGTTTCCAAAGCACCCGCGTCCATCTTTTGCGGATCCGCGCTGTAGCCCGCTAAAAAGAGGTTTTGCAAGATGACGGATAGACCAAACGTGACCAAAAGCGGCGGCAAAATATCATCCCCAAGGGTTTGATTTAAGATGCCGCGCTGCAAGAAGTAACCAATTGCAGCCATCGTCGGGACGACAATAATAAGCGCTAACAAAGGGTGCATTCCCGTGGAAGCGACAACCGTTAGCCCAAGGTAGGCGGACAAAACGATAAAGTCTCCGTGGGCAATATTCACAAGCCGCATCACGCCAAAGATCAGCGAAAGGCCAGCCGCAAACAATGCGTAAAGCCCCCCCCAAAAGCACGCCTTGAACAATTGCGTTTACCCAATCCATATCAATCAATCCCAAAATATGCGTGGCTAATGGCTTCGCGTGATATGCTGTCAGCTGCACCTTTAAGCGTTACACGACCTTCCATCAGGCAGTAGACGCGGTCTGACACCGAGAGCGCCTTTGAGATATCTTGCTCGACGATGATGGCTGACATCCCATCGCCAACGATGCCGGGCAATGCGTCGTAGATCGACTTGATAATGACGGGCGCAAGGCCCAGCGAAATCTCATCAAACAGAATCAAATCTGGGTTCGCCATCAAGGCACGTCCAATCGCCACCATTTGTTGTTGCCCACCAGATAGCGCCGTGGACGGGTAAGCGCGGCGTTCTTTCAGCACCGGAAATAGGTCAAAAACCGACTGTAAATCCCATGGCCCCTTGCGATTAAGGCGACCGCCAATAAGCAGATTTTCCTCGACCGACAGCGATGGGAAAAGTTGGCGCCCCTCTGGGACCAAAGCCAATCCAAGGGCTGCAATCTCGTCCGCACGATGCGCACCAATGCCTTTTCCAAGGAAGTTTACTTGGTCACTTTCGTTGCTCATCAAACCTGAGATGGATCGTAGCAACGTGCTCTTCCCTGCCCCGTTTGCGCCAATAATTGCGATCACCTCGCCTTCGGCCATTTCCATGTCGACCCCGTAAAGCGCTTGAAAATCACCATAAAATGCGTCGAGCTTTTTGAGGGACAAAATGGGATCAGGCATCAACGGCGATCCCCAAATAAATTTCCTCAACCTCGGGACTTTTCATAATTGTGGACGGATCGCCCTCGGCGATTTTGCGACCAAAATCGATGACCATCAAACGGTCCACAACTGCCAAAAGCGCGTGCACTACATGTTCGATCCAGATGATAGACACGCCACTGGCATGGACGTCTTTGATAGTGTCGACCAGCGCGGTGCATTCGCTTTCAGTCAAACCGCCTGCGATTTCATCAAGCAATAGCAATTTGGGTTTGGTGCACAGCGCCCGCGAAAGTTCTAGCCGTTTGCGATCCAGAAGGGTCAAGCTGCCCGCGGTTTGATTGGCTTTGCTCAACAGCTCTGTTTTGTCCAAAATATCCAGTGCGAACTGCTCTGCCTTGTGCCCGGATAGACCCGCTGCTTGGGTCGCGGCGACCATGGCGTTTTCAAAGACGGTCATGCCTGAAAAGGGTTGCGGCACCTGAAAACTGCGCGCGATGCCTGAGCGAGACCGCAGCGCCGCACTATGAGATGTAATGTCAGACCCTTGAAACCGGATTTTTCCAGCGTTCGGCCCAAGCGCTCCTGTGATCAGATTAAACGTCGTGGTTTTACCGGCACCATTTGGGCCGATGATCCCCAACGCCTCGCCTTCACCAAGGTGAAAGCTCAGATCATCCGCCACAACAATTGCGCCAAAGGACTTTTTCAGTCCATCAAGTTCAAGAATGGGGGGCATGTGCGCTTTCGAATAAATCCCCGCCCTAATCTATCCAGAGCGGGGTTTGTTTTAGATGAGTTTCAAATCACCAGTGAGCGGAATGTCAGGGTGCGCAGAGTTGGACACGATCTTTAGATCGAATGTGTCGCCTTCTTTCTGCCACTGACCGCCGACAAGCGGCGTCTTAGAAACGTTCTTGACCGGACCGCTGGACCAATCAACTTTGCCCACGATAGTATCCATGTTTGTCGCTGCAATCGCTGCAGTTATGGCCTCGTAATCATCCAGATCCTCTGCCCGTTTGATCACATCGGCTGCGACTTCGAACAGCGCGTGCTTAAAGCCGATGGGCTGTGTCCAAGGACGATCCGTTGCTGCCGTATAGCCATCTGCCAAGTCCTTGGCGGATGCACCTGTGAGGGACGAATTGAACGGATGGTTCGGGGACCACCACACTTCGGACGTTAGCCCGTCTGCACGATCACCATAGCTTTCGATAACGCTTGGGAACAGGAGTGCCTTGCCAACAGTTACCACCTTGGGTGCGAACCCTTGCTGTGCGGCCTGCGCCCAGAATGTTCCGAAATCAGGCGGGATCATCACGCCCGTTACGATCTCGCAGTTTGCCTCTTTAAAGGCAGCAATCTGGTTCGAGAAATCATCCGACATAGGTTGGTAACGGCCTGTGTCGACCAGATTGTACCCGTTTGCAGCAAGCGGTGTCGGCAGGCCCAAATCAGGATCGCCCCACGCGTTGCCATCCGCATCGTTGGGGAACAACCCGCCGACGTTCTTAGCCACGCCCGACTGGCCCCAAATATCAAGGAACACGCCAATGACGTCCTCAAGACCCCAGAAGAAGTGGTAGGTGCTTTGGAATCCTTCTGCGGGGTTGCCATTGCGCCCAAAGAAATAGGGCTGCCACGGTGCGTCCGTGGTAATGCAAGGCACCTCGTTAATCTCAGCCTGATCCGCCACCGGATTGGTCGTATCAGGGGTTGCAGCGGCCATGATCAGATCGACCTCTTCGCCAAGGATTAGGTCTGCTGCAACCTCGGCGGCACGGTTAGGGTTGGACTGGCTATCGCGGGTGATAATCTCAACGCCCCACGTTGATCCATTGTTCTCGATGCCACCTGCAAAGTTCTGTCGAATGCCCTCAAGGATGTAGTCATCCGCCTCTGCAAAGCCCGCCAAAGGACCGGTCTTGGGGCTCACAAAACCGATCTTGAGCGTCTTGTTTTGCGCATAAGCCCGCGTGCTGGACAAGATTGCAGGCGCGGCCACAGCGGCGGCTGTCCCCGCAAGAAACTTGCGTCGTGTAGGAATTAAGAGTTTGGACTTTATCATATTTATTCCTCCCAGAATTGGCGTGTCAGGTCATTTATTAACGTCACGCTAACCTGTTATGCGCGTTTAGTGAAGATCTTTGATCCCGGCCCCCGTGCTACACAGCGAGGATTGCCTTGAGCACCCGCGAAAGTGCGGCCTCGGGCGCATCAGAGATTGTATCAGCACGCCAAGCGACATGGTGATCAGGGCGCACCAAAATGCACCCTGCATCCCCGATTTCGCGCGCACGTGCCCAATCGCCAGTGTGATCCATATAGGTCTGACGTGGGCCAATCACATGACAGTCGATATGAATGCCAAGCGCTGCCCCGACAGCAATTGCAGCGTCGCACCATGCCTCACCACCAAGGCCTGTCAAAAGCGTGAACCGGCCATGCCCCGTTAGATCAAGCGTCGATACCTTGTGGCCTGCACTGTCGAACAACCAGCTGTGCGGGATCCGTGCACCTGGCCATGTCGTGGGATGATAGTGCAGCTCTTTATCTTGTGTGAACGCAGGCTCGGGCTGTCCGCTCGTGACCACAGCCCCAGACGTGTAGCGCTGGTTCATTTCAACGCCGTGCGCATCAAATTCGTACTTCTTGAATGCGATTGCTGCATTCAGCGCCGCGCGTTGGGCCTCTGCTTGTGGGTCTGATCCACAGCGTGCATCCATGTTCGCTTTGATATTGTCGATGTCATTGCCACCCGTCATACCCAGCGCTTCGAAGATCGGTCCAAACTCGCCAATTGACTGGTTAGCGCGCGTGACAATTTGTTTCGCGATCGGCGCGCGTTCTGCGTCATAGCTGTCCAAAAGGGCGGCACCCGCTTGTCCCTTCAGCACGCTCGCAATCTTCCAGCACAGGTTAAAGGCATCTTGGATGGACGTGTTCGACCCCAACCCGTTTGAGGGCGGATGGCGATGCGCAGCGTCGCCCATGATAAAGACGCAACCCCTGCTGAGTTGTTCAGCATAGGCATCGTTCACAGTCCACGTATTCGCACTTAGCAACTCAATTTCGAGCTCTGGATCACCGACAAGCTGGCGCGCCACTTCCGTCGCCATTGCTGCGTCAACCACGGGGGCAGGTTCGTTGATGTCGTAGCCCCAAACGATCAGCCATTCGTTCCAAGGCCGGATCATGCGAACTAACCCCATGCCGATCCCGCCAACATTGGCACCGGGCTGCATGACCCAATACAGAACCGACGGTCGGTGTACGACGTATTTGCTAAGGTCTGCTTTGAACAGGATATTCATCGATCCACCAACACCCATTTTGCCAGCAATCAGTAGGTTCTCGTTTTCCGCCACTAACGAGTTGCCACCATCCGCGCCGATCAGGTACTTGGACCGAATGGTGACTTCCTGTCCGGTCAAACGATCAAGGCACGTTGTCGTGACTCCATCTGCATCTTGAACATGGGACTTATATTCCGTGCTCATCCGCGCTTGGGTGCCCCTGCTACACGCAGTTTTGAAAAGCAAAGGTTCCATAAAGGTTTGCGGCAGGTCGTTCATAAAGGTTGGGCTGCTCATCTGGTGTTCAGCTTTGGATAAAGGGTGCGTGCCCCAGCTGTTCATACGACCGATCTCTTCCCCCGCAAGGCTTTCACAAAAGACATTTTCCCCCATCAGGTCTTGCCCTGTCGCAAACAAATAGGCCTCGTCTTCGACATCACGGCCAAGGTCGCGCAGCACCTCCATCGTTCGCTGGTTGGTTATATGTGCGCGCGGCGTCGTCGCCAGCCAATGGTACCGGTTGATCACAACATTCTTGATGCCGTAGCTGGATAAAAGCGCGGCTGACGCCGATCCAGCCGGACCCGTTCCAATAACCAATACATCTGTCGTGATTTCCACCATTGCCGTACTCTCCCAAATTCTCAGAAAAAAACCTTACGACAGATGGTTAATATGTCGAGGATAAAACCATTATGTCGCGAATTCCTCTGCAAACGAGAAAGAAAACTTAAGTGGTGTTGTCAGACAAACTTGAACACCCGTAAAAGGCACCTCAAGTCAATCATCATGCGGCACAGGAATTGAACCACTCTG
>JAOEQC010000066.1 GCA_028388995.1 Ascidiaceihabitans sp. | reverse complement strand
CGCGCCATTTATTCTTGGGTGTGGCGATTGTCTCGCCTGTCAAAATGGTGCATCGAATAGCTGCGAAAGTGCGATTGTGCCGGGTTTTGGCGCGTCAGGTGCATATGCGGAATATGTCGCGGTGCCACTTGATCACAATCTGGTCTATTTGCCCGACTCTCTGTCGCCCGCGTTGGCAGCTGGACTTGGCTGCCGTGTCACAACGGCTTGGCACGCATTAACTGACCGTGCGAATGTCAGGGCCGGGGAATGGGTTGCTGTACACGGCACTGGTGGTATCGGACTTTCGGCGCTGCTGCTGGCCAAAATGCTGGGCGCGCAGGTCGTCGTTGTCGATGTGGTCGAAGAAAAACTGGCCCATGCCAAACAGCTGGGTGCCGATGCGGCTGTCAATGCCGCACATGGTAATGTCGCCGAAGCGATCCGCGACATCACTGGCGGGGGGGCGCAGGTTTCCCTTGAGGCACTAGGCATCGAGGCCACCACAAATGCTTCCGTGGAATGCCTTGCGACCCTTGGCCGCCATGTTCATGTTGGCATGCCTGCAGGGGACGGGATGATGCAGATCAACATGCGCGCGATCTACTCCAAACAACTCGCGTTTTACGGAACACGCGGTATGCCTGCTTGGAAGTATCCGTCGCTGCTAGGAATGATTGAGCGTGGTGATGTTGATTTGACCCCGATGCTGGATCGCGTGGTTGCTCTATCTGATGCGAGCGCTGAGTTGCGCGCAATGAAAGGGCCAACTCGGCCAGGAACAGCCGTCATTATCGATTTCAAGAATTAGTTAGTAAGAGGATTGCGCGCAAGAAATGGTCTTAAGCAACTTGCTCAAAATCGACCTATCGCGGCCCCACATGAGCTGCTGCGTTCAACAGATTTTTCTGGCGCGACTTGTTCGTCCGACCGCGGTTCCAAATCGGCAGAAAAAATTAGATAATCCCAACAACCATTAAGACTCCAACGAAGCTTTCATGCAGAGCAAAGGTGGTGACCATAAGCAAAATCACTAGTATCGTATTCTTTGTTCTCTGAGGCTCCCTTACTCGACTTCCAAAAACAGTTTCTGCATTGACTATTGAAGGGTCAGAGTCAGAAAATGTGTACCGCGTTAAAGCTGGCCAACCACAAACTTCATCGGAGATTAGGAGCGGAATTTCAGCATGTACTGACATTCCAAGCTGACCGCTTGCTACCTCCAATGCTAGATTTAACTGATCTGAGTTACCATTGAATGATGGCAAATGGCATTCAACCATATTTTTGTTAGCAGGTTCAGAGTCGTCGAACAATTCTGTAGCAGCGGTAACCATCTAAAAAATATAACTTAAGTAAAAGGCATTTAGCAAACGGAGAATGGTAATATTGCAATCAATATCGTCAAAACACATCGTTTAGGTAGTGCACGTTTGGAAAAAATACCGAGACCTTGAACCATGCCCTGTCTGCAAACAGACCATATTCCATCGTTAAGGTGTACTTACGGAAGACTTTAATTTTTATCGTTTTTTGTTAGGATGATTGTTGATGTAGTCTTCTTCAGAATACGACACTGATATTGGAGTTGAAGTTGTCTGACAGCGTGAAACTTATGGACGTCGCTATCTGGCGAGGGGACGCAACTGGTGGAGCATACGAGCACTTCGAGGTGCCCGCACAGGAGAGTCAGACCATTCTTGATGTTGTGTCTTGGATTCAGCAGAATCAGGATGCGAACCTGACTTATCGGTATGCGTGCCGCGTCGGCATGTGCGGGTCTTGTGCGATGATGGTCAACGGGACTCCGCGTTGGACGTGCCGTACACATGTCAAAAAAGTGCTGGACGGCAATAAACTGACCGTCGCGCCATTGCGCAATCTTCCGGTTATCAAAGATCTTGCGACAGATATGGACCC
Organism: Ascidiaceihabitans sp.; assembly: GCA_028388995.1. Taxonomy (GTDB): domain Bacteria; phylum Pseudomonadota; class Alphaproteobacteria; order Rhodobacterales; family Rhodobacteraceae; genus Ascidiaceihabitans. The sequence continues at coordinate 6,246 of JAOEQC010000066.1, read as the reverse complement.
GTTCTTTGACAAGTGGGTCGAGGCCGAGGGCGTTCACCACCCCAGCAAAACCCGCGATGACGCGATTGAATTGATCGACCCAAAAAGCAGTGCGCGTGTCGAGGCCAACACCGGCATCGAATGTATCAACTGCTCAATCTGCTATGCGGCATGCGATACGGTTGCTGGCAACACCGACTATCTTGGGCCTGCGGCGTTACAGCGATCTTGGACTTTGTATAACGATGCGCGTGACGCCGACAAACAGGGTATCTTGGATGCTGTTTCGGGCACGGGCGGCTGCCACAATTGTCATAGCCAAGGCAGTTGCGCTGTCCACTGTCCGAACGATCTGAACCCGATGAAAGCAATTGCGGGCCTCAAACGCGCGACCGCGATGTCGTTTCTGAAAAACGGGAGGTAGGCGATGCTCGACATTCGACTCTATATGCTGCAACGCCTGTCGGCTCTTTTTATGGGGCCATTTGTTTTGATCCACATCGCGGTGATGATCTATGCGATCCAAGGCGGGCTCAGCACTGGTGAAATTCTGGGCCGCACGCAAGGCAGCGTCACCTGGTTCCTGTTTTATGCCATGTTTGTGATTGCCGTATCCGTGCATTCCGCCATTGGCCTACGCGTCATTGTGCATGAATTTCTTGGACTTAAGGGTTTTGCCCTTTCAACGCTGACGTGGACCATCTGTGTCGTCTTGTTGTTTATGGGAGGGCGCGCTGTGACAGCTGTTACAATGTTATGAAGAAGACGCACCGCGGACATCCTCTTTGGTTTTCCTATGCTTTACACCGCGCGTCGGGCCTTGGTTTGGCAGTATTCCTACCATTCCATTTTTATATTCTATCCATGGCGCTGACCCAACCGGAACGGCTGGATTACTTTTTGCATTTCGCTGAAAACCCGTTGGTCAAAGTTGCAGAATTCGGCCTCGTGTTTGGCTTGGCTATTCACATGTTTGGCGGTTTGCGAGTACTTGCGATGGAATGGCTGCCTTGGTCGGACAATCAAAAGACCCTCGCAGCGGCGGCCCTCGCGGTGTCTTTTCTCATCTCAGTCACCTTCTTTTTAAAGGCGATATAAACATGCCCCTCAAAAGCGATATTGAACGCCACGATACGGATATCCTGATCCTCGGCACAGGCGGGGCTGGCATGTTTGCGGCATTGCATGCCCAACAAACAGCGCCCAAAGGCACCAAGATAACTATCGCAGTCAAAGGACTGATCGGGAAGTGTGGTTGCACTCGAATGGTTCAGGGTGGGTACAACGTGGCCCTTGGTGGTGGCGATACGGTCGAGCGACATTTTATGGATACAATCAACGGCGGCAAGTGGTTGCCCAATCAGGATATGGCTTGGAAGTTGTGTGAGCAGGCTGTTGTCCGTGTTCGTGAGCTAGAAAACGAGATCGGTTGTTTCTTTGATCGCAATGACAATGGAACCTTGCACCAAAAAGCTTTTGCGGGGCAGACCGCAGACCGCACAGTTCATAAGGGCGACCTGACAGGCATTGAAATCATCAACCGTTTGATGGAACAGGTGCTGTCGCGCCCGATCGAAAAGCTGCAAGAGCATCGCGCCATCGGCCTGATCCCAACCAAAGACGGCACAGCGCTTGCGGGGGTTTTGTTCATTGACATGCGGACCGGAAAGTTCCGGTTTGTGCGAGCGAAAACTGTGATGATGGGCACGGGCGGTGGCCCGACTATGTACAAGTATCACACGCCATCGGGTGACAAAACGATGGATGGGCTGGCGATGGCGCTGCGCGTCGGTCTGCCCTTGCGCGACATGGAAATGGTGCAGTTTCACCCGACAGGTTTGCTGGCGGGCGAAGACACCAAGATGACGGGGACGGTGTTGGAAGAAGGTTTGCGCGGGGCAGGGGGGCAATTGCTCAACGGGGCCGAACAGCGGTTCATGTTTGACACCGACCCACGCGGCGAACGCGCCACGCGGGATGTTGTCAGCCGTGGCATTTATGCTGAAATGCGCGAGAACAATACATCTGAAAATGGCGGCGTCTACATTTCTATGGCGCATCTGGGGCCGGACAATGTGCGCAAGAAATTCAGCGGAATGGTCAAGCGCTGTGCAGACAGTGGGTTTGATCTTGCTGGTGGCAAAGTCGAGGTCGTTCCGACGGCGCATTACTTCATGGGCGGTGTGGTCGTGGATGCTGATACCCGCACAGAAATGGAAGGCCTCTATGTGGCAGGCGAAGATGCCGGTGGTGCGCATGGGTCCAACCGTTTGGGCGGCAATGGCGTGGCAAATTCCACTGTTTACGGCGGGGTTGCGGGCGACGTGATGGGCATGGATATCCGCAAGATGGGCGCACTACGCGACCCTGACGAAATGGTGTTGAGCGCCGAGATTGAACGCGCCCAAGCGCCGTTTGCAAACAAGCCCGCCAACATCCAAGCGCTGCGCCACAACCTGCAAGAAGCGATGTGGGAAGACGTGGGCGTGATGCGTACGGAATATGGCATGGAACGTGGCATCAAACGTGTCGCGGATATCAGCGATGAGTTGATGACCGTCGGCGTGGACAGCAGCAACCTTGCGTTCAACCTGACTTGGCACGATTGGCTGAATATGCGGTCGTTGTGTGATGTATCTGACGTCATCGCCAAGGCAGGAATCGCGCGCGAAAATTCACGCGGTGCGCATTTCCGCGAAGATTTCCCAGAGCCGGGCAGCATGGAAAGTTCCTATTTTACAGTTGCGCGCAAAAATGGTGACGATGTCGATGTCACCCGTGAGCAGGTGCAGTTTACAATCGTCAAACCGGGCGAAACCGTTTTGCCAGACCATGAACCCGAAACACTGTTGGAGGCTCATTAATGATCTCGATTGATTTGATCCAAAAGACCGCAGAAATCTTGATGGACAAGGCTGCGATTGAAATCCCTGACGACTATCTGTCGGGACTGAAAGAAGCGGCGCATGTAGAAGATGGCGATCTGTCGTCATTTGTTCTTCAGGCGATGCTGGAGAATTATGAGGCCGCTAAGGAAGATCGGCGCGCCATGTGTGGTGATACTGGCACCCCGCGCTGGTACGTGAAAATGGGCAACGAGACACAGGTTGAGGGTGGGCCGATTGCATTAGAAGCCGCGTTGCGCCGCGCCACCGCAAACGCAACCAACGGCGTGCCTTTGCGGCCCAACCGCGTGCATCCTTTGTGGCGCACCGATCACAACAATAACGTTGGTATCGGTGCACCGGAAATTGAATACGGCTATGAGCCGGGCGGTGAGTGGATCGACCTGATCACCGTCCATAAGGGTGGATTGTTCGGCACGGATTACCGCATGCTGTTCCCGTCTGACGGCATTCAAGGCATCAAACGCTTTTACCTCGATTCACTTGTGGCCTTTGGCAAACGCGGCCTTGCGTGTCAGCCAGCAATTATCGGGATTGGCCTTGGGGGGTGCAAAGACACTTGCATGGTGCTGGGCAAACGTGCGGCTTGCCTGCGCACCGTAGGTGATCGCAATTCAGACCCCAAAATCGCTGAGCTGGAACTGGAGCTCAAGGAGCTGGGGAATTCCATTGGCATGGGGGCCATGGGGTTTGTGGGCAAATCCATGGTCATCGATACACATATCGAAGTCGGCTATTGCCACACGGGTGGCATGCAAATGTCAGTCCATGCGTTTTGCCTTTCATCGCGCCGTGCTGTGGCGCGCGTATTCGCCGACGGGCGTGTGGAATACCGCACGGACCCTGAATGGTTTACTGATTATCAACGCCGGGAGACTGTCGAATGGGAACTGCCAAACCAAGAGAAATCCGCCTAAGCACGACCCCAACACCCGAGGCTTTGGCTGAGTTGAAGCTCGGTGATGTCGTGTATTTGGACGGGCTGATCTATACAGCGCGCGAAGGCGTCTACATGCGCGCCCTTGAGGGAAACGCAAATATCCCGATGGAATTGCCCCGCGACAGCGCGACCAATTTCCATTGCTCACCCGCTGCGCGCATTAACCCTGATGGCAGTTTTGAGATGGGCGCGGTAACGGCCACCGCGTCGTTCCGATTTGCCAAATGGCTGCCCGATTGGTTTGCTAAAAGCGGCGCAAAATTGATCATAGGCAAGGGTGGGATGACCAGCAAGGATTACAAAGAGTATTTTGTGCCCAATGGCGCGATTTATCTCAGCACTGTTGGTTATGGCACGGGGGCATTGCTGGGCCGCGGTATTGAGAAGGTCGAAGCGGTGCATTGGAACGAAGAACTCGGGCTGGCCCAAGCGATGTGGGTAATCAAGTGTAATAAAATGGGGCCGTTTATCGTTGCATCCGACATGAATGGCGATTGTTTGTTTGAACGTGAAAACGCCAAGATCGCGAAAAATCTGAAACGGGTTTATGAGGGTACACGCCCCGCGACGCTCAAGCGATTTGGCGAAACAGACGATAAAAGCGACGAACTAATCTGATGAAAAATTCCTTTGGTCTAACGACCCTCAGGAAAGCACAAAAAGTGTTTCCCGGCTTAATGATGTGTGTGGTGGTGGCATTGGCCGCTAAGTTGATTTGTGAACATTTCGGCGCTCCTGTGATGCTGATGGCCTTGTTGATCGGGATGGCTTTCAATTTCTTGACTGAAGACTACGGAAAATGTTTGGCCGGTATCGAATTCTCGGCCAAGGCTTTGCTGCGCATAGGTGCCGCATTTCTGGGTCTTGGGATCACTCTTCAACAGATCGCCACGACAGGCCACGAAGTGCTTGATATCAATGTTGGCGGCGTCGTGTTGACGATTGTCTGTAGCCTTGGTCTTAGTCGGGTTCGGTTCGGACTGCTGACCGGAGGGGCTGTCGCGACCTGCGGAGCGCCAGCTGCACTCGCCATTTCGTCGGTCTTGCAAAAAAACAAAATACTGGAACGGGATACGGTTTTCACCGTCATCGCTGTGACAGCGTTCAGCACAATGGCGGTGATCATTTACCCGATCAATGCAGACTATGCTGGACTGTCGGAAATCGCGACGGGCGTGTTCCCTAGGGAGACGATCCATGACGTCGCACAGTTCGCTGGTGCTGGATATTCCGTGTCCGACCTAACTGGAGAAACGGCAACCTTTGTCAAACTTCTAAGGGTCGCGGTTTTGGTGCCCATCGTTCTTGTCCTATCGATTGTCTTCGCAGAGACACGGGAACCGGGCCAGAAACGCAGCCTAACCATCCCGTTTTTCGTCAGCGGCTTTTCAGCTCTGGTCGTTGCGGAAACTTACGGTTTGGTGCCATCGTCAATATATGCGGTTTGACTGCTATCCTCGCTATTTTCGCCCTTAATACTATCACACTTTACATCACCTAATTGGAGAAAAATCATGTTTGTGGACGAACGCATTTATACACTGCACGCAGGGCAAGTGCCTGTATTTTTGAAATTATACGAAGAAGAAGCAATGGAATGCCAGGTGGAGATTCTCGGTAAAATGGTGGGCTACTACTTTACCGACATTGGGCCGTTGAACCAGATCGTGCATATGTGGGGCTATGACAGTCTTGATGACCGGTTTGAGCGGCGCAAAATGTTGCAGGCCTCGCCGATTTGGCAAAGCTACGCCAAGAAAATGCGTCCCTTGGTGGTAAATGTTGAAAATAAACTGCTTGTCCCTGCACCTTTCTTTAAGGTGCCATAGCGTTAGGCAAACAATTCTCGCAGCATGAGAATAAGTCCAGAGATGAACATCAGAGCGATGATCAATCTTCGAAATTGATCATCGTTCAAGCGTTTGAAAATGATGATGCCGATCTGGGCGAATACCATCGTCACTGGCAGCGCGAGGGCGATAAGTTTGAGAACATCCCATGTATAAGCGCCCTTAAATGCGAACACGATTAGGGTAAGACCCAATACTGCAACGTTGAATGGTTGTAGGACCGCGCGCGTCTTGGCCTTCGGCCAAGGGCGCATGGCACACCACATCGTCGGCAATGCGCCTGATAATGATGCGGCACCGCCCAATAGGCCACCCAGAAATCCAACTAAACAATCTGCAATGGGTGTGGGTCGTTCAAATTTCGGTAAAACGCGACGGAAAGAAAAGAAACCACCATAAAGCAACATGAAGCCGGCTATGGTGATTTTCAGCACTTCGACGGGCACGAATGACAAGGCCGCGACACCCAACGGAATACCCGGTAGGGCAGGCAGCAAAAACCTCGCAAGCCGCTTTGGCTGATCGACAATGGACTTGCGCACGAGCCAAACACCCTGCAATCCACTGGCAA
>JAOEQC010000065.1 GCA_028388995.1 Ascidiaceihabitans sp. | reverse complement strand
AGCACCGCTTGGCGTTGTCGCTTAATCGAACGTCAAAATGTCTTGGTATAAATTAATACTCATGTTAAGTATTTAATAATAAAAACTAGGGAGAGAAAAATGAAAAAGATGAACCTACTGACGGTAACTGCTGCTTTCGTGATGACTACGACTAGTGCTTTTGCTCAGACCAATCTGACGGCCGAGACCGCAAGTGCAGGTGGTGCAACGCATCTTTCACTAGCGCACATGACAGAGATTGCTGGGACGAATGGTATCGCCAACATCCAGCTTGCTGAAGGTCAGACACTGACCAACTCTATTCAGAACGTAGCTGAAGGTAAGACCGACATCGCCGGTACGCCATTCATCCTCCCATTTTTGATGAGTAGAGGCGTTGGCCCTTATGGCTCACTTGGTGCGGAATCGGGCGCAGAACTTGCGTCGAATTTGCGTGTGATCAACCCGTTTACATTGGGTATATTTTTCCTTTTTGCATATGATTCCAAAGGTTTAGGTGGCTGGGATGACCTTGAAGGTCGCACCATTTACAATGGTCCACCTCGTGGTGGCGCGTTGACAAATGGCCGTGCTATGATTCAAATCGTAGCTGGTCTTGAGGATGGTTCTGGTTACCAAGGTATACAAACAAACTGGGGACAGGGCGCAACGCTTATCTCAAGTGGTGAGCCTGATGCTGTTGTTCTTCCGGAATTGTTCCCAAGTTCACGTCTGACAATTCCAAGCGCTGCTGGTGCCATGACGATCTGGTCAATGCCAAGCGACGCATATGAGAGTGACGCGATGCAGAAGTATATGAAGGCACCTGGTAGCGCGCCTTATACCACTGACGTTGCTAGTCTTGAAGCGATCATGGGTGACGGGTTCACATTCGTTTCCGAAGACGACACCTTCCGCGCATTTGCAACAATCGGTGGTAACGTCGTGAACAAGAGCATGGATGATGCGTTGGTCACTGAGTTGGTTTCTACCTATATTGCATCGCTTGAAGACTTGATGGCGAAAGCACCTTACGGGAAAACCGTTGGATATGATTTCCCGATGCAAGGCATGTGTGGTGCAAACCCTATCCAGTATCACCCAGCAGCAGCTGCGGCATGGCGTGAAGCTGGTTTTGAACTCGATGATTGCGCCGTTGCGGAATAAATCAATTCAATACTGAAAATAAGCGTCGCCTAATAAGGCGGCGCTTTTTATGCCTCGTAATATTCTGGAAATCTCATGTCTGACACAACATACGAAGCCGCCGCGAAACAGCTTTTTCCCAATCGCACGGTTTATATTGTTGCACTTATTTTTGTTGCCATGGGCATTATCAACAGCATGCCTGTTATCCCTGGTTGGGAGCAGTTATGGACAGGCCTTACTGGAATTGAAAACCTCCAGACCCGAAAGTTTTCAACGGAGTTTTTCTATCCATTAGTATTTTTTGTAATGATGTTGATTGTAGCACTTAAAAATTCGATGTGGCGTGAATGGCGTGGCACATCACGTGTTTGGTTTGGTGCGTTTTGGGATATTGCGTTGGTGGTTGCGGCGGCAGCAATCTCAATTACTTATCTGATTGAGATCGACAGCGTATGTCTTATCGACGCTCTTAATGGAGACCGGGCGCGGATCATGGCGCAAACATTGCAAGCTGAGATCGAATTCGCCGATCTAATGGGGTTGCCCGCACCTGACACAGTTGACGATCCGAAATGTGTCTCGACAACTGGCGTTTGGTTGGTGGCGATTATGGGTCTCTCCATCCTGACCTTCTTAGCCTACAATATTAAAGTATGGGGGTTGCCGCTGGTTGCGGTGTCGCTTGCTGTGGCCCTTTATACTATCGGCACAGTATTAGTTTGGTATTTCTACGGACCAGATGATGTTAATAAATATCTTGTAACCAAGATGGGTGGTGAACCACGCACGTTCTTAGACGGCATTCCAAACGTACACGATGCTTTGGTCAACACCGCCTCAGGCATGTTGGGCCGTTTCATGAATGTTATCATGAACATGGTCTTCCCATATATTATTCTTGGCGCGTTATTCGGGAAATCAGCGGGAGGTCAAACCTTGATCAAGCTGGCCTTTCGCTGGACACGTGGATTGCGTGGTGGCCCTGCCCATGCTGCAATTGTTAGCTCTGCCATGTTTGGTACAATTACAGGCGGACCGGTTGTTAACGTCTTGTCGACTGGTGTTTTGACAATCCCGATGATGGTCAAACGTGGGTTTTCCAAGGTTTTTGCTGGTGGAATGGAAGCTGCGGCATCATCCGGTGGTTCAATCATGCCGCCGGTTATGGGGGTCGCCGCGTTTATTCTTGCGGCGATGACAGCCGTTCCATACCGCGACATCATCATAGCGGCGACCCTTCCGGCCATTGCTTACTTTGTTTGTCTGTTTTTGAGCGCCAGTTTCCAATCGCGTAAACAGGGGATCACGGCAGTAGGCGAACTAACCGAAGATATGCACATGAGTAAAGAAGATTACCTACATCTATGCCAAATCTTCTTTCCTATCCTACTTATCCTTTTCTTGCTGCTTACCCCTAAGGATGCTGTGGGTTGTGGCCCAATAGGTTGGATGATGGGCGCAGAAATAGTAATGAATGGTGATCGTTGCATAGCCACATCATTGCCTTGGATTTTGCAGCTATTTCAAGATGCAGCTGGCGATGCAGGGGCCACGGGATGGTGGGCAGCTGCACTCGTGTTGGTATTATTGTTCTTGGATAAAGCATTTCGGGCCAAACCTCGGATGCTACTTGATGCCCTAGCTGAAGCAGGGATTACCATCTCGACATTGTATTTGATGTTGCTTGCGGTGACTGTGATTGACGTTTGCTTGAATTTCACAGGCCTTTCTAAGTTTGTGGCAATCGACGTTTTGCGGCTGCTCACGTCGTTTAATCTTGGCGATGGTGGGTCTGTTATGGTGCAGTTCGTTGCTTTGGCGATCACAATGGTTCTTGCCATTCTTCTTGGCATGGGCATGCCTGCGGTCCCAGCATATCTGAACGTAGCCTTGCTAATGGGGCCTTTGTTGATCGGACTTGGCATCGCGACATTCACAGCGCACATGTTTATTTTTTACTTCGCGATTGCATCCGCAATAACGCCACCTGTCGCGATGGCGGCGTTCGCAGCATCAACTATTACCAAAGCTGACCCGATGATGACCGGGTTCAGTGCTATGAGATCGGGCATTGTCATGTTTGCGATTCCATTCGTCTTTGCGTTTTATCCAGAAATTTTGTTGATCGACCAAGCACTGATCGATCCAGCAAGCCCTACAGGCGCACCATTGGCTGGTTATGAAAACGGTGTCTCTTTGGGGGCGTTGTTGTGGTTGATTGCACGGTTGATTTTAGCACTGTATTTGGTGGCAAGTGCGCTTGCAGGGTTCGATGTGGCTCGCTTAAATTTCCCATGGATTCTGGTACGTTTAGCTGCTGCCGCCGCGGTTCTTATGCGGCCAGAAATGGTCCAATTCGGAGCATTGGTTTTTGTTGCCATACTGTTGGTATGGCACCACATGGGCGCGCGTCGACAGGAAACGACGGCGTCTTAATCAACGACAACCCCATGATGAAAAGGTGACTTAGACCTATGAAAAAACGCCCAAATTTTCTGTTCATTATTACGGATCAGCAACGGGCTGATTGGTTGGGTTGTTATGGCCATCCTGTGTTGAAAACACCAAATATCGACTCCATCGCAGCCCGGGGCACATTATTTGAGAATTTTCACGTGGCCTCTCCTGTTTGCATGCCAAATCGTGCTTCGCTTTTAACGGGACGGTATCCCAGCCTGCATGGGCTTCGATACAATGGCTGTGCATTGCCAGAAAACGCGAATACTTTTGTGAATGTTTTGGCGGATGCTGGCTATCATACGGCAGCGATAGGTAAGAGCCATTTGCAACCTTTTACCGCTTTGGCCCCTATGGGGAAATCGGCTGAAGAGATTGCGGGTATGCCTGAGGCTTGGCAAGTAGAACGTGTTAAAGACTATGAAGAAGAACCTGCGAACTATCAGGGCGAGGGACGCTATGATATCAAATCACCATATTATGGCTATCAGCATGTAGATATGGTCACATCCCATGGCGATCGCTGCGGTGGTCATTACGGTCAATGGTTCAAGGCGAACGCACCCGATTGGAAAGCACTGCACGACCCTGTAAATGAGCTTGATCACGAGTATACTTGCCCTCAATCGTATCGCACACCTGTGCCAGAAAACCTATATCCAACGGCCTATATCCGTGACCGTGCGATCGATTATTTGACCTCGCGCGCTCAAGAAGATGATCCATTCTTTGCTTTCATTAGCTTTCCTGACCCTCATCACCCCTTCAATCCACCCGGTAAATATTGGGATATGTACGCCCCAGAAAATTTCGAGGTATCACTGCCTTACGACGCCCATAAAAACCCAACACCGCCAATGCAATGGCTCCATAAAGATTGGAAAGGGGATGGCGGGCAAACAACACCGCAAACAGCAATGATGCTGGACGATCAGCAGATCAAAGAGGCTATGGCACTGACCGCGGGCATGATGGGATTCATTGATGATGCAGTGGGTGACATTCTTTTAGCGCTCGAGGCATCAGGACAATTAGAAAACACCGTCATCTGCTACAATGCCGATCATGGCGATTATCTTGGCGATTATAATATGTTGCTAAAGGGCGCTTTGCCGTTTCGCAGCATCACGCGGGTGCCGTTCATCTGGTCTGACCCTGACAACCGCACGGCTGGATCAACGAACGCGCTCTCCTCGACCGTCGACATTGCGGCGACGGTTCTGGACCGTGTTGGGTTAGAGCCGTTCAATGGCAATCAGGGCAAAAGTTTGAAGCCTGTGTTGGAAGGTTCAAAGCAAGTACGCGATGACGTGCTGATTGAATACAACGATGGCGGCAAACGACTGGGGTTTGATGAACCGGCACGGGTTCGTGCGCTGGTGACGCCGGAATGGCGCTTTACGATCTATAAAGATCACGATTGGGGTGAGCTGTACGATCTGAAAAACGATCCGCAAGAGACGCATAACCTTTGGGACAGTGCTGATCATTTCACGATCCGCGCACATTTGGCTACGCGTATGAACCAGCACTTGATGGCACAAATGGACGAAAGCCCGCTTGCAGACCGGATGGCATAAAGGAGCCCGTATCATGGCGAAGAAACCCAATATCATCCTGATCTTTACCGACAACCAGCAGGCGGAAACGTTGGGGTGCTATGGCAACAGAGAAATCCATACGCCCCATTTAGATGCCTTATCCGCAGGCGGGGTAACGTTCGACAATGCATTCTGCCCAAATGCGTTTTGCTCGCCTTGTCGTGCCTCTGTCCTGACAGGCATGTTGCCGTCCCAGCACGGGGTGCATGCGTGGCTCGATGATCGCCGCAGTCATGAATGGCCGGACGGGTGGCATGCACTTGAAGGGTTACAGACACTTCCCACACGCCTGAAGGATGAAGGGTATTCCACGGCTCTGGTTGGTAAATACCATCTGGGCGAAAGCCATACAGCCGCCGCCGGGTTCGACCATTGGGTGACATTAAAAGACGGTCATGTTCGTAGCTTTTACAACAACCAGATTTTCGACAACGGCGATACCAATACGCAAGAAGGGCATTCCGTTGATTTCTTCACCGACAAGGCAAAGGACTTCATTGGCGCACAGGCAAAATCTGACGATCCGTTCTTTCTTTTCCTGCCGTATCCTGCACCTTATGGTCATTGGCCCGCAACCAAAGAGGCCGTAGATTGCCGCCATACAGAACGTTATAAAGACTGCCCGATGGACTCGATCCCGCGCCGTGGGCTGAGCAAAGCAGCCGTGGACGGTTTTTTGAACAATCGCGCGTGGTCGAGCAAGGAAATGGACCTGTCCATGCTGATGCGTGCGCCGAACGATCTGGCGACGATGCGCAATTACTACGCCCAGATTTCCATGGTGGATGATGGGGTGGGTGCGATCATGCAATCGCTTGAGGAACACGGCATCGCTGAGGACACGCTGTTGATTTTTACCACGGATCACGGGTTTTCGGTTGGGCACCACGGATTCTGGGGGCATGGGGGCGCGTGCTTCCCGTCAAACCTGCACCGTGCGGCGCATTCTATTCCTTTGATCGCCCGCCAAAAGGGGCAAACGGGCGAAGGATTGCGGTCAAATACAATGGTATCGAACATGGACCTGTTCGCGACCATTCTGGCCCATGCCGGTGCAGACACACCGGATGGTTTACCCAGCCGCGATTTGTCACCACTGTTTACAGGCGACGCACCTTTGGACTGGGGTGATGACGTCGTGTTTTCTGAACAAGAAGAAACCCGTGTCGTGCGCACGTTGAAGTGGGCGTTGTTCAAGCGGTTCGACCACCCGAACAATGATGGGATCGGGGATGAGCTTTATGACGTGGAAGTCGACCCGTCAGAAACTGAAAACCTGTCCGGCGATCCCGCATTTGCGGATGTCGAAAAGACCCTTGGCGATATGATGACTGCATTTTTCGCCAAACACGCCGATGCAAAATCAGACCCTTGGCAAGGCGGAGTTCCCTTGCAAAATTCGATCCGTCAACCGTTTTGGCGCGGGATTTGGGGTGAAGATTGGGCACCCGTTTATCGTTATGAAGATGGCGCAGAATAAACGGTGCTGCACACCAGATGGGCGCGGCCTCACGCCGTCACCGATTGAAGTAGCACCCCATGGTAGGTCCGCGATTACGACTGATTTCTGCGGCATTGCAAGTGGCACATTCTGCATGGGGTCGAACGATATTGCATACCCTCAAGATGGCGAAGGGCCCGTGAGGGACGTTTATGTGAGTGGCTTTTCAATCGCGCGAACTGCTGTGACCAACCGAGAATTTCAAGCGTTTTGCACGTACACAGGATATCAAACCGTTGCGCAGCGGGCAGGCGCTTCCTTCGTTTTTCAAGGGTTTCTGAAAGACCCCAGCGCATGGCGGGCGTCAAACCAAGCGCCGTGGTGGCGTGACGTGAATGGTGCCAGTTGGGCTGCGCCGTACGGGCAAGATAGCGATATTGCGGACATCCTAGATCACCCCGTGACGCATATCGCATTGCAAGACGCGCATGCGTTTTGCCATTGGTCCGGCACGCGTCTGCCTACAGAAGCGGAGTGGGAGCTTGCGGCACGTGGGGGCCTTGATCAAAACCGATATCCTTGGGGCGATACTTTGGAGCCGGACGGCCATGTACGTTGCAATATCTGGCAGGGTGAGTTCCCCGGTCATAGCAATGGCGATATCGGCACCGTGCCTGTTATGGACTACGGGCCCAACGAGTCTGGTCTATTCAATATGGTTGGAAATGTGTGGGAATGGACCACCGATAGGTTCACGACGCTGCATTCCTCGCGGTCGGTTCGAAACCCCAAAGGTCCGCTAAATGGTGCTAAATTTGTGGCGAAAGGCGGATCGTATTTGTGCCATGCGTCCTATTGCGATCGCTACCGTGTTGCAGCACGGCAAGCCCTTGATCCAATCACCACAGCGGGAAATACGGGGTTTCGCGTGGTTCTTAATCCGTGAAAATAGGCGTTCGCGCGGTCCAATCGTACTGGTTGTGATAAGCTTGGCCAAGGCGCAAAAGTTCGCGGTCTTGTCCGCGGCGTCCGAAAATCTGAAAGCCCATAGGCAATCCGTTTCCCCCAAATCGCCGCCGTACTCAAGCGCTCGCGTTTTGCGGGGTCGCCGTAGACGGGTTTCATTCGAACGGCATTGGCCCATGCCCGAAGTGTTACCCATGATGACCAAATCTCATTCGCACCAAAAGGTGCTTTTATCGGCACTGTCAGATAAAACGAGCTTGAGACGGGCAGGGTGGTTTCGTAGCCTCGCCGTATGAGAAAACACTCTCCATTCAGGTGCTTTAAAACGAGCCCAGAGATTATCCGCCTTGCTGTGATGATGTATGTGCGTTCTCCACTCTCACTCCGTAACGTTGAAGATCTTTTACACGGACGTGGTATCGACATCAGCCACGAAACGGTTCGATTTTGGTGGAACAGATTTGGCCCGCTGTTCGCGGCTGAGATCCGAAGAAACCGGGTTAGTAGGATGCGATCATATTCGAACTGGCAGTGGCACCTGGACGAGGTCTTCGTGAAGATCAATGGAGAGATGCATTACCTAT
>JAOEQC010000064.1 GCA_028388995.1 Ascidiaceihabitans sp. | reverse complement strand
ATCAGGCTGGAACGATCACAAAACGCCACTCTGCAACACGCCTACAATTTGCACGCTTCGGCGGCGCATGTCCGCTGTGGAACGTTCACCGCGCGTTCGAATTGCCTGCTCAATTCTTACGACAATTGGCCGAAACTCCAGACGGCGCACGCTATATCAGTTTGGCACGCGACGTTTCAAAGCCCGCTGGACGATACGGCGCACCTGTTCGCCGCTTTGCGATCGCTTTGGGATGTGAGGTCGAGCACGCGGGCTCACTTGTCTATGCAGATGGCATGGACCTTAGCCGCGCTGACGCATTTGAACCGATCGGAATTTCATGCCGAATATGCGAACGCAAAACGTGCCATCAACGCTCTGTGCCCCCACTAGAGCGCAAATTGCTCGTAGATACAGACACGCGCGATGTGCTGCCCTACGGCGTCGACTAACGCCGTGCCCTGCGCCAACCGGCCTTAACCGCCTCATCCGCGATACAGAACCACCGCTCGCCCTTATTGGTGTTAATACCTGTCTGTTCATAAAATCGTTGCCCAGAAACGTGGTAAATCCGCTTGCCACTTGAGGAAATCTTGCCCTTGATCGCACAATTACGATCCGGCGGGATGCGCCCTTTTGCAAGTGTCTTGCGATATTGTGCAGGGTCTTGGACGCGGCTGCTGTGTAACCCGCGATCATTCACTGCAGCCCCTTTTTCATCCAGATCATAAGCCATCGAATACTTACGATAAGCAAAGGCCAATCCGTCAGAGACCAGGGCACGCCCAATGTCTTCTCCGTTGACAAAACAGGTCGCGACGGCCCGCCCATATTTGTCAGTATCAACACGTTTACAGGTTGCCCTTTGTCCCTGAAGACGGACACGGACCTGTTGGTTAACCCATTCTCCACAGGCCCAATTTAGGTTCTGTTCAGATTGGCACGTTTGCGTTTTCTCCGGTGCGTCGATCCCGTGGATACGCACGCGGACATCGCCAACGTCGATGGTATCACCATCAATGACGTTCACACGGCCTGAAAAGTCGGCAAGTGAGAGCGAGGGAACAACAATGAAAACGAACAACGCGCAAAATCTTAACATAGGTTAAGAAATGCGGGTTGCCGTTCATCAATTCAAGCGGATTAGGTAATAAAAGTTACCAAAGTGTTAACGCACTTACCGCTGTTCAGTTTCCCAATTCGGGTGCAGCCACGGCTCATCATTCGAACGCGCCAGCGGATCAAGGCCCAAAATGTGATCCGACATTTTTTCGCCGACCATAAGTGATGGGCCATTCAAGTTGCCGTTGGTAATGCGCGGGAAAATGCTGCTGTCCGCAACACGCAATCCCTCAACGCCAATAACTTGGCCTGTGGGATCGACAACCGCATTTGGATCATCCCGCCGCCCCATACGACAAGTACCACAAGGATGGTATGCGCTTTCCACATGCTCCGAAATGAACGCGTTCAGCTCTTCATCAGTTTGAACATCTGCACCCGGTTGTATTTCACCCTTCACAAACGGCTTAAACGCGTCTTGGGCAAATATCTCGCGCGTGAGGCGGATGCACCTTCGGAAGTCCTCCCAATCAGACGGGTCAGACATATAGTTGAACAGGATTTTTGGATCATCCGCAGGATCGCTTGACCGCAACGTGACCACACCACGTGATACCGAACGCATAGGGCCAGTGTGGGCCTGAAACCCATGCCCTTCCGCTGCCGCTTGGCCATCATAGCGCACCGCAATGGGTAGGAAGTGATACTGAATATCTGGGTAGTCGACACCAGGTTTTGACCGAATAAACGCACAGCTTTCGAACTGATTTGAAGCGCCAAGGCCTGTCTTAAAGAAAAGCCATTGTGCACCGATCCACGCCTTGGAAAATATGTTCCAGTGCTTGTACAAAGTGATTGGCTTGCTAGCCGACATCTGCATGTACAGCTCAAGGTGATCTTGCAGATTTTGCCCAACGCCCGGGCGATCAGCCACCACTTCGATACCGTTGTCCTTAAGGTGATCAGCAGGACCAATGCCAGATAACATCAGAATTTTGGGCGAGTTGATGGCAGAGGCCGCAATGATAACTTCGCGGTTTGCGGTGACCGCCTTTCCGCCCGAAAGGGCAACGCCCGTCGCGCGGCCATCTTCAATAATCACCTTTTCAACCAAGCCATTCATGAGGTTACAGTTGTCGTGCTCTAGCGCAGGGCGCAGGTATGCATTGGCAGCGGACCAACGACGCCCCTTGTAAACCGTCTGCTCCATCGGGCCAAAGCCCTCTTGTTTCACACCGTTATAATCAGACGTCGCCTCATAGCCTGCTTGCTTGCCTGCCTCGACAAAAGCCTTGAACAAGGGGTTCTTACGTGGCCCCCGCGTCACATGCATAGGGCCGTTTTTGCCACGCCATTCAGGATCACCGCCGTGACCATTATCGTCCCACGTTTCCATGCGTTTGTAGTATGGTAGCACATCTGCATAAGACCAACCATCAGCACCACTTTCGGCCCAATGATCAAAGTCCTTGGCGTGCCCACGCACGTATACCATCCCGTTGATCGATGATGATCCACCGATGACCTTACCCCTTGGGCACGCCAAACGGCGACCTTCCAAATGTGGCTCGGGCTCGGACTCATACCCCCAATCATACATCTTCATGTTCATCGGGTATGACAGCGCAGCAGGCATTTGGATCAACGGCCCTATATCTGTCCCGCCATGTTCAATGACCAAAACGGACTCTCCCGCCTCCGCCAATCGATAGGCCATCGCGCAACCCGCACTCCCGGCCCCAACGATGACGTAATCAGCTTGCATTTCAGCCATCAGAACGGAGCCTCGACATCGCCCATGCGCACATAGACGGACTTTAGCTGTGAATAATAATTGATCGCAGCCTTTGAGTTTTCGCGCCCAACACCAGAGTTTTTCGAACCGCCAAACGGGGCTTCGACCGGTGCATCATTGTAGGAATTGATGAAACAAGTACCTGCCTCAAAATTCGCCGCGACACGGTGCGCACGGGATAGATCCTTGGTAAACACACCCGCAGCCAAACCAAATTCGGTGTCATTGGCACGGGTCATCACATCATCTTCATCATCAAAATCAAGGACTGCCATTACCGGGCCAAAGATTTCTTCACGCGCGATGACCATGTCATCTTTAACATCCGCAAAGACAGTTGGCTGCATATAGAACCCGCCACGATCCAGACGGTTACCGCCATAAACCAGACGCGCGCCCTCTGTTTTGCCTTTCTCTACATACCCCAATGCGATCTCAAGCTGGCGCTCACTGACCATAGGACCAAAATTGGTTTCTTCAATCTGTGGGTCACCGATCACAGCTGTATCAAGACGCTCAGACAGACGTTTTAAAAATGCTTCTTTGATAGATTTATGAACGAACACGCGCGTGCCGTTTGAACAGACCTGGCCTGAAGAATAGAAATTCCCCAAGATGGCACCACCCACAGCATTTTCGATGTCTGCATCTTCAAAGACGATCATCGGAGACTTGCCGCCCAATTCCATCGTCACATGCTTGATACCCGCAGCCGCTGCTGCATAAACCTTTTTGCCAGTCGGTACAGAGCCTGTCAGAGACACCTTGTCGACACGATCATCAGTCACCAATGCAGCACCGACATCACCCATTCCTTGGATGACATTATAGATACCTGCAGGCAGACCTGCTTCGACCAAAATTTCCGCGACCTTTAGTGCACAAAGCGGTGTGGTTTCAGATGGTTTGAAAACCATAGAGTTGCCACAAGCCAACGCGGGGGCGCCTTTCCAGCAGGCAATCTGCGTTGGATAATTCCAGGCACCGATGCCCACACAAACACCCAAAGCTTCACGGCGTGTGTAAACCCAGTCTTCTCCCAGTTGGATGTGCTCACCTGTCAGCGTCGCAGCCATACCACCAAAGTATTCAAGCGCATCTGCACCAGATGTGGCATCAACCGCGATGGTTTCTTGATACGGCTTACCCGTGTCAAACGTCTCAAGGACGCTCAGGTCATGATTGCGTTCGCGCATGAGGTCAGCCGCACGACGCAGAATACGACCGCGTTCTGTTCCCGACATTTTAGCCCAAGCCGATTGAGCCGATTTTGCTGCATCCAAAGCTTGTGCAATTATTGCAGGGGTCGCGGAATAAACGGTCGCGATCTTTTCACCCGTTGCGGGATAAACCACGTCGATTGGGGTACCAGCTGTATCCTCGACATATTGACCATTGATAAAGTGGCTGGCTGTTGGTTGTGTTGGGTAGCTCATGGTATCTTTCGCCTCCGGCGCAAAAAATTGGGGTAAGGGATGTAGGCTGCAGCGCTATTCCCCGCGTGGGTATCGGGCGTCGTCTTCGACGTTATTTAGGTCCATATGATTGCGCATGTAGCGTTCAGATGCTTTTTGCAGTGGCTGGTAATCCCAAGGATAATATCCGCCTTCGCGCAGTGCCTCGTAAACAACCCAACGACGGGCTTGGCTTGCGCGGACATCTGCATCAAACTTATCCAAGACCCAGCGGGCTTCAGATTTTGCACGCAGCTGCGTTAAAGTTCCTTGGTGTTCTGCAACCTCTGCAAGGTTAGTCAATTCATGCGGGTCTGCATCCAGATCAAACAACTGATCAGCGTCTAACTTGCAGCGATTGTATTTCCACTTTTCATACCGCAGTGAAACCATCGGTGAATACGACGCCTCCGCTGCATATTCGATAGCAACGGGTTCGGTGCGTTCAACGCCCTGCCCCATTGGCTTGACGCTTTGGCCTGTGGTCCAAGGTTCGACCTCTGACATATCAACGCCAGCAAGATCGCATAAGGTTGGGCAGACATCGATGTTGGACACCGGAGTTGTGATCAAACCCGGTTCCATATCCGGCGCACAGATCATCATCGGAACCCGCGCCGATCCTTCAAAAAAGGACATCTTAAACCACAGCCCGCGTTCGCCCAGCATGTCGCCATGATCGGAAACAAACATAATAATCGTCTCTTGGCGTGTTGCTTCGACCGCTTCCATCACCTCACCAATTTTATCATCAAGATAGCTGATGTTGGAAAAATAGGCGCGGCGAGACCGTTTAATATCGTCCTCTGAGATATCAAAACTACGCCAGTCGTTCGCATCAAAGATGCGTTTAGAATGGGTGTCGTGATCTTCATAATCCATCGCTGGAATGGTCGGCAAAAGATGTTCACAATCCTCATACAAATCCCAATATTTTTTACGGGCAACGTATGGATCATGGGGATGGGTAAAGCTTACGGTCATGCACCACGGACGTTCATCTTTGCTGCGTGCATAATCGTAAACCTTTCGGGTTGCGTGATATGCAACTTCGTCATCGTATTCCATTTGGTTGGAAATTTCAGCAACGCCAGAGCCCGTGACCGAGCCCATGTTGTGATACCACCAATCAATCCGCTCACCCGGTTTACGATAATCAGGGGTCCACCCAAAATCGGCAGGATAAATGTCTGTGGTTAATCGTTCCTCAAACCCGTGCATCTGGTCAGGGCCAACAAAGTGCATCTTGCCAGACAGGCAGGTTTGATAGCCTGCACGGCGTAGGTGGTGTGCATAGGTAGGAATGGACGATACGAATTCAGCCGCATTATCATACACGCCCGTGTTAGAAGGCAATTGCCCAGACATGAATGCAGCACGCCCCGGAGCACACAAAGGTGACGCCGTGTATGCATTTTTAAAACGGGTTGACCGCGCTGCCAGTTTTTTCAGATTTGGCGCATGCAGCCATTCAGCTGGTCCATCAGGGAACAGCGTGCCGTTCAATTGATCGACCATAAAAATCAGTATGTTCGGCTTGCTCATTGGTCGCTCTCGATTAAAGTTTCAAGGGTTTGCAGCGCGGCATCACATGCATCTTTAGGGTCGCAGACGCTGGACAAAGCAGCCCGCAGATAGAGCCCGTCAATTAATGCAGCCAAGGTATGCGCATCCCGTTCTGGATGTTTGGAAATGGGGCGTAAAGCATGGGTGAGGTTCGAGTGCAGGCGGCGCTGATACAGTTTTAACAACCGTTTGGTCTCTACGCTACTTTGCGACTGCGCGTATAAGGTCATCCACGCGCTGATCGTTTCAGGCGCGAAACAAGACGGTGCGAAACTGGATTCAATAATCGCACTTGCACGCGCGAAAGGCGTGGTTGCTTGACCTAAGGCTTGTAAAACCTCAGTTCTAAACTCGCGCAAGATGTGGCGCATCGCAGCCAAGAAAATCTTATCCTTGCCGCCAAAATAGTGGTGCGCAAGCGCGGTCGACATCCCTGCCCGTTTAGCAATTTGCCCAACAGTCACTTCCAAGTTCCCAGCAGCGCCGATTTCAGCAATCGTCGCCTGCACCAACGCAGAGCGTCGGATCGGTTCCATTCCAACTTTAGGCATTCACAATCCCCTAATATATTAGGTATGATCGTAATCAGCGTTTGATTGACTCGTCAATCAATAAAAATCTCACACCTTTGTCTCATGCATAACGGGGGTCACAGGACTGCGCTTCATCACTGCTTCGCGCCATGTGATGAAAGTGACAGATGCCAGAATTACAATGCCACCAAACATTACCCATATATCCACAGGCTCGCCGAAAACGATTGCCCCTAATAACACCGCCCAAACCAATTGCAGGAATGTAATCGGCTGCGTAACGGTCACCGGCGCTGCGGCAAACGCCAAGGTCATCGTGTAATGGCCCGCTGTGGCAAAGCTAGCAACACAGAACAACAACATCAGTTCGTTGAGGGAGGGCGTTACCCAAACAGCAATCGCAAATGGGGCCAGCCCGATAGGCACAAAAATGGACAACATAGCAACTACCACGGTCGGCTTGACCTCGCCTGCCATTATCTTGGCCGTGAGGTAAGAACCCGCAAATACAATCGCAGTTACCAGCATCGCCAAATGTCCGGATGACACTTCCCGAAACCCCGGGCGCAAAATGATTGCGGCGCCAAGCAATGCAATCAGGATCGCAACGATCCTACGCATCGCTAACTTTTCTCCCAAAAAGATCGCGGCACCAATCGTCACATATACAGGAGAAAGGTAATTCATCGCGGTCACTTCAGCGATCGGAATACGGGTCATGGCGTAAAACCACAAGATCACCGCGCCAGCGTGAAACATGCCGCGCATTCCAAACAACTTCCACTGACGGCGCGTTAATTGGGCCTCGCGCAAGTCCTTCAACATTGGCAACAGGAACACCAAACCCAGAAAATACCGCAAAAAAGCAGCCTCAGCTGGTGGCACGCGACTTCCCATATGTTTCACCAATGCCGTAACAGCTACAAAACATAGGCCCGTCACAAACATCCAAAAGATACCTGCGCGGTGGCGTGAGGGGTTTGATTTCATCATGCCGCTATCAACACTCAAAGTGCAGACAATCACAAGGTATCAAAAAAGAACCAGTTTGATTGCAATGACCCACATCGTAAGCGCAATAAGAGCATCTAAAATCTGCCATGCGCGTGGGTTGGCAAAGATAGGGCGTAACAATCGTGCCCCATACCCAAGGGCAAAGAAGAACGTAATACTGGCGGTAACTGCACCAAAACCAAAGCTGACACGGTCCTCATATTGCGCAGCGATTGAACCGATCAACACAACCGTATCCAAGTAAACATGCGGGTTCAGCAAAGACAGGGCAACCAATGTAGACAGTGTCCTTTTCAGAGATTGTTCCTCCCCATCGGCTGCTTCAAGGGAGCTACCGCCTCTCCATGCAGAGACCGCATTTGTCCAACCATACCATAGTAAAAATGCAGCCCCGCCATGGCGCATTGCTGTTTCAAACCAGGGCAATGATTGTGCAAGCGCCCCAAAACCGGTGATCCCTGCCAAGATCAACACAGCATCGATAACACCGCACACCAAACAAACCCAAAAAATATGCGCCCCACGCAGCCCTTGGCGCAAAACAAACGCATTTTGAGCACCGACCGCGAGGATCAATGTGACGCTAAGAGCAAAGCCTTGAAGAAAAGTGAGGTACATGCACGAGTTCCGAATACTTATTGCAGCAGTGCTATCGCCCAATTGCCCAAAGCACAATCAAACAAAAACGCCGCCCCTGAAAGGAACGGCGCTGTAACAATCAGTTGCGGGGCAGAGCGCTTAAAGCTGCTCCATAACCTCGTCGCTGGCTTCAAAGTTCGATGTAACGCGTTGC
>JAOEQC010000063.1 GCA_028388995.1 Ascidiaceihabitans sp. | reverse complement strand
TTGCATCACAGACAACGCGCCGCATAATGCAACTAACCAGATGAGCCAAACTCTCTCTTAGTTTAAGCCCCTATTGGTGCCAAAAACCCTGACGACGGACAGTGTGGTGCAAATTTCTATCAGAAAGCAAATTCAGTTTCGACATCCACTTGGAGAAACTTATTCGTCATCGCCTTTGCGTCCTCCATCATAAATTCTCTCGGACATAACATTATTTTTGCCGGAGAACAGTCTGCCAACTATGTTAGCGTTTCTGATTGGAGACACTTTAGGGACGCTTGTGTGTTTTGTTGTTTTGATGCTGATATTCAGAGCATTACGCATTTTTCGCAATTAAAACATAATGAGACTTTTTATTCTCAGGGTGTAATTTGATGAACTTATTATCAATAAGTGCCTTGAGCGCACGATGATATGAAGCGTGAGGCATCTGCTTAGTAAGTTCATGATTACGCGCAGCATAGCTTATGAAACTACCATCCGAATTTTGCACATCAGAGATAGCTACCAATAAAGTTTTTGCATCGTCACTTAGAGCGTCTATGCCGAGGTCTGCTTCCATAAGAAGCATAAGCTTTTTAAGCGCAAGGATTGTTTCAAAACTGCTTATCATAACGTCCGTTAACTCTTAGTTGCCCTCACCAGCTTAATTTATATTATTAAATTTTTAAACCGTATGACTTCTCTAATTCAGCCATTAAAATTTCAGTAAAGGCTGAGCCTTGCTTTGATAAGACTATAGCGGAGCTTAGCTAACAGAAAAATTTTTAATGTTAGGACTAGAGTGGGTGATAGCTGAACCAATTACTTTAATGAAAAGTCCTTCAAGTATCTTCGACCTATTATCTTTAATGTCCAATATAAAGCCTCACAGGTTAAGGTGGCAACTAATTCCTATCGCCACCTCAATAAATTCTAATGCTTGACGAGTGTTGTTTGACCGTCACCAGATAACCGATTTTCGATTAGCATTTTCACAGAGACGCCATCAAATTTCTGGTCGTAATGTTTGTTTGCTGTAATGACGTGCCCCCAATGTTCGAACCCTTTAACCTGCAAGCGTTCTGCATCGACAGAAAACCCTGCATCATAATACTTGATATCACTTGCTATGCTTTTCTTAACCTTCACATCATCCCCCTTGATGTATCGGTCACCAATATTCCAAATTGGAAAGACGTGTTTAATTTTCATTGACTTGAACTTCGAGCGCTGTGGAAAGCAAGCAGACCAGTGCCCTTTACAGTGCTTGGGCATATTGTCAGCAAACAAAAATTCGGAAATTTCGATCCATGGACCCTTTGTCCACCCCATCCGGACCTTTCTAGACTCTTTATCCAGCCAGAAACTGTCTGCAATAACTTTAGAATTTTTATATTGCGCAATAAGATCAGAATTAAAGCCTAGACCAATCGCACCAGCTGAATATCCAGCGAAAATCAATTTATCAGAGGATTTAAATTTCGCATCAAGTTATGTAAATACATCCTCTACTATTTTACGCCCATGAAAATAAACCTTTTTTCCTGCGACTACATTCACGTGAGAACCTTGATGTAAATCACTTGTACAATAAGGTATTACGACAACGTTAAAGCCTTTTTTCTTAAAATCCTTTACGATGTTGAACTTAGATCCATAATTTTTGTCCTTAACTGGTTTTTTCCAGCTTTTTTTGCGGCTGGAGTATTGATCTGGTGTCATAGCAACCCCGCCACCTTCGAATAATACAAACCAGTCTTTTGATTTTGATTCAGTCAAGACAAATTTGGCTTGCTGACCGTTATTACATACTGCAGCTGGGTCCTTAGTTTTAATCAGGGCAGCGTTTACTGAGGTTGCAGCTGTCAAAACCATCGAGGCGGCAAATAGTAGTTTTCTCACAGGGCTATACCTTCAATTTAATTTTACATTATGTATCAAAATGATATATTTTTTCATCTGTCAACATTTATTCAAAAAACAGAGAAATAGATATTTTTTAAAACTTAAATGCAGTCACGTCGCAACACATCCCGCTGGAGACCACGTAATCGTAATTGGACAAGTCAACAATGCACAAGTAAGAACTGGCAGGCCTCTGGTGTTTTCCTCAGGAAATTATGGGGTAATTGAAGAGCTCTAAAAAAAATGTGGACAGCTTTCACCCATGTTGCCTTTGTTGCCGATACATCATGTTGGTGAGCTGCTCGAAGGCCATAAAAACGTTCTGTGACAATTAACGAGCGAATACCAACGACGCTAAAAAGCAAGGCAGGCTGCAAAAATGGCGTAATCCAACTTTTCACTGGGTGCCCAACTCGCTGTAACTTACGAAAGAGCAGGTTCAGGCCCTAGGATTAAGATATTTGTTGAAACAGCCACGTTTATCGTTTGCAACTCAGTTTCTAGCAGGCGCAAGTGTATCGCGAAAAACTAGGCTCGCTTCAAGTTCAACAGCTTCGATTTGCGTCCCTTCATTTAACAGTTTTATCAGGGCCGCTCCTGCCCTGCGCCCCATCTCACGGTGAGGAACGTGGACAGTTGTAAGTGCAGGATAGGCGATTTCTGCCAATTCAATGTCGTCAAAGCCGATGATGGATACATCCTGTGGTACTTTGAAACCCAACTCTCGTGCCCTTCGCAAGGCACCCACAGCCAAAACATCATTACCGCAAAAAACAGCAGTTGTCTGCGGTGCTGCTTTCATCACCTGTTCAAACGCAGTTGCGCCTTCCTCGATACCATACGTTGTCTTCACAATATGTAGCGTTTTAGCACAAAGGTTAGCTGCAACCATCGCGTCTTCTATTCCCAATTGGCGCGCCTTTGCTCGGTCGTTCAGGATAGTTTCCGCCGAAACTAGTGCGAGATTTCTGTGGCCCAAATCGATCACTTTCTTAGCCATTCTGCACATAGCTTTCTGATTGTCGAAGCCAATCGAAGGACGTGATAGGTTAGTATCAAAAGCCCACGTTACAAGTGCAGGCACCGCTTGAGCTTCAAGAAAGCGATAGATCTCTGGGCTGCGCGCATGCCCTATGAGCAGTAAGGCATCAGCACCACGCCCAACAAGCGCGCGAATTTGTTCTTCCTCGATGTCCTCGCGATAAGAAGTACTGGCAACCAACATAGTAAAACCATGTAGATGCAGCTCGTCTTGAAAGGCCTGCAGACCACGAGCAAAAATAGCATTTCCCATTGTTGGTATAATTGCACCGATTGTGTCTGTCCGACGCGACGCCATCGCACGCGCACCAAAGTTTGGCGAATAGCTCAGCATTTTGATAGCTTTGAGAACTTTAGTACGAGTCTTTTCTTTGACCTGATCTGGAAAGTTCAAACAACGCGAAACCGTCGCGGTGGAAACTTTTGCCGCAGTTGCAACATCTTGCAAGGTTGGGGTCGGTTGTTCTTTTGACATCGATATCCACAATCACGGCCCGGTTTTAGGCCTTATTAATGCAATACAAAGTGTATGAAAAAAATGAAATACCCGCAATAGAAATGTAAGCTCTTGCATTTTATTATTGTAAAGGCTTACATTGTTAAAACTAGAGATCACGATTACGAGAGGCCACAGCATGCAATTACTTCTTTCAATGCTATTATTTGCAGTTTTCAGTGCGAATGTGGGCCTTGGTTCTTATTTCAACTCTGCATTTCTGAACGATATAGGCGAAATGTTAGTTTTGTCAGGTGCCGCAGTATTATTCGTATTCGCAATTCTAAAAAAAGAAGCTGACGCTAAAAAATAGCGCTGCAGTAACCGTCCAGGGAGGACACTAAATTGTTCAAAGATATCAAAAAAGTGAAAACAGTTGAGCGCCGTAATTTCTTGAAATTAGCGAGCTCAGGTGCATTTACAGCAGCCGTAGTAGCTGGTGCTGCGGGATCGTTATGGTCAACCGAAGCCACAGCACAAACTGCAAAAGAAGAAAACGATCGTGAAAAAGCCGCTGATCATGTGATGACGATAGCGACCGCTTATGTGTTGGGAGCAACACGCAGCTATCCCATCATGCAGTTAGACCTAAAAGAAAACATTCAAAATGCCACAAACGGAAAAGTCTACGTAAAGCTGGCACCTGGCGGTCAGCTTGGTGCAGGCGGCGCTTTAGCGCAATCTGTGCAAACGGGTACAATTCAGGCCGCACAGCACTCGCTGTCTAACTTTGCACCATTTGCAAGCGTAGTAGACCTCATTAACATGCCCTATCTGTGCGGCTCCAATCAACGCTTCACCAATCTTGTACATTCAGATGTTTGGGCACAAGAAGTGAACCCAAAGGTAGAAGCAGCTGGCTTCAAAGCATTGTTCTACGTAAACATTGACCCACGAGTTGTTGCTGTTCGTAAGGGTGGAGCAGGTGCTGTGATGACCCCAGGTGATTTAGACGGCGTAAAATTCCGCGTTCCTGGTTCGGCAATGTTGCAGCAATACTACCGCATGGTTGGCGCGAACCCAACACCAGTTGCATGGGGTGAAACACCATCAGCAATTGCGCAAGGTGTTGCAGACGCACTCGACCCATCTGTTGGCGCGTTGCTTGTGTTTGGTTTCAAAGACTTGCTTTCACACGTAACATTCACACAGGCAGTACCAGACTCACAGGTTTATTCCTGTAACCTCGAATGGTTCAATTCCATGCCTGCCGATGTTCAAGACGGCATCATGGAAGCTGCCGAAATTACCCGACAACAGAACCTTGCCAAGGTGCCATCTGCGCGTAACTTCGCCATGGCTGAACTGCGCAAAGCTGGCGTTGAATTCCACTCGTTGTCCGATGACCAATTGGGTGAATGGCAAGCCGCAGGTGGATACCAATTACCAGAATGGGACAGCTTTAAGAAAGACCTGGCGGGTTCTATGGACACCTTTGCAAAGATTGAAGAGGCTGCTGGCACCCAAGGACGCTACTACGTTCATGACGCCTAATTAAATCCATTGGCGCGCATCCAAGTTGCTGCGCGCCATCTAGGGCCAAACAGCCATAAATTTTATCCTGACGCGGTCAATCCACTACGAGGGGCTGCGTCCATTAGGGAGGTCTGCCATGAGTTTGCTTCAAAAACTGGACAAGAACGCCGAACGATGGATGCTTTTAGTTTTTTATGTAATCTTAGTATTGACCATGGCAGTTGAGGTATTACGCCGTGAAATTTTCGCTTACTCCTCAATATGGGGCGAAGAAATAGTGCGCTATTCATTTATTTATTTAGCGTGGATCGGAGCGGCTGCGGCGGTGAAAGAACGTGTACACATCCGCATTGATGTGTTGATCCATTACGTTGGCCCACGCGTGAAAGCACTCATTTACATATTCGGTGATCTGGTAATGTTCAGCATTGCGGCGATCGCACTCTACTGGTCATGGGAATCCGTCCATGTATCCTGGAAATTTGGATCAGTTAGCCATGGTCTTCGTATTTCCATGGTGTGGTTCTTCATGGCGGTGCCTTTGGGCTTCGCTATTATGATTGTCCGCCTCACACAGTCTTTGTTGCGCGATATCGGCTCACTTCGTGACGGAACCCCCGTCTACGAAGGCGACAAACTGTTTGATTGAGGATAAAGACATGCTTTTTGGACCCACTGAAACAGTAGTTATCCTCGGATGGGATTTCTACATCCCTGTAATCGCATTTGTTATAATGTGTGCATTAGCAGTGCCTATCTGGGCATCTATCGGTGTCGCAGCGACGATGATGTTGCTCATGGCAGGAGATTTGCCTTTGGCCCTACTGGGCGAAAGCTTATTCCACGGCATTGACGCTTTCGCATTAACGGCTATCCCGCTGTTTATACTCACCGGAGACATACTTGTACGTACGGGCCTGTCGCGCAAGTTCCTAAATGTAGCCGAGGCGCTGACGCAGTTTGCAAAAGGTGGGTTCGGCTCAGCGACCGTTTTGGTCTGTGGCATGTTTGCCGCAATTTCAGGTTCAGACGCTGCTGGTGCTGCGGCAGTGGGCCGTATGACCATCGATCGATTGGTTGAGAGCGGCTACCCGCGTCCATATGCCTGTGCGCTGGTTGCCGCAGGCGCGTGTACTGGTATTCTAATTCCACCATCAATTGCCTATATCATCGTGGGTCTCATTTTGGGAATTTCTGCCTCAACCCTATTCTTGGCAGCGGTCATACCAGGCGTGTCGATCCTGCTGGCAATCCTAATTACCAACCTCATAGTCAATCGGATTTACAATTATGAAGGTGGTGGCAATCTGTCAGCAACTGAGTACTTCTCCAGATTGAGCCGTGCGCTCACATCAGGCTGGTATGCTTTCATTGTTCCTGCAATTATCTTTTACGGCATATTTTCAGGTCGTCTGACTCCCACTGAGGCAGGCGCAACAGCGGTAGTGGTCACCATCATCATTGGCTTCACCATTGGTACGCTTAAGCTTGCAGACTTTCCTGCGATGCTTGTCAGTTCTGCCAAGGTCAACGGGATCATTTTGCCGATCATCGCTTTTTCATTACCTTTGGCACAGGCCCTTGCCATCATGGGAGTACCGCAGGGTTTTGTATCCACAGCAACAGCGATGACCGACAATCCAACCATCCTTATAATCATGATGATCGGCATCCTGATCGCTGCTGGCTGCGTGATGGAAACCACACCAAACATCGTAATACTAGCGCCAATTCTAAAGCCATTGTCTGACAGCATCGGCATGAATGAAATTCAGTTCTGCATCATGATGATCACTGCACTGGGTGTCGGCTTTATCACGCCACCCCTAGGGTTGAACCTGTTTGTCGTTTCTGGCATCGCAGGAGAGTCGATACTGAAAATTGCTTGGCGAGCCATCCCGTTCGTTTTGTGCATGTTGGTCGTTGTTCTTCTAATCGCATTCGTCCCTGCAATTTCCACAACGTTCCTTCCAGAAATTTACAAATAAGGCATGAAACTCATGGCAAGAAAATACCTAAAAAAAGCGACGTTGACTGCGCAATCAGGTGCATCTGATGTGCATGATATCGTTCTTAATATCTTGAGAGATATTGAAGAAGGCGGTGATGATAAAGCACGTGAGTATGCTGCAAAATTTGATAACTACGATGGCAGTATTATCCTAACAGATGATGAAATCGCTGCGGCCTGTGATATTGTCCCACAGAAGCTAAAAGAAGACATTCAGTTCGCCCACGACAACGTACGTCGCTTCGCCGAAGCACAAAAAACCACAGTTAGCGACATCGAATACGAGATCGTTCCGGGGATGATTGCAGGTCAAAAAGCGATTCCAGTTGAAGCTGCAGGTTGCTATGTTCCCGGCGGTCGCTACAGCCACATCGCATCTGCAATCATGACAGTGACAACCGCAAAAGTTGCGGGATGTAACCACATTACTGCAACGTCCCCGCCACGTCCCGGCGTGGGCGTTGCACCAGCGATCGTTTACGCGGCACACATCTGTGGTGCTGATACAATTATGGCTCTTGGTGGCGTCCAAGGTGTTGCGGCAATGACCTTTGGTTTGTTTGGCCTGCCAAAAGCCAACATCCTTGTTGGTCCTGGCAATCAGTTTGTAGCAGAAGCAAAGCGTATTCTATTTGGTCGCGTTGGCATCGATATGATTGCGGGTCCAACTGACAGCTTGATACTAGCGGACAAAACAGCTGACCCACATATCGTTGCGACCGATTTGGTGTCCCAAGCAGAGCACGGTTATAACTCTCCTGTCTGGTTAATCACCGATGACAGCGCATTGGCCAAAGATGTCATGGCCCGTGTTCCTGCTTTGATCGACGACCTACCAGAGTTAAACCGAGAAAATGCCTTTGCAGCATGGCGCGATTATGCCGAAGTGATCCTATGCGTCAACCGCGAAGAAATGGCCGCTGTATCCGATGAATATGCTCCAGAGCATCTGACCGTTCAAGCAGAAGATCTGGATTGGTGGTTGGGTCGCCTTAGTTGTTATGGCTCACTGTTCCTGGGCGAAGAAACCACCGTTTCTTACGGCGACAAAGCGTCTGGCACAAACCACGTTCTGCCAACATCTGGTGCCGCTGGATACACAGGCGGTTTGTCTGTCCACAAATACATGAAGATCGTGACGTGGCAGCGCACAACACGCGTTGGTTCAAAACGCATTGCTGAGGCCACAGCCCGCATTTCACGCCTTGAGGGAATGGAAGGTCACGCGCGGGCCGCAGATGTTCGTTTGGAAAAATATTTTCCGGAAGAAACATTCGATTTGATTGGCAATGAGTAACGCCGCCCAAATGTTTGACCTGACAGGCCGTGTGGCCTGTGTGACTGGGGCCAGTGCTGGCCTCGGTCAACAGGCGGCCATCGCTTTGGCGGCGGCTGGTGCAAAGGTGGTTGGCGTTGCACGCCGCGCCAAGGCACTGGAGGCATGGGCAGAGGCGACAGGCGCAAACGCCGCAACTGTTGCGGCAGACCTGTCGCAACGTGATCAGATAAGTGACATTGCAGCAAGAATTGCAAAACCCTTTGGTGCACCTGACA
>JAOEQC010000062.1 GCA_028388995.1 Ascidiaceihabitans sp. | reverse complement strand
TTGCGCAAGAAATTTGGGCCAAGCTCGGAACGCATCAGGGCCAACAAACAGCTCAATGAACCCGCCAGAGGCAAGGGAATATCCCCCATCGACACGGGGCCGCCACGCCAGATCACGATCGGCAACGCCGCCCATTTGCACAACAGGCAACGGATCAGTTGCCACCACCGTCGCCCGCACGCTCAGCTGCGGGATGGAAACCCCCATATTGCGCAAAAACAATGAGGACCACGCACCCCCAGCCAGAACAACCTCTGGCGCTTTGATCAGGCCCGCTTCGGTCACAACGCCGCTCACACGTCCCGCAGTCATATCCAGCGCACGCACCGCACAGTTTTCAATGATTTTGGCCCCTACACGAGCGGCGATACCCGCCAAAGCAGGCACAGCAACCCATGGCTCAGCCCGCATATCGCTTGGGGTGTGAATACCGCCAACATGATTGCCTTGGATATTTGGCAACAGCTCCGAAACACTCGCGGCAGTCAACATACGGCTGCCAAGGTGATGTGCTTTGGCATGGTCCAACCATTCGCGATAACCCTGCATCTGCGCCTCTGTGTGGGCCAGATAGGTCACACCACCTTGGGTCAGGCCAATATCAACATTGGTTTTAGCCGCCAAATCACGCCAGATCTTTTGTGCCTCGGCCATAATCGGAATTTCATCTGGGTCACGGCCCTGTTGACGGATCCACCCCCAGTTGCGGCTGGATTGCTCCCCCGCGATACGGCCCTTTTCCAGCAGGACAACGCGTTTACCAGCCTCAACCAGAAACAGCGCGGTGCACACACCGATGACACCCCCGCCAATAACAACAACATCCGCTTCACTAGGTGGCGGACCTGCATATGTGATTGGTGTGGACAATGAGATCGGAAACGGAGTCATAAGAACACCCGAAGCACAGCAGCTATGCCAATTTCTCAAGCAAATCGCGCATGAATTGATGGCCTGCGTTAAACTGAGCCACCTCAATAAATTCATTTGGCTGGTGGGCTCGTGCAATATCACCAGGGCCACAGACCACAGCGGAATAACCCGCCGCCTGAAATTGTCCTGCCTCTGTGCCATAGCTGACCACATGGCTCGCATTGTCACCCGTAATAACGCGGGCCAATGTTTCAGCTGCCCCATCCGTTTCAGGCAACAACGGCGGCACCGCGAATTTTGGCGTTAGTTTAATATCCGCCTCAAGTTGGATCGCCTGCATCGCGGCCTTCACCTCGTTCACTTTGGCAAAATACATCGCGTCCAATGCAGCAGGATCATCCCCCGGAACTGCGCGGTAGCCCATATTGAAATGGCAATCCTTGGCCGTGATGTTATCGGCTGTGCCACCATCAATCGTGCCTACGTGCCACGTAGTATAGGGCGGATCGAACATCGCAGCCATTGGTGCAGGCGTCGCGGCCGCATTGGCCTCGTTCTGTTCGTTTGCCCACTGGATCAGGCGGGCCGCTTCATGGATCGCGCTTACACCTTGGTAATAGATCGAGGAATGCACCTCGAAACCGATCATATGGGTGATGTAAGCGTTGCCGCCCTTATGGCCGGTCACGGCCTTCATCATGGAAGGTTCACCCACAATGACAACATCACCCTTGGGCAACAAGCCTTGCATCGCCTCAATCATGGGCGGCGCACCGGTACAGCCAACTTCCTCATCAAAGCTAAGCGCGATCTGAAGGGGACGTGAAATATCTGCGTAATGCGCCTCAACCAAGGCCCAGATCGCCAATGCGTCAAAGCCCTTCATGTCACAGGTGCCACGGCCATAGTATTTGCCGTCTTTCTCAACCACTTCCCACGGGTCCGTGTCCCACGGCTGGCCATCAACAGGCACAACATCCGTGTGCCCAGACAACACAACAGCGCCCTCCACATCAGGGCCAACATGGGCAAACAACGCAGCCTTATGAGGCTGATCAGGATCTGGCCAAACGTGCGAGGTGATACCGTGTGAGGTCAGATAGGTCTCGACCCACTCGATCAACGGCAGGTTGCTGTCACGACTGACCGTAGGAAAGGCGATCAGTTGGGTCATCAATTCAAGCGGGGTTAAACGGTTCACAGGCTCAATATCCACTGTCTGTCACCAACACTTTATGGCCTGGGCCAACTTCGCGGTACACCGATGGTTCGGCCACATAAGA
Source organism: Ascidiaceihabitans sp. (assembly GCA_028388995.1). Taxonomy (GTDB): domain Bacteria; phylum Pseudomonadota; class Alphaproteobacteria; order Rhodobacterales; family Rhodobacteraceae; genus Ascidiaceihabitans. Next base: position 6,328 of record JAOEQC010000062.1, on the reverse strand, counting down.
CGCAGGGTGGATGGGTGACGGGATGGGTTTAAAGTTCAAATCTTTCTCATCCTTGCGCTTGCGCGGATCAGCGATAGGCACCGCCTTCATCAAAGCCTGAGTATATGGGTGCTGCGGGTTCTCAAACACGGCAGAGCGTGGCCCCATCTCAACAATACGGCCCAAATACATAACACCCACATTGTGGCTGACGCGCTCAACAACGGCCATGTCGTGTGAGATAAACAAGAACGACAGGTCCAATTCGGCCTGCAATTCCATCATCAGGTTCAACACTTGGGCCTGCACGGAAACATCCAGTGCGGACACGGCTTCATCCGCAATGATAAGTTTCGGGTTCAATGCCAAGGCACGGGCAATCGCAACCCGCTGACGTTGGCCACCTGACAATTCATGTGGGTAGCGACGCATAAAACTGCGCGGCAGCTCAACACGATCAAACAGCATCTCAACGCGGTCTTGCAGCGCTTTGCCCTTCAACGTGCCAAAGTTATGCATGGGTTCGGCGACCTGATCCGACAACTGCATTTGCGGGTTCAGAGATGCGAAGGGATCTTGGAAGATCATCTGCATATCAAGGCGGGCATTGCGCAAACCATTGGTATCCAGCGCCATAATGTCTTTACCCCCAAGGCGCACAGCACCAGTTTGCGGATCAACAAGGCGCAGGATCGAACGACCGGCAGTGGATTTACCACAGCCAGATTCTCCAACCAAACTCAGAGTCTGACCTTTGTTGATGGTGAACGACAGGTCCTCAACAGCGTGAACATTCGCAATTGTGCGGCGAAAAAACCCACCCTTGACTGGGAAATGGGTGGTGAGGTTCTCAACTTCCAGCAAGACTTCGTCACTGCCTTTGATCGGCTCAATCGGGCCCTGATCACGACCCATCAGAACCATCGGTTCTGGATATTCTTTGCCCGTCATCTCGCCCAATTTGGGAACGGCGGCCAGTAAGGCCTTCGTGTAAGGATGCTGCGGGTTTTCAAAGATTTCCTCGACAGTCCCCTCTTCAACCTTTTCACCGCGGAACATGACCACAACCCGGTCAGCCATCTGAGCAACAACCGCCATATCGTGAGTGATGAACATAACGGCGGTGCCGGTTTCGCGCTTCAATCGGTCCATCAGGGCCAAAATTTCAGCCTGAATGGTCACATCCAAAGCCGTAGTTGGCTCATCCGCAATCAAAAGGCGCGGCTCACAGGCCAGCGCCATTGCGATCACCACACGTTGGCGCATACCGCCTGACAACTCGTGGGGGTATTGTTTCAAACGACGCTCTGGTTCTGGAATACGCACTTCGCGCATCAGCTCCAGCGCCTTCTCAGAGGCCTCAACCTTGGATAAACCTTTGTGCAGGCGCAAACCTTCGGTCAGTTGACGCTCAACGGTAAAAACGGGGTTCAGTGCCGTCATCGGCTCCTGAAATATCATGCCTATCTCATTGCCACGGATCGAACGCATCAGATTCGGTTCAGTCTGGGCCAGGTCAATCTGACCTTCATCTTTTCGATCAAATAATAGGCGACCGCCGGTAATTTCACCGCCACCAAACTCAACTAAGCGCATCAAAGACAGCGAAGAAACCGATTTCCCTGATCCAGATTCGCCGACGACACAGACCGTTTCACCGGAATTAATATCAAAGGAAACGTCCGAAACACCGACGACAGAACCGTCTTTTGTTTGGAATTCGACCCGTAAACCATGGATTTTAGCGATCGGCGTCCCAATTGTCGACGTGTTCTCGTGATCTAGCATATTGTCCCCCAAAGCGCCCGGTCTATGAGCATTTTTTAAGGCTACGTGTAACGCTTGGCAGGTGTCAAATAGATGCGGGTCACTGACACAAAATTGAATCAAGACCAAAAACTAATTTTTCCTCACGTCGCCCATCAACGCCCTTGCAATTTTTTCAGAACCTGTTTCGATGACGATCAGTGGCTTGTTGGGGACAAGCGAAGACTGCCAAAAAACGTTGTACTTTGGCTGGGTTATACCGCTTACTTCGCGAGTTTTTTTCAATTCATCTCAAATGCCTCAGGCCCAACGTTGGTGATCTGCGGAATAATTGACACAGTTCTGTGTCCAACATGGAGTAAAACATGAAACTTAAAACCCTCTTGCTTGGGGCCATCGCATCCACTGCTTTCGCACCCTTTGCACTGGCTGACGGTCACGAAGGTGAACGCGGTCGCGACGGCGAAGTCAAAATCATCTATTGGCAAGCCCCTTCAATCTTAAACCCGTATTTGTCCGGCGGCACAAAGGATATTGAGTCCTCAGCCGTTGTCATCGAACCGATGGCGCGTTTTGACCAAAACGGCTCCTTGGTTCCATATCTGACAGATGAAATCCCTACAGTTGCAAACGGCGGCGTGTCCGAGGACCTAACATCCATCACTTGGAAGCTAAAAGAGGGTCTACTGTGGTCTGATGGCACACCGGTGACCTCAGCTGACCTTGTGTTTACAGCACAGTATTGCATGAACCCTGAAGGCGGCTGTGCACAGTTGGCTAAGTTTGAAGGCGTCGAAAGCGTGGAAGCGATTGATGCGCAGACAACAAAAGTTACCTTCTCAACAGCAAAACCAAACCCATATGGCCCATTCGTTGGCGGCCAATCACCGGTTATCCAAGCGGCACAGTTCGCTGATTGCTTGGGCGCGCGCGCTCCAGAATGTACAGAAGCCAACTTTGGCCCAATCGGTACAGGCCCATTTGTTGTCACAGACTTCAAACCGAATGACGTGATTACACTGGTCGCAAACGACAACTACCGTGATCCAAACAAACCAGCGTTTGCATCCATGACATTCAAAGGTGGCGGTTCTGCCGAAGCCTCTGGTCGTGCGGTTATGGAAACTGGTGAATTTGACTATGGTTGGAACCTACAGCTTGCACCAGACGTCATCCAGAAGATGGCCCAGGGCGGCAAAGGTGTTCCGGTTTCCGCGTTTGGCGCACTTGTTGAGCGTCTGGAAATGAACCTGACCAACCCTTCACCTGATCTTCCAGCAGAGACTCGTGCCACAGTTGCAGAACCACACCCGTTCTTATCAGAACTTGCTGTGCGTAAAGCACTTTCCATGGCCATCAACCGCCAAGAGCTTGTTGATGTAGGTTACGGCGACGCAGGTCGTCCAACATGTAACCTTGTTCCAGCGCCTGCTTTGTATGCGTCTGACAACACTGAATGCCTGACACAAGACATCACCGGTGCAAACGCTTTGCTCGATGAAGCTGGTTGGGCCATGGGCGCTGATGGCGTCCGAGCTAAAGGCGACGTGCGTTTGTCAATCTTGTATCAAACATCCACGAACGCTGTACGTCAGGACTTCCAAGCCTTGATTAAAGACTACTGGAGCCAAATTGGCGTCGAAACAGAACTGCGTAACCTTGATGGTTCCGTATTCTTCGGCGGTGACCCAGGTTCCCCTGATACGTTCCAAAAATTCTACGCAGACGTAGAAATGTATGCGAATGTGTTTGACGGCACAGATCCACAAGCTTACCTCGCGGCCTACCGTTGTGGCAACGAGCCTAAGCCATCCAGCCAATGGCAGGGTGAAAACATCAACCGTTTCTGTGATCCAGCGTATGACGCTATGATCGACGAGCTTGCCAAAACTGGTGATCTTGAGAAACGTGGTGAGTTGGGCAAAGCAATGAACGACATGCTGACAAAAGACAGCTACACAATCGTTCCGCTTGTTGACCGTGGCCGTGTATCTGCACATGCCAACTCTTTGGGCGGCGTTGTTCTCAACGTATTCGACTCAGAAACGTGGAATGTGGCTGACTGGTACCGCACCGGTAACTAAGTCGACCTTAATCATCGTAAGGTGCGTGCCAAGCGCGCCCCTTACATCCCTACCCCCAACGACTGACGCACAAAGGCGCCGCTTATGTTGACCTTCACAATCCGTCGATTGATCACTTCGATCCCGACGCTTTTGTTCATCAGTATCGTAATCTTCGGACTGTTACAGCTTGCCCCTGGCGACCCAATGGCCCAAGTGCCACTGACAGTACCGCCAGAAGTGAAGCAAAAGATGCGCGAAGCCCTTGGCCTTGGCGCACCGGTACACATCCAATACCTCAAATGGCTCAACCAATTCTTCATCGTGGAACCACAGTTCTTGATTGACTGGATGACCCGCGACAGCTTCTTGTTTGGTTGGCTGCCAGACACACAGTTCAGCATGGTCTATGACTCTGAACTTGAGAAGCTTGTCCCACAACAGCGCAACATCAGCTGGCAGACCCGCTCGCCGATCATGGACATCGTCATTCAACGCATACCACAAACGCTTTGGGTTGTTGGACTGGCCTATATCGTCGGCATCCTGATCGCCCTGCCCATCGGTATCTATTCGGCCTACCGTCACTACTCCGTCTTTGACCAAGCCGGTACATTCATCACGATGGTTGGCTTCTCTATTCCGCCCTTCTTCACTGGTCCCCTACTGATCGTGATATTCTCGGTGACACTCGGCTGGCTGCCCTCCATCTATGACACCACCCACGTGGTCAACGACTGGGCCAGCTTCAAATATCAGCTGTCACAAATGATTTTGCCGGTAATGGTGCTTGCCCTCCAAACCACCGCACAAATCAGCCGCTACATGCGCGCCTCGATGCTCGACAACCTGAGCCAGGACTACGTGCGCACCGCCCGCGCCAAGGGCCTGAAAGAGGGCGTCGTAGTTATGGTACACGTGCTGCGCAACTCCATGATTCCCGTAATCACGGTTATTGCCCTCGGCGTGCCCTCCATCTTTGGCGGAGCGATCATCACAGAGAACGTGTTTGGCGTGAACGGGATTGGCCAACTGCTGATCACCGCCCTGTTCGCCAACGACATTCCTATGGTTATGACCATCACTTTTATCTTCGCCATTATGATAGTGGTGTTTAACCTGGTCGCAGACGTGCTTTACGGCGTACTCGACCCAAGGATCCGCTATGACTGATACAGCAAACGAAATCGATCCATACGCGGCCCTTCAGGACAAAGAACCAGCCAAGCCACCGCGCAATCAGTGGTTGGACGTCTGGGACCAGTTCAAAAAGCACAAAGGCGCTGTGTTTGGCGGGGGCTTCCTTGTCTTCATCACGCTTGCTGTTCTGCTTGGGCCATACCTGTGGACCGTGGACGCGCAAAAGTTGGACATCCGCAACAAGAACGTGCGCCCCATCTGGATCGCGGTCTGGGATGGTGGGGCCAAGACGCTATGGCACCGCCCCTTTGGCACAGATAACTTAGGGCGTGACCTGCTTGCGCAAATGATTGCGGGTGGACGCGCCTCAATGGCTGTGGGTTGGACGGCGATGTTGCTGTCGCTCTCAATCGGCACAGGCGTTGGCGTTGCTGCGGGCTATTTTAAACGGCTCGACGGGTTGCTGATGCGCCTGACCGATCTGTTCCTATCACTACCAATTCTGCCACTTCTATTGGTAGCTGTGACCCTGTTCCGCCAACCCCTGCGCGCCAACTTTGGTCCAGAGGGAGGCATGTTCATCCTAATCGTTGTGGTCGTGGGCCTGACAAGCTGGATGCAAACCGCACGCATCGTGCGGGGCGAAATACTAGCGTTGAAAGAGCGCGAATTCATCCTTGCAGCCCGCTCCATCGGCACCACGTCTGGGGCTATTATTCGGCGTCACCTGCTGCCAAACGTGATCTCACCGATCATGGTATCTGCAACACTGGGACTGGCGGTCGCGATCATTACGGAAAGCGCATTGTCGTTTCTAGGCGTAGGCTTCCCATCAGACTTCCCAACATGGGGCAAAATGCTGGCCGACGCCGTGCCACGGATGGAAGAATACCCAGAGCGCGTCTTGCTTCCAGGCATCGCCATCTCGCTAACCGTACTTGGGGTGAACTACCTAGGCGACGGCCTGCGCGACGCGCTAGACCCCCGCATCCGCGGACGCTAACGCTTAGGGTGGGGTTCACCCCACTTTATGCCCTCCCCTTGGCAAAGGCCCATTCCCCATGATCGCATACATCACAGTCGGTGCTGACAACATCTCGCTCGCAAAGCGGTTCTATTCTGCTTTTCTCCCTGCCTTGAATTACGGGCTGAAAGAGGGACCTGAGGGCCTCAGCTACGCCCTACCCGTCCCTACGGGCCAGCGCCCAACTTTACCAGATTTTTACGTAAAACCCACCTTCAACGGGCAACCCGCATCAGCAGGCAACGGCGCGATGGTAGCCCTTGAGGTAACCAGCCAAGCCAAAGTGCGCGCACTGCACGCCGCCGCCATGAAAGCAGGCGGCACAGAAGAGGGCCAACCGGGGTTTCGCCCTGAT
>JAOEQC010000061.1 GCA_028388995.1 Ascidiaceihabitans sp. | reverse complement strand
TGTTCAGCCATTCACCACAATGCTTGCACTTGATTGCTTTGGCTTTGATGTCTTCTGCGCAGAATGGACAAGAAGTTGTCTGGTCTGTTCTGATTGCTGCAGTCTTTTTTGCTGTTCGACCACTGTGAAGATCAGCGTTTAATCGAGGGCTGACTTTGCTGTAATGTTTGTCGATCATCGTCGTGCTGTTGCCAAGTTGCTTTGCAAGCATATGAGTACTCATACCTCGTGATAGATCTTGGGTCGCATAGTAGTGTCTCAGACTATAAAGCGTCCGCTCTTTGTCGTCCGCTCCACTCTTCATCGATAAATTATGAAGTAAAGCGTTGAATGCTCTGTTCAAGTTAAAGACCGTCGCACGTTCGCCGAGTCTGTTTACAAAAACAAGCTCGTCATTCTTAGACTTGAGTAAATCGTCAATATCACTGAAGTTTAATTTTGGGTTTAGTTGGCTCTGGCGTAGCAAGATATCTGAGAGACTATCTCGACCAATGAGTGACCGACTGTTTGTTTTTCCGTCGACGCTGAACTCAAGATATTTCTCGTCATCTTTTTCATACCAATCGATATGTCGCCAGCGAAGATTTAACGCTTCAGTTCCATGTCTGATACCTGTGTTCGCGAGAACCATGACATAGTTTCTGAGTGTTTCTCTGGTTGCGGCGGCTTTCGGTCTTGATGTCTTAGTATGAAAATCTCTTAAATTACGAGTTAGTCGATTATATTCAGCGTTTGAGAAACTACCTCTGCTTTGAGTAGCAACACCTTTGTTCAGCAATGTTGGTCGCATTGCTTTTGTTATCCAACCATTCAACTCTGCTTCATCAAGCACTTTATTGAGTGCTGCATTATGATTGTTGATTCCTGATTGCGAGAACCGTTTTTCACGTTTTTCGTCTCGCCAGGTGTTAAACTCAGTCAGTGCTTTCAAGTTAATTTTATTGATATCTATGTTGGCAAAATATGGAATGAACCAAACTCTCAACGCAGATATGTAATCTTTATACGCTGACTTACCCAGACCAGCGTCTAAGTCGTCATTCATGCGTTTTATTGTATGCTCTGCGGCATGACGAAACTTACGAGTAGAGGCGGGTAGGTTGTTGGCAATTCTTGCTTCTGTTTCGTAGTAGATTTTCAAAGCAATTTCTTTTGCTAATTCTAGGTCGGCTGTCTTCGTGCTGCGTCTGATATTCGTTCCGTTTTCAAGAGATAGTCGAGCGTACCAATTATCGCTGTTTTCTCGTTTATCAAGAACCAGTCGTTTGTGTATAGAAATTGCTTGGACGCCAGCACTCACACTTATCTCTCTTTTTTCTCATCTACCTGATTTCATTGATGATACTGGTAGGAGTGCAGGAATCAATGAGAAAACTGTCCACGGACTGTGTATGAATTGTGTATGAGATTTTTCGTGTGTTTTTGGAGTAATTAATCATCTAAGTGATTGATTTTATTGGAGGCGAGTACGAGAATCGAACTCGTGTACACGGATTTGCAATCCGCTGCATAACCACTCTACCAACTCGCCGCCAGGGTAGTACCAGAGGGGTTAGCCCAATTGATTTGTGCCTGCAAGGCCTCCTATGCTCAATTTGCATTAAGCTGACATTGCCGTGCGGGATCAGATGTGGCACATCAGGATTCAAATAGAAATTGACGAACGAGTTCAACAGATGACAGACTTTGCGATGCGCCGCACAATGATGGTCGACACACAGGTTCGCCCTTCAGATGTGACTAAATTCCCAATTATCGATGCGATGTTATCTGTTGCGCGTGAGGACTTTGTCCCGACAGCACAAAGAGAAGCGGCTTATATGGGTGAAAACCTGCCTTTGGGCGGTGCCCGTGTGGTTTTGGAGCCGCGTACCTTGGCAAAAATGCTGGACGCTTTGAATATTCAAAACAACGAATTGGTTTTGGATATAGGCACTGGATTCGGGTATTCTTCGGCTGTTGTGGCACACATGGCCGAAGCCGTTGTCGCTGTTGAAGAAGACGAAGCAATGGTGGCGGATGCCCAAGAAGCTTTGAGCACAGCTGGAATGGACAATGTGATTCTTCATACAGGCTCGCTGACAGCAGGCGCTGCACAGCATGGTCCGTACGATGTTGTGTTGGTCCAGGGCGGAGTTGAAGAAATTCCTGTAGCTTTGTTGGACCAGTTGAAAGAGGGTGGTCGCATCGCGGGTATCTTTATGACGGGTGCCCTTGGTGAAGTTCGTGTTGGTCACAAGATCGATGGTAAGATGAATTGGCGCATGTCCTTCAATGCAGGCGCGCCTGTCTTGGATGGCTTTGAGCAGGCGAACAGCTTTAAATTATAATCTTTCGTTTAGGACGGAGTTTAATCACGTTGCTGTTTGAGTGGCCTGTTGTCCGAATCGCTGACCCGCTGTATCGTTAGCTCAGGCAAGAGTGGTATAACAAATGTCAGACCCAGTAACGGATGTAGAAGTCGAAGATGTGTTGTCGTCTATCCGTCGATTGGTTTCGGATGACAATCGTCCGTCAATGAAAGCGGCTGTAACAGAAGCGCAATTCTCAGATCGATTGGTTTTAACACCTGCTTTGCGTGTTGCAGATGATCGAGGCGAAGTTGTTGCAGAATCTACCATTCAAGCATGGTCCGAGTTTGGTGCTGGTCCTGAAGGCCACGATGCAAATAATGCGGAAACATCAGAAAACGACGACGATACGGGTTCCGAAGAACACGTTTCAGGTGATACCGAAGCGACCTTTAATCACTCTAAAGAAAAATTGCATGAAGATATGGCCGAAAAAGCTGCTGAACCTGCGCCAGAGCCCTGTGTTTTGGAAGCGGTTGTCGGTGACGTCGCGCCGCAAATCGATGGGCCGTCTGAAGATGCTGAGCCAGATTCGTCAATAAACGAAGCTGCATTCTTTGTTGGTCAGTCCGAATCTCTGACACCCAAAATTGCAGCGCTTGAGACGGTCATTGGTAGAACAGACGACCAGTGGGAGCCTGATGACACTGGTGGCAGTGACTACTTCGGCACCGAAGCTCCATCAATGAAGTGGGGCGATGCTGCAGAAGTCAACTTTGATGAAGATCCTGAGGCTGATTCTACGATGCACCACAGCGGGATCTCTCCGTCTGCTGATGAGATTTTGGATGAAGAAGCTCTTCGTGATCTTGTTAGCAAAATTGTACGCGAGGAATTGCAGGGCGCTTTGGGTGAACGTATCACTGGCAATGTGCGCAAACTGGTGCGCCGTGAAATTCACCGTGCCCTCGTAGCGCAAGAACCCGAATAACCTACTAAAAATGAGATGGACTTTGCCGTTTTTGACTGCCTTAGGTTGGCAATCTATCGGAGGAAGTCATGAATACACCAGCTCATTTATTGATCGGCGCAGCTGTTCTTGGACTGCCTTGCGACCTTGCGCATTCTAGGGGCTGCTGTGGTTGGGGGGATTTTGCCTGATTTGTCGTTATCTCTGATGGGGGGTGCAAATTCTGTTGAAAATCCCGCCCGAGACTGTGTTTGGTGAACTGTATTTTTCAGATGCCTGGCAGATGGTTTTTGCGATCGACAACTCGTTCCTTATTTGGCTAGGAATTTTTTGCGCTGGACATTTGGAGGCGCAGCCAATGGGCTATCGCACTTGCGGGTGCAGCGCTTCTGCATTTGACGTTGGATTTTCCATTGCATCACGATGATGGACGTGCCCAATTTTTGGCTGACTTCGTGGTGGGTGTTCGAAAGCCCCTTGAGTTACAGGAGTATAGATCAAGGGGCACGGTGGGTTGCCCCAATTGAGGGTTTTCTGGCCCTTATTGCATTTGTGATGCTGTGGCTGCGCAAATCACCTTGGTGGGTGATTGGCTTGTGCATTCCGATGGTCGTGGCCGAATTGTGGGTCGTGCTTCAGTGGCTGTTCATCTTCCAGAAATAAATAGTCAATAAAATTCACGTCCTACAAATGAAAAACGCGCCCGATCAAAGGGCGCATTTTTCAAAATCGATCATGGCAGTTAGATCAAACTATTATGCCGCTTCAGCCTGTTGGGCTGCGTTGCGACGTTCGCTTTCTTCGCGTGACAGGGCTACGGAAGTCCGTACACCTTTGCCAACAAAGTCCATCAGACCAGTTACAACCCGTTCGTTAGGGTCAATACCTGCGCAGCTAAGCACTTCGCGACCATCGCGAGAGCGTGCCCAACGAGCGATTTGTTCTGGACCATTGCCATACTTCTTGTCGTCAGAAATTGCATCGTCCAGTGCAGCCAGTACGACAGCTGCGAATAGTTTGCGTGCACGATTACCTTGTTCGTTATTAAAGGCAGTGCCGTCAACGAAGTCTTTCATCCGTCGTCCTTTCAATTATTTTTGCTCTTGTCTTCTTGACTTGAAGCCCTCTTATGACCTAATTAACTCGATTCGGATAGGCTGATTATGCATAGCTTCTATGCAAATTATGCATACCTCTCGCTGAGCCCTCCGACATATCGTTGTCTTGCAGTGGACCAGCCGACTAGATATAGGAACGAACAACTTTCCATCAACCTTTTGACGTGGTTTTGACACATATGCCTAAAATTAACGGAAACGAAATTCGCCCAGGAAATGTACTGGAACACAACGACAGCCTTTGGGCTGCGGTCAAAGTGGACCACGTAAAACCCGGAAAAGGTGGCGCATTTGCACAGGTTGAACTGCGCAATCTTCGCAATGGTTCGAAGTTGAACGAGCGCTTTCGCAGCGCCGACAAAGTAGAAAAGGTGCGCCTCGAGCAAAAGGACCAACAGTTCTTGTTTGAGGACGATGGTCTTTTGACAGTGATGGACATGGAAACCTACGAACAGGTTCAATTGCCAGCCGAGTTGCTGGGTGAGACCCGTCCGTTCCTGCAAGATGGTATGACCATCGTTGTTGAATTCCACGATACTGAAGCTTTGAACGCACGTTTGCCGCAAAAGGTAATCTGCAAGATCGCGGAAACTGAACCAGTGGTTAAAGGCCAGACAGCCGCGAATTCGTTCAAACCAGCTATTCTTGAAAATGGCGTAAAAGTTATGGTGCCACCGTTTGTTGGCCCAGACGAAGACATCGTCGTGAACACAGACACGATGGAATATTCCGAACGCGCGTAATTGGCCTGAACGTTATCCTTAAAATTCAAAAGACCCTTCTTTTAAGGAGGGTCTTTTCGTTTGGAGGGAGGTAGTCTAGCCTACTTTTGGCCGTCCCACGTGACTGTGGCCTCACCAGCCTGCATTGGCCCTGTTGCGCGATCAAAGCGCAGGTAGGCAATGGCGACATCGCCCGCGCGGCTTAGTAATGTGCCTGCAGCCTTGTCATTCGCGATAATGGGCGTGCCATTTTCCGCAGCGCCCGTTATTTTGACCTGCGCCAAACCTTTGCGCAGTTCCGTTTTGTGTTTCATCCGCGCGGTCACTTCTTGGCCTACATAACAGCCTTTGCGAAAATCAACGCCGTTGAGACGCTCAAAACCTGCTTCAAGGATGAATGTATCAGGTGTGAGGTCTATCCCACTGGCCGGAACGGTATGTTGGACCTGAAGAGCGCTCCAGTCGACATCTGTGTCGGCTGCCTCATCACTTCGATAGGCGCGCCATCCCAGATCAGACGTGCGCGGGTCGATGTAGCCGTCCTTCGGAAGGTCAGATAGACCACGGTGCACGTGCAGGTCTGTTTGGGAAATTTGAACATCGGCGCGTAGTTTGTACATTGTCAATCGCTGCACCAATGCATCCGTTTGGACCGCGTCCGTGTCCATCAGCATATCGTCGCCATCAGCCAGAAGAAAGAAGTCTGCCAGATATTTGCCCTGAGGCGTTAGAATGGCGGCATAGACCAAACCATTGTCCACTTTGCCAACATTATTTGTGACCAACCCTTGCAAGAAATCGCGCGTGTCTTTTCCGCTTAGGCGTAAAATGCGGCGGGTAGGTACAGTGGAGGTCATTCGTTAGTTCCTCTTGAGGTTATAAGTATCATATAGCACCTTGTCGTGATTTCAAAAGGGCTGAGACATGCGTGCACCGATTTCTGTTATAGTGCCAACACTGAATGCGGGCATTGGGCTGCATCATACCCTGTCTTGTTTGATGGAAGCCTTAGACGCTGGATTGATCCGTGAGGTGATTGTGTCTGACGCGGGATCAACGGATCAGACACTGGAGATTGCCAAAGATTGGGGAGCCGAAGTTATGAGTGGCGCGCCTTCGCGTGGTGGACAGCTGCAGCGGGGATGCGACGCGGCCAAAGGCGAATGGCTGCTGGTGTTACATGCGGATACTGTTCTGAGTGAGGGCTGGGTCAATGCTGCGGCCCAACACCTACAAACAGGCGATGCTGGCTGGTTCAATCTACAATTTGATGGAGGCGGCGTTAAAGGGCGGCTAGTTGCGTTATGGGCGAATTTGCGCAGCCGCTTGGGACTTCCATACGGTGATCAAGGTTTTCTTATATCGCGCGATTTATATGACATTGTTGGTGGTTACCGTGATATCCCTTTGATGGAGGATGTCGCGTTGGTACGTGCTCTGAAGGATAAGTTGCGTCGGATCGATGCCACCGCGACAACCAGTGCGGCGAAGTACCAGAACCAAGGTTGGCTCAAACGCGGTGGTCGTAACCTAATCACATTACTGCAGTATTTTGCAGGTGTTGATCCTGAGACGTTAGCAGACCGTTATCGTCGTTAGCCGAAGAACTTAAATTTTATCCGTTCGAAGATTCCTGGGCGGGCAGCAGGAGCGACGTCGGTTGAGCGGCCAAATTTTGACTGCTTGGGCACATCTCTGACCTGTTTTCCGTCACGAAATTGTAGCCGATACAAGTCGGCATAGATACCGCCACGTTTCAGCAATTCATCATGCGTGCCCTGATCCATGACGCGACCGCGATCCATGACCACGATTTTGTCGGCACCACGAATGGTGGACAAGCGGTGCGCAATCACGATCGTAGTGCGACCAGCAGACAGTCTGTCCAATGCTTCTTGAACTACGTTTTCAGATTGGGCATCCAGTGCTGATGTTGCCTCGTCCAGCAATAGGATTGGCGTGTCTCTCAGCAGGGCACGTGCGATTACAACGCGTTGGCGCTGGCCACCTGAAAGAGCGGAACCACGCGGCCCAACTTTGGTATCCAAGCCTTCGGGAAGATTTTCAAGGAAGTCAGATACGTGCGCTGCATCTAGAACGCCTTTCAGTTGTTCGTCGGCTACATCTGTACGACCGAGCAGGATGTTTTCGCGCAGGGTTTCGTCAAACAGCAACGCTTCCTGTGTCACGACAGAGAAAAGACCGCGCAAATCGTTCAGCGCAATATCTGGGGTAGGGACGCCGCTGATCTCGATGGACCCCGTCTGTGGGTCCACAAGACGGGTCAGCAGATTAAAAATCGTAGATTTGCCAGCACCTGAAGCGCCGACAAGAGCTGTCGTTTTGCCAGGCTTTGCGACCAACGAAAGGTCATGTAGCACTGTATTGTCGCCGTAAGCCAAAGTAACATTTTTTATTGTAACTTCTGGTGTGCCGTCTGGAATTGCGACTGGATTCTCTGTTGTCGTCAGAGTGATTGGTGCCTCCAATAATTCTTTAACCCGTTCAATTGCAGCAGCTGCGACTTGCCAGAGTCCACTCACTCCGCCCAAACGGCGCAGGGGTTCGAAGGCAAAGCCCATGGCAGTGAAGAAGGTCATGAACTGGCCGATTGATTTTTCACCGGCGATGATTTCTGAGCCGCCGTAAAGGATCACGGACATGAACCCAATGCCTGACATGACATCGACCATCGCCGGAATCGCTGAGGCACCAACGGCAGATTTGATTTCAGTGCGCACAAACCGCTTTGTCAGCGTCTTGTATTGGCGGGATTGGTACTGTTCTAAGGCGTTCAATTTGATTTGAACGATGCCGTGGAATACTTCGTCCAAGCGTGTGCTGAGGTGTGCGCCCAAATCTCGGGCAATGCCGGCTTGGCGGCGCACATAGCGTTGTGCCATGGCAGCGGGAAGAACGAGGGCTGGGATACCCACACAGGCCAGCAGTGCCCATATTGGGTCAATGCTGATCGCGATTCCAAGCAAAATAAACAACCCGATCAAATCGCGTCCTGCGCCCGTGATGATTGCGCGCCAGACATCGCGAACGGCGTTAACATCTGCCTGAACTCGTTGAATCAAGAAGCCGGGTGGGTGTGATTGATGGAAAGCGCCATCTTGCTTCATCATTTGTGCTAACAAATCAATGCGCAACGCTGCTGCAGTGCGCTCTGCAATTGTGGTTAAAAGCAGTTTTTGAGAGATAGAAGAAATTGCACGCACGACAAAGATCGTGATCAACATCGCGCCAACCCAGTACAGAGTTGTGCTGTTGCCTGCCACAAATGCATCGTCAAACATCGGTTGCATCATGTAACTGAGCGCGCCGAGCGTTGATCCCTCAAGGAACATGAAGAAGACGGCCAAGCCCATCATTGGAACGTGTTT